>JBEKWP010000004.1:0-71137 GCA_049512915.1 Candidatus Sulfotelmatobacter sp.
GTAGTCGGCCTCGACGTTTCCGACGAGATGATTCGCGAGGCTCGTGCCGCCTCGAAAGATTTCGACAACGTGCTCTATGTCTGGGGATCGGCGCAGCAGATTCCCTGGGAAGAAAACTTCTTCGACAAAGTCTTGTCGGTCGAGTCTTTTTATTACTACGCCGATCAGGACCGCGCGCTGATGGAGCTGTTTCGCGTGCTGGCTCCGCGGGGAAAGTTATTCATCCTCATCAATCTATACAAGGACAATCAGTATTCGCTGCAGTGGGTCGACAAGCTGAAAGTGCCCGTACATGTGCGCTCCGAGGCGGAATACGTCGAGCTGCTGAAGAAGCATGCCTTCGAGAATGTAGAGGCGTGCCGCATTCCCGATGACACACCCACGCCCGACGACTACCAGACGAAATCATTCCACAGCCTGGACGACCTGCGCGCGTTCAAGCGCGAGGGTGCATTATTGCTGATGGCCTCGAAGCCTGATCTGCGAACCCCCGGGCCGGGATCGTCGCGATGGCTCAGATCCTTCACCGGGCTGAGGGTACGCCCATCCGAGGCATGATGAATCTCGATCCGGCCGTTAACGTTTGCGAGCTTAATACGCGGGCCTCCCGTGCCCAACTCCCCGCGCAGGTCGTGGCCGACGACTCTGTGATGATTCACGTGTAGCCCGAAGTCATTGTCGATTCCACCGGAAACCGTGCTGGCTTCGATCTCTGCCTTCGAATCCGAAGGAATCGTCAACGCAACCGAACCGTTCACTGAATTCAATTCAACAGGCGAGCCGGAAAGCTGGTCAAAGCGGGCGTCCAGATGGCCGTTGATAGTAGAGAGTTCGGCGCGGCCGGCGAGATTATGCGCTTCGAGCCTGCCGTTGATGCACGAGGCGTGCACCTCTCCGGTGACGCCGGTGATGTCAAGCGAGCCGTTGATCAGCTTGATCTCGTCCAGCCGCACGGTGCGCGGAACGGTCAGCGTGTATTCAACGCTCGCGGGATTGTTGTGTGACCCCCAATTAAACGTGAGGTCGTGATCGCGATACTTGGTGCGAATGGAAAGGTGTTCTTTACTCGAATCAATTTCGATGCGCGCGTCGTCGAGCCGGTCCTTCGCGTCGGCGTATTTAACAGCATCCACTTTGACTTCATTCTGGTCCCAGGTGGAGATGTGAACCGCGCCATTGATGTTGTCGAGTTCCACGCGGCCGTCCGGAGTAAGGGCATAGGTCTGATGGAATTCTTCGGTAAATGCGCCCCGGTGATCGGAGGCGTGAGCCCCGAGCGCGAAAATGAACACGGCGCAGATGGTTCCCAGAATTGCGCCCAACCAGGTGGGGAATTGGCGTTGCCGGTTCATAGGCTTCCTCCCTTTCAACGGGTTAGACGCAGCGATTTGGAATTGGTGAGTGCGGACTCTGGAAAACTATCCCGTGTCCACATATACGGAGGCCAAGCCAGGGATGTTCCAACTTTCTGTTTTTCAAACCCGGTGCGGTGACGGTGGGTCCTCAGTTCCGCTCTTCGTGCCGGCTTCGGTGAGCAAGTAAACTCCCAGGATCGTCATCTCCGGCTCAATCGGATGACGGTAGCGCTGGCCGGGAAAGACGACATAGTAAATCGCGGGGTACAACAAGATCAGCCAGAACAGAAGCCACGCGCCGGGTCTGCGCCGGCGCAAAGCGCGTCCCAGGCCCCAGAACATCAGCACCGAGGAAGCGAGAAACAGCGAATTCTTCACCTGCGCCAGCCACCAGACTTGCGCCAGCCGCGGCGGTCCAGCCCAAAAATAAACAAAGCGCTTCAGGCATAGAACGGCAAACCGTCCGTAGTCCGCCTCGATGTAGTCGAGTGCCTGCCGCTTCCGCATTGCGATGTAGGCTAACTCGCCCATCGCGGTGTACTGACGCATCGAGTAAACATCCTGCGTGGGATGCAAAACCTGCCTCCATGTGCCGTCGGCGCCGTTACTGTTGCCCAGGTGCAGTTCAGCCCCAAAGTTGTCGCGGATGAAAATGAACTTGCCGAAGGTTTCGTAGTTGCGCACGGTCCATGGCGTGATGCAAGCCAGGAAAACCACAGAAGCCAGCACCACGCCCGCCAGCGATGGCTTGCGCCGCCGTGCGCGGTGATACCAGGCCCACAGCCCCGAGGCCGGCAGGAACGACAGCAGCACCGTGCTGTCGAGCGCAGCGACCCCCCAAAGCACGCCGAACCAGAGCCACGGCTTCAGCCCGTCGCGGTCTTCCAGGGTAAGCGTGAGCCACAGAATCACGGCCAGCAGCAAAGGCGAGAGACTCGTCTCCCAAACCCACCGCGTGCACCAGTACATCGTGTAAGGGAGCAGCGCCCAGGTCCACGCGGCGCCGACCGCAACTTTCTCGGAAAAAATTCGCCGCGCGACAAGAAAAATCGGAATGCAGGTCAGCGCCGAGAAAACGCTGTTCAGCGAGAGCAGCACGAACGCCGAGGCTCGCGAATAAATGCCGAAGACATGGAACACGCCCGCAGTCAGATAAGGATAGAGCGGCGGCTCCCACGCAGTTGGCCCCGTCGCCGCGCCGAAGGGATTGCTGAAGCCGCGTCCTGACGCGATAGCCGCGGCAATGCGTCCCATCTCCCAGCCGAAGCCGAAATTGTCGTCCGCGCTCTTGAACTTATAAGTATGGCCGACGATGATCCAGCCCACGCGCAGGAAAAGAGCGATGCCCACCACCCAAAACAGCGAACTGCGGATGCGAGCCCACGCATTGAAGAGCAGAGTGGCAAAGTGTTCGCTCTCGGAGGCCACGGCAGGTCTGGAATCCATGGATGTCTATTTGTAGCTGAGTAGGAACAAGTGAGCAACCCGCCCTGTCCTTCCCCCGCTGGACGAAGAGCAAAAGTAACATGCAGCAGCGTATGCCCCTGCGATAGGATCCATGGCAGGGGCACTTATGCTACCGTTCACGTGGAGCACTCGACTCAAGAAAGGTATCGTACTGTGCTGGCTGTCGCTATTACCCCTGCCATTAGGGCTGTTCGCCCTAGGCGGCCCATGCGGGGGGCCACGTAATATCGCTGGTTCTCTAATCATACTTCTGGCTGGTTTGCTCTCGGTGGCAATGCCAGTCTATGGGGTTTACCGCATAATTCCATCCTTCAGGTCGGAGGGTGCGGAAACTCGGGCCTTCATGGCGATATCTGTTTTGTGCGCATGCTTCGTTGTCGCAGTCGGCGGATTCTATCTTTTGTTTGGGGCTGTCTCTCTCAGCTCATACCTGCGGTACCGTTAATTCCACCGTCCGAGGCCAGTTGCCACAGGGTTTTCTCCTCATCGCGTCACGAACTCTTTGCCCCCTTTTACGTGCGCTTCAATTGTATAATCGTAGCGACTGAGGTCCCTTCATGGGCTGGCTGCAAAACAAGTTCGAAAAGAATTTCATGATCAGCACGGTGGACTACGTCTTCAACTGGGCGCGCAAATCCGCCGTGTGGCCGATGACTTTCGGGCTGGCCTGCTGCGCCATCGAGATGATCGCGTCTTCGACCGCGCGCTTCGACATCGCGCGCTTCGGATCGGAAGTATTCCGCCCCAGCCCGCGACAGAGCGACCTGATGATCGTGGCCGGCACCGTGACTTTGAAGATGGCGCCGGTAGTGAAGCGTATCTACGACCAGATGCCCGACCCGAAGTGGGTGATCTCGATGGGCGCCTGCTCCTCGGTCGGCGGCCCGTTCAACACTTACGCCGTCCTGCAGGGCGTCGACAAAATCGTGCCCACGGACGTTTACGTCACCGGCTGCCCGCCGCGTCCCGAGAATCTTTTCTACGCGCTGCTCAAGCTGCAGGACAAAATCGATACCATGACGCTGGCGAAGAAGCCGACAGAAGTGCGCCTGGATCCGAATATGCTGGAGAACTTCAAGCGCCAGGTAATGATCGCGCAAACATTACAGCCGAAATGAGCAATTAGCAGTTCGCAATTAGCATTTGGTCAACCGGTTCAAGCTAACTGCCAATTGCCAATTGCTGATTCATATGCCGACCTTTACGAAGCTCACAACCCAATCCGACCTCCCGCCCGCCGACGAAGCCAAAGAATTTCCCTGCGGCGCGAAAACCATCTGCATCGCCAACGTAAACGGCGTCTTCAGCGCCATGGACAACGTTTGCCTGCATCGCGGCGGCCCGCTGGGGCAGGGAATGATCGAAGGCGGGAAAGTAATATGCCCGTGGCACGGCTGGGCCTACGACCCAAAGACCGGCGTCCCCGACCAGAATCCCAACGTGAAGGTTGCCGTGTATCCGCTGAAGATTGAAAACGGCGATGTGCTGATCGAAGGCTAGATAACCGAACCGGCTCCGCTATCCCAGAAGCCGCAGAAATTTCCCCGGCTGATTCTCGTACCCCGGAAACACGTCACTCAAATTCTTATTCCCCATGTGCCGCGCCACAGCTTCGCCCAGCACTTGCCGGAAATCCGTAGTCAAAGCCAGATCGCGCCCTTCATAGAGCTGCGACTGATCAAGCCCCGGCCAGCGTCCGTAGACCCTGCCGCCCTTTACCGGCCCGCCCAGCACGAACATCACGTTGGCGTGGCCGTGGTCAGTGCCGCGATTGCCGTTCTCTCGCGCCGTGCGCCCGAATTCGGACATCGTCACAACCACCGTGTCTTCCCCGAGATCGCCGAGATCGGTCCAGAACGCGGCAATCGACTGCGAGAAGTCGCGCAACACATTCGCGATCTGTCCCTCAGTCGCGCCTTCGTTCACGTGATGGTCCCAGCCACCAATATCGGCAAACGCCACCTGCACGCCCAGATTCGCCTTGATGAGCTGCGCGAGCTGTCGCAGGCTGTCCCCGAGTCGTCCCTTAGGATAATCCGCGCCCGGCGCCGGCTTGTACTTCGACGGATCGGCAGCCTTCAGCATATTCACCGCATCAAAAGTTTCCTCGCCCGTGCCGTGAAGCACGGCGTCAGTCGAGTGGTTGTACATAGCTTCGAAAGCGGTCGCAACCGGTGACGGCTTCGGATTTCGTCCGCCGACGGAAAAGTCGTTGATGTTATTCATGGCGATCGCCGGCTCAAGTCCGCTCAAGATGCGCGGAATCGACGGCCCCATGGCGATCGCCTGAAACGGCGATTTCTGCCCCGGCTGCGGCAGTCCGTGCAGGGAGCGGTTCAGCCATCCATCTTCGGTGGACTTCACTCCGGGAGTGCCGGCCTCCATGAAATCCTGCGCATCGAAATGCGAGCGGCTGGGGTCGGGCGACCCAGCGGCGTGCACGATCGCCAGTTGCCGCTGCTTCCAAAGCGGCTGGAATGAGTCGAGCGACGGATGCAGCCCAAAGAATCCGTCAAGATCGAGCACCGCCTTGCGCGGAATATTAATGCTGGGCCGCATGGCGTAATACTGCGGTTCGCCATAAGGCACCACAATGTTCAGACCATCCGCCGCCCCCCGCTGGAAGATAACGACCAGCCGTTTGGTGCGCGCACCCGGCTCAGCCGCGCCCATGGCGGCGCGAGCCAGAAAGCTCGGCACGGCCACAGTACCGACTACGGCGAGAGCACCGTTACGAAGAAAAATGCGACGAGTAATGGACATAAAACCCAGCTCCTAGCTTCAAGCTCCCACTCCCAGCTATTTCTTTTCCAAGCGCGCACCCGGCCGAAACCGTAGCGTCTTGGCCAGAAGCTAGTAGCTAGAAGCTATCTTCTCTGAAACTCCGGCGAACCGAGCAACAAACCCGCAATCACGCCCACATCTGGAGAACGCCCTGGGTCTGCAGTCTTGCGCGCCCCGGCCTTGTTATCCGCAGCCACGTGTGCGCCGTTCTTTCCTGCCGCCTCGATCTGGGCCACGATCGAGTCGTGCGTCTGCTGCGAAACCCCGCCAACCACCAGACTGGTTTCGAGCGTGGCCAGCGTCGCAGCTGCATCCGGCGGCGGCGAACTGCTTCCCGCCAGCTGCGCCGCATCCACTTTCACACCCTTGATCTTGCCGCTGGTCAAGGCCAGCGCAAAATTCATGCGGTTGAGCAGCGCTGAAGAACTCACCCAGGTTTCCGCCTTCATGGAATATCCAGTGGGTGGCTGCGCGCCGTAAAGAGGCATCCCCATGCGGTTGAGCTGCCCGACCAGCGGCTGCGCATCGTCAATCTCCGCGCCCGTGGCGCGCACCGCCGAGGCCACGAACTCCAGAGGCGTCTTCACTTTCGCGCGGTAGGTGGTGTCGTCCCAAAACTCAGGAGAATGGAACAGCGTATTCAATACTTCGCGGATGTCGCCTTTTTTCTTCATGAACGTCTTCGCCATTCGATCGACCAACGCCGGCGGCGGATCATCCGAAACAAAGCGCTCAGCCAGTTTCAGCGAAATAAAATGCGCGGTCTGCGGACTCGTCGCCAGCCGGTGCAGCACTTCCAATCCTTCGCCTTCACCCTTCGGTTTGATGCGATGCCCGAGCACGAACTTGGGCCCGGGCTCATGCATCCGCGGATCAAATTTAAACCCTCCGCCTTCTGCCGGCTTGTCAATCGTCCATCCCGTAAAAACTTTAGCGACTTCGGTCACATCACGTTGCGAGTATCCCCCGTTCACGCTCAGGGTATGCAGCTCCATCAACTCGCGTCCGTAATTCTCGTTGAGCCCACTGGAGCGCTTGCCCTGGTTCGGCCGTGGCAGACGAGGACGACGATAAGGATTCGCCGGAATCCCCAGACCCTGCGCCGAGTTCGGTCCGACGCTCAGCCAATTATCCAGATAGAACAGCATCGCCGGACTCTTCGCCGTGGCCACAAGAAGGTCCTCAAATTTGCCGAGCGCATGTGGACGGATCACATCGCGCTCGTAGCTGGTCAGCATCAGGTGGTCGAGCCCCTTGCCCACAAACACATTGAAGTGGTTGCACCAAAAATCGGTCATCACTTCTTCAAACTGGCGCTGGCTGTAGACCGCCCGCAAAAGCTTTGCCTGCGCCAGTTCGTCGTTGACTACGCCACCGGGGTTGTTCATGGCCAGCAAAGTTTCCTTCTGCTTCGGAGTTAGACCTTCGAGAAACTCCTTCCCCTTGCCTCCCCGCAGAGAATCGGCAACCGCGAGCTGCGACTCCGGCGTCATGCTGAGAACCTTCTTGAAACGTTCATCCGGCGGAAGGTTCGGCAGTTGCTGCACTTCGAGGTCGGAGTAGAGCCGCTCCTCGCGCAGCCGCGCCTGCTCTTCTTCTTCGGGCGTCGGCTTCGTTGGTGGCGGGGGCGCTGCGGCCGCCATCGTGTCCTGATCTTGCTGAACGCTCTTTTCCACCGCAGGATCGTTGCCGCCGGCGCCAGAGGTCATGGCATCGCGAGTCCCGTTTGCCGCCGTCATGGCCGCATCGACTGGTGCGCTGTTGGCTTTGTCGTGGCCAGCATCGGCAACAGCATTCTTGGCCGCCTCTTCCTTGCGTTCTTTTTTCTCTTCCTGGCGCGCAAGCTGCACCTGAAACACCGCGCGCCGCGCGGGATCCGAAGGCATAGGCTTTTTGCCATTCCGTACTTGATTGATCTCCTGCCCATCCGGAAAGTCTTCCGCAATCTCTCTCGTACTCATCTGCAGGGTGCGGAGCGGCTCCAGGCGGGCTTTGAGGGCTCCATCATCGATCTTTTCGGGATGCAATTGCAGGTCGATCCACCGCTCGACGCCGATCGCCATCACTTGCTGCACATCGCCGGGGCGCGGACCGAAGGTCAGGCGATTCAGCGCATGCAGGGCGCGTCTCTGGTCATCAGGGCCAGATTCCGCTTGGTCTTTCTTATCAGCCAGCAATTGCGGGACCGCACACGCCAGCCCAAAACAGAGAAGAAACGAGCCGATCTTCGCACGCCCCAAATGCATGGGATTCCCCAGGGAAAAGACAGACAGCCCCTACATTATCAACCCGGATCGAAGGAAAAGGTTGCTGGCCGTGGTTACCAAAAGACAGTGGAAAGCTTGCGGTGCGCCAGCCAAAACCAGCGCCCAGAAAACTAAGGGAAGAGCTGAAAGCGGATAGCTGAAAGCTGATAGCTGATAGCCGAAGCTAGGTCAAATACGTTTTCCCGCGCGAAACCTTGTGCTGCAAAGTCGCGGCCAGCTGGTCAACATCGCCAGGCGCAATATTCACCGGCATATGATCGGCCAGCAGCGGAGCCCGGTTGCTGCCCACGGCGTCGCGCCGCACCTGGATCAGAAAAGCCTGCACCACGTTGGGATCGTATTTCTGCGGAGTCATGCGCACCAGATCGCTCAGCGCGCTGCCCAGCGAAAGCGATTCGCGATAAGGACGAGTGCTGGTCATGGCGTCGAAGGTGTCGGCCAGCGCCATGATGCGCACCGGCATCGGCAGGTCGTCTCCAGCGAGCGCGTCAGGATAACCGGACCCGTCGTTGCGCTCGTGATGCCAGCGCACCGCCTCATGAATCTTCGGCCAGGGGAACTCGACGCTGCTCACAATCTGGTGCCCGACCACGGTATGGTCCGCCATCTCGCGAAACTCTTCGGGATTGAGTGCTCCCGGTTTGCTGAATAAGCGCCGGTCGACCGCCACCTTGCCAATATCGTGCAGATATCCGGCGCTGCGCAGCGCGGCCACTTCGCCGGCGTCCACTCCCATCGCTTCGCCGACCGCGGCGGCATAGCGGCCCACGCGCAGAGAGTGCCCGTGAATGTTGACGTGCTTCACATCAATCGCGGTGGCGAAAGCCTCGAGCGCCGTGTCATAGAATCCGTGCAGCGAAGCCATCAGCCGCAAATTCTCGGTCACGCGTTGCGCCAGCGTCTGCGACAGTGCATGGTTCTGCACCGCCAGCCCGATGTAGCTGCACAGCAGGTCCATCGCGTCCAGTTCCCCTTCTTCGTAAGGCGCATCTCCAGGGCGCCTGCCCAGCGCCACAATGCCGGCCAGTTTGCCCGAAGCTTTAAGCGGCGCCACGCACTTGAAAAGCTCGGGCGCCACGTTGCCATTCGAGCTGAGGAAAATCGAGTAGGTGGAGGCGTTCAGTACAATCGGTCCGCGCGCGGCAGCCAGCGCGTGTGCGTGTTTCGGCAGAAGAGGAATAATCGCTGGCTCGGGCAGCATGGCGAAACCGTCCGCCGCCACCGACGTCAGCATGGTGGGTTTATCGCTGAAAACGAAGAGCGCACCTTCGCGCGCGCCCGCAGCTTCCATCACAGCGGCAAGCATGCGGCGCGAAGTGTCTGAAAATTCGCGCTCCGCCGTCAGCTCCGGCCCCAGTTCGGAGAGAGCTTCAACGGTGCGCAACAGCCTGCGGAAATGGTTGGTCTCCACGGCCAAGACGAGTGGTGCGAGAATGCAGAGCAGAATGAGCGTAGCATGCGGCAACAACGCCCCGCGAGAGCCGCTTGTTGGTTAGTTTGGTGCTGCCGCGGCGCGCTGGGTAATACCGTGGAAGAGCGGCGCTTCAGCGCCGCGTAATGGGTCTCTCATAGATCGGGGCTTTAGCCCCCGAGGGTCGGCGCTCAAAAATGCTCCCGCAACTCCGCAAACCGCCCCACAATCAGCAACCGTTGTCCCTCGGGCGCCGCATTCACTTCTTCATGTTCAAGGATCCAGGTATCGCCATGAGGCACGAAAACCGCGTGCAAACCCGCGGCCAGCGCCGGATTAATGTCCGACTTGGGACTGTTGCCGATCATCCACGTGGAACCGTGCACCAGCGAATGTTTTTCGACCAGGGCGTGATAGACCTCAGGATGTTTTTCCGCCACGATTTCCGTGGCCGCAAAATGTTTCCGCAGTCCCGACCGCTCGATCTTCCCCGATTGCTCTTCGAACGCGCCCTTGGTCACCAGGATCAGCCGATGCCGGGTGGAGAGATATTGCAAAGTTTGCGGGACATCGGGCAGAAATTCAATCGGATGCGCAGAGATCGTATGCGCGAAGCCCGTAATCTGAGCATGCAACTCCGGCGTAACCGGCTGCACGCTGAGCCGCTCAAACGTCGTCACCAGCGAGTGTGAAAAGCTGTGCAGGCCGTAACCATGCGTCGCGATCGATTCCCGCTCCACATCATTCAAAACTTCGCGCACCTGCTCGGGAGAAAACTCGTGATGATTCAGAAACGAAATAAAGCGAACGATGGCCCGCTCAAAATAAATGTTGTTCTCCCAAAGCGTATCGTCGGCGTCGATCAGAAGTGTTTGGGGAAGCAAGCTTCTAGCTCCTAGCTGCTAGCTTCTAGCGAAGCCGCTTATAATTTTAGTGACTCGAGAGTGGGACTAGTTTGGAACCGATCTCTTACTCCGCGCCAGGTAGAAATAAAGCGCGCTGTAGCACAAGAAAACTGCCGCAGCCCAATTTCTGCCGGCACGTCCTCTTTCGGATAAAAGCACACATGCAGCAGGAAGAACATTCCGTAGGAGGTGGCCACGACCAGCGCCAATATCCGCAAAATTCGTTTCATCGACCCAGCTCTTTACCGCTAGAAGCTAGTAGCTAGCGGCTAGAAGCTGTTCACACCAGCCAATCCACCCGCGCCTCAGGCCCAATAATTCCTGCCTTATGCCCCATATCAAGCAGCCGCACCACCGCCTCGCGCCCATCGGGCCCGTAATCCAGCGTCCGCTCGTTCACATACATCCCAACGAACCGGTCCGCAGTCTGCGGATCAAGATCGCGAGCGAACTGCATGGCATACGACAAAGCTTCTTCGCGATGTTCGAGCGCATACTGAATGCTGTCGCGCAGCGCGCCGTTCACCGCTGACACAAGTTCCGGGCCCAGCGCGCGGCGAATCGCGTTGCCACCCAAAGGCAAAGGCAGCCCCGTCATCTTCTGCCACCACCGGCCAAGGTCGACAATGCGGTGCAGTCCAGCCTTGTCATAAGTCAGCTGGCCTTCATGGATGATGAGCCCAGCTTCGAACTTGCCCTCTAGCACCTGCGGAATAATCTGGTCGAAGGGCACAACTTCCGTCTCTACGCCCGGAGCAAAAAGCTGCAAGGCGAGATATGCAGTCGTGAGCGTCCCCGGAACCGCAATGCGTTTCTCCTTGATTTCACTCTGCGTAAACGGCCGCGGCGAAACCACCATCGGCCCATAACCCTCACCCACGCTGCCGCCGCAGGACATGAGCGCGTACAAATCCTGAATATAAGGATAGGCGTGAAAAGAAATCGCCGTCACATCGTAAACGCCCTCCCGCGCCTTCTGGTTCAGCGTCTCGATATCGCAAAGCGTATGCGTGAACCGCAGTCCCGCAACCCGCACCTTATTAGTAGCCAGTCCGTAAAACATAAAGGCATCGTCGGAATCGGGACTGTGAGCGATGCTGATCTCGCGCACTCCAGAGGCCGCATCGGCGGAATGCTTTGCTTCTTGTTCGGAAATTACTGTCATTATTAAACTCCAGCCTGCTTGCTGTTCTAACTTTTTATCGCTGCGCCCGCGCGGTGCTGCCAGCGCGCCGCAATTCCCGCAGCCATCATCACCTTGATGACTTCGGCAAACAGAAACCAGTAAAGTCCCCAGCGGAACGCTTGCACGACGGAATGCGTCAGCACGGCGAGCCAGCTCAGCCCGCTCATGAAAAGTACAACCTCACCAAGAAACCCGCCCAGCGCGGCGCGCGCGAAACGCTTCCGTCCCCGCTCCATCACAAAGCCCGCCAGCCACGCCACCATCGGATAAGCCAGCAGAAATCCTCCCGTAGGTCCGAGCAGCTGCGCGATTCCTCCCAGTCCCGTCGGACTAAACACCGGCATGCCCATCGCGCCTTCCGCCAGATAAAGCGCCAGCGCTGCAAATCCGCGCCGGCTGCCGAGCAGCAGCCCGACCAACAGCACGCCGAAGTTCTGCACCGTCAGAGGCACGGGTGTGCCCGGCAAGGGAATCGTGATGTGCGCACAAACTGCCACCAGCAAGCTGCCGCCTACTACTAGAGCAACTTGCCGCGCGCCGTCAAAAATCCGCTCCTGCGATGTGCTTAAGGTTTGAATTGCCGGTTTTGCCATGGAAGGTCTCCAAAATGTTCAACGGCCATACTACTCAACGCTGCGCGGCTCCCGCTCAGCTTCACTGGAACTTCCTTCGTGGGCGGCATGAGCAGCCTGCAAATGGCGCCGCAAACGCATATACAACGCGATCGCAACGCACACCACGACCAGCGTACTCACACCCAGGATCAGGAACCACCAGATCATCCGCACAGCCGTCTAGGATAACAGATGACCTGACGTCTCAGTCTGCGGAGACGCTTGCAGAGACTTCACGTGGGAACAGCCGCCCTCGGCTGCGTGCCCTGGGCGAAGCCGAAGCTACGGTGGAGCGAAGCTCACGCGACGCGGACGTCTCTAGCTTGCCTTCCCCAGAGCTCTCTTCTCACGCATCGTTTCGAGCCGCTTCAGCGTCAGCTTCAGCCGTTCGCGCCCGAACTTGGAGCCCGTGATCACCTTCTCGATGTTCTCGAACATGTGCGGGTCGCCCATCTTCTCGCGCAGCTCCTTGAGGAATGGATGAACCTTGCCAAACACGAAAAACATCTCTCCACTCACTGCAGGCTGGATGAACAACTCCTCGCTCAGCGCCCCCTGCACCACGAAGGCAGCGGCCATGCTCCAGTATCCACTGACCTGGCGCAGCCAGTTATTTTCCTGTGAGCCCATCGCCCCGGCGATTTTCATAAAATCGTCGGCGCTCTCCGGCCAGAAGCCGGTCACCCACCAGTTTCGCGCCTTGCGGATTTCCGCCTCGCGGCGCAGGTCGTAGAGTTTCATGATCAGTTGAGCATCCGTAGCGGTCGCTTTCTTCGACATAAAGACACCTCGTTCGGAATTGAGTCATTGATCAAAATTGAGTCATTGAGCGATTGAGTGATTTTGCGATTGCAAGCCAAACCTAGAAGGAGCCGCGAAAGAGCCCCCAAATCACACAATCGCCCGATCGCTCAATCACTTCTATGCGCTCGTAGTCGCCGCCAGCTCAGGAGCCGGCCGTTCGTACTCGCACTCTTTGTTCGGGCACGCAATCACTGGCCCGTCTTTCAGATATTTCTGCACCAGATACTCACTGCCGCAGCTCGGACACTTCTCCGCAATCGGCTTATGCGCCGAAGTGAACTTGCACTTCGGATAATTTCCGCACCCGTAAAAGGTATTACCCTTCCGCGCCCGCTTCTCGACCAGGTCGCCCTCTTTGCACTCCGGGCACTTCACCCCAATATAGTTCTGCTTCACGTACTTGCACTCAGGGTACCCGCTGCAAGCCGTAAATTCCCCGTAGCGTCCATGCCTGATCATCATGTTCCGCCCGCACTTCGGGCAAGGCTCATCCAGCGGTATGTCCGGAACTTTCTTGCCCTGGTCAAGCCGCCGCGTAGTCTTGCAGTCCGGATATCCCGTGCAGGCCATGAACTGCCCAAAGCGCCCGCGCTTCAGCACCATGACCCGCCCGCAGTTCTCGCAGTATTCTTCCTGCGTGGTCTCCTGCACGTCGGCCGAGTCGAGGTCAGGCAGGTTGATCGGATTCTCTTTCGTAAACGTGCAGGTATTCTCGTCTTCTTTGTCGTAGGTGCTGCAAGCGTAGAACGATCCGTGCCGGCCCCACTTGATCACCAGCGGCGCTCCACACTTTTCGCACTTCTCGTCGGTGGGCTTCTCCATCCGCTTGATGTTCTCCATATGCTTTTCGGCATACTTGAGGTCCTTCGTAAATTTCTTGTAGAACTCAGCCAGTGTATCGGTCCACTTCTCCTTGCCTTCTTCGATTTCGTCGAGTTTCTCTTCCAGGCCAGCGGTATAGGCAATATCGAAAATATCGCGGAAGTTCTCGACCAGCAGATCGGTGACCACTAACCCAATCTCGGTGGGAGTAAACTTCCCGCCCAACTTCTGCACATACTGCCGCTCCTGAATCGTCGACAGAATCGCCGAGTAAGTCGACGGACGCCCGATCCCGCGCTCTTCCAGCTCCTTTACTAGAGAAGCCTCGTTGTAACGCGGCGGCGGCTCGGTAAAATGCTGCTCCGGCTTCAACTCCTTCAGCGTGAGCTTCTGCCCCGCTTCCAGCGCCGGCAGTTTGTGCTTCAGCTCTTCATCTTCTTCATCCTTGCCTTCCTTCGACTCTTCGTAAACGCGCAGGAAGCCATCGAACTTCAGCACCGAACCGGTCACGCGGAACCAGAACGTCTCGGACTTACCCTTGGCATCGATATCCACAGTGGTCTGGTCAAACACCGCCGGCATAATCTGCGACGCCACAAAACGCTGCCAGATCAGCTTGTAGACCTTGAACTCATCTTCTTTTAAATACTGTTTCACCTGATCCGGATGCCGCATCGCCGAAGTCGGCCGAATCGCCTCGTGCGCTGCCTGCGCTTCCTTCTTCTCCTTATATGTATTCGGAGTCTCAGGCAGGTAGGCCGCGCCGTATTCTTTGCCCACGTATTCGCGCACTTCCTGAATTGCCTCAGGCGCAACCCGGGTCGAGTCGGTACGCATGTAGGTAATCAAGCCGACCAGTCCCTCTTCGCCCAGTTCCACGCCTTCATAAAGCCGTTGCGCAATCATCATCGTGCGTTTCACGCTGAAGCGCAGTTTGCGTGAAGAGTCCTGCTGCAACTTGCTGGTGGTGAAAGGAGGCGCTGCGTTGCGCCGCCGTTCCTTCTTATCAACGGAGCGTACGGTCCAGTCGGCTTGTTCGAGCGCCGCGCGGATCTTCTCCGCATCCTCGCCGTTCGTGACCTCAATCTTCTCTTCGCCCTTACCCAGAAAGCGAGCGTCAAACGTGGGGGGCTTGTTTCCCGCGAGGTGCGCATCGATGGTCCAGTATTCTTTCTTTTCGAACGCCTTAATCTCGCGTTCGCGCTCTACGATCAATCGCAGCGCAACCGTCTGCACACGCCCGGCGGAAAGCCCCCGCCGAACCTTATCCCACAGCAGCGGCGAAACTTGGTATCCGACCAGCCGGTCGAGCACGCGCCGCGCCTGCTGCGCATCTACAAGGTTCTGATCGATCGCCCGCGGATGCTCGAATGCGGCCTGCACCGCCCGCTTCGTGATTTCATTAAATGTGACGCGCTGTATGCGCGGAGGCGCGTCGGCTTCGCCCTTCTTCTTTTTTGTTTTTTTCGCGTGCCCGTTGCGTGCCAGTTCCCCCGCCAGATGAGCCGCAATCGCTTCGCCTTCGCGGTCGGGGTCGGGCGCCAGATAGATCGCATCCATCGGCCCTGCCAGCTTCTTCAACTTGGCTAGAACCTTTTCTTTCCCAGGGATGACCACGTAATCGGTCTCGAAGTCGTTGCTCGTATCCACGCCCAGCGTGCTCTTAGGCAGATCTTTGACGTGGCCAAGCGAGGCCTCGACCGTAAATCCCTTTCCCAGATATTTCTGGATGGTCTTCGCCTTGGCCGGCGATTCGACAATAACTAAACTCTTTACCAATGGATCCTCAGTTCTTAAGTTTTCGCTTTGAACCTAGCACGAATGGGACAGCGGCAACAAGTTACCGGGAAAAAGCTTCTAGCTTCTAGCTACTGGCTGCAGCCAAAACCGTAACTTTCAAACTTTGCACGAGCGAGGCTAGCACCCGCTCGATTTCGAGGACTTTCGCCTCCAGATTTTTGTGCTCATCGGCAGTCAGTAAATTCAGATCCCTTGCGAGCAGCAGATGATATTCCACTTCGTCGGCAGAGCCGCGGGCGATTTGAACAAACCTCCTCATCTCTGCATCCGATCTTCGGCCGCATCCTTCAACAATGTTTGCTCCGACCGAAGCGGAGGCACGTCGCAGTTGACTCGTCAGTCCGTACATCTCTTCCTTCGGGAAGGCACGTGTCTCCTGATACACAGCCAGAGTCAATTCGTGTGCCTTGGCCCAGACCCGGAGATCCTTCAAGTCTTCCATCGGTCACCGTCTCAAAGGCTTGGCTAGTAGCCAGAAGCTAGGAGCTAGAAGCTGCCCCTCAGAAACTTTTCACAAAATTCTTTCCCGGCATCTGCCTTACTTTACCTGTCAGCTCCAGCTCAAACAAAGCCGCGAAGATTTCTGACGATGACATTTCTGCCTCTAATTTCTCCACCAACTCATCAATGTGAGTGGCCTCATCCGCTTTCAGCAGACTCAATATCCGCTTCTCATGCGGCGGAAGCCCTTCGTCCGGGAATAGAGATGCCGACAAGCCTCTCCCGGATTCAGGCGAACTCGCCGGAGTCAGCGCAAGTTTAACTTCCGCAGGCAGATCCTCCCACACGTCTTCCCACGTCGCAACCAGCTTTGCGCCTTGTTTAATCAGCGTGTTCGGCCCCCACGAATTTTTGTTCGTGACGTTTCCCGGCACAGCAAAAACGTCGCGGTTTTGTTCCAGAGCGCAGCGCGCCGTAATGCGAGTTCCAGAATACTCCGCGGCCTCGACGACCAGCACACCAACCGACATGCCGCTCAAAATCCGGTTGCGAATGGGAAAATTCTGTGGAAAGGCAGAGGTGCCAAGCGGAAATTCCGAGATCAGCGCCCCGCCCAGCGCAAGAATCTGCTCCGAAAGCCGCGAATTCTCTTTCGGATAAATCACATCCACGCCCGTGCCAAACACCGCAATCGTCCTACCCTTGGCCGAGATCGCCCCGCGATGGCTTGCCGTGTCGACCCCGCGCGCCATCCCGCTGATAATCACCAACCCCTGCGCCGCCAGGTCGCACCCCAGCCGCTCAGCCATCCCCGAACCGTAAGGCGTAGGGTGACGCGTGCCCACCATCGCGATGCCAGGCTGCGTCAACACTTCCGGATTCCCGCGAACATAAAGCACCAGCGGCGGATCATAAATTTCCTTCAGCCGCGGCGGATAACAGGGATCTTCAAGCGACACCACCGTCACTCCCGCAGCGGCAGCCCGGGCGATTTCCTCCCGTGCCAGTTCCGCCGATTTCCCCGTCGCGATCGACTGCGCCGAAATCGCCTGAATTCCCGTGCTTTCCAGCTCCGTGAGCGAAGCGTGAAACACTGCCTCGGCGCTGCCGAAATGCTCCACCAGCTTCCGCGCCTTCGTCGGCCCCAGGCCCGGCGTCAGCGAGATCGCAAGCCACTCCAGAATGTGCGTAACCGATGGCGATACAACAGCGGTATTCATGGGCAAACTCCCCGCTACCAGAACAAAATCATGTGGGGACAGCCGCCCTCGGCTGTCCGCCCGGCGAAGCCCGGCTTGCGCGGACTCTACTGACCCGCCGAAACCTCTGTCAAGGGAAGCCGTCACAAACGCCCGTGGAAAAAGGTCTGCTAAAATCAAAACAGGAATGAGACCTCTGCGCATCTCTGCGATTTCCTACCTCAACACCGCCCCCCTCATGTGGGATTTCGAACACGGCGAGGCTGCAAGCGAGTTCGATATTTCCTACACCCTGCCGTCCGCCTGCGCCCGCGCTCTGGAAGCCGGAACCGCCGATATCGGCATCATCCCTGCCGCGGCGTACGCACAAATCCCTGGGCTGATGGTCCTGCCCGGCGTAGCGATTGCCTCCCGCCGCCCGGTGCGTTCCATCCTCCTGGCCAGCCGAGTGCCCGTAGACCAGATTCGCACCGTGGCTCTCGACACATCGTCAATGACTTCGGTCGCTCTGACCAAGATTCTGTTTGAAAAATGGCTGGGCGGCCCCAGGACATTCATGTCAATGGAACCGGACATCGAAAAAATGTTAGCCCGGCACGACGCCGGATTACTGATTGGAGATCCCGCGCTGCAAATCGACCGCTCCCGCTATCACACGCTCGACCTAGCCGAGGAGTGGATTCGCCACACCGGCAAGCCCTTCGTCTTCGCCTTCTGGGCAGTTCGCCAGCAATCTCTGCAAGAAGAAGACTTGTGTGGGGACAGCCGCCCCCGGCTGTCCGCGCCGCGAAGCGACGCTGCAGTGCCAGACTTGGCGCAACTGTTTCAACAATCCCGCGACCACGGACTCGAACCCGCCAACCTCGACCAGATCACCCGCGAATGGGCTCCACGCCTCGGTCTGAGCCAGGCCGCCATACGCTCCTACCTCACCGAAAACATTTATTACCACCTCGACGCTGCCTGCCTGGAAGGCCTGCAACTCTTCTATCGCTATGCAGCCGAGATCGGAGCATTGCCGTCCGCGCCCGAGATGCGTTTCCTAGTTCAGAAGAGTGTCCAGGCAAATGTCCCGGCAAACGCCGCAATTGTTTAACGAACCCAAATGCTGCTTCCTCTCCATCCCTTGCTGGCAGTGCCTCTCTGGCGGCAGCTCCGTCACCTGGGTGGAATCGGTCTGGTTCTCTTAGGACTCATCGACAACTCCCTGATCCCGGTGACCGGCAGCATGGACGTCCTCACCATCTGGCTGGCCGCCCGTCATCGGGAACCATGGCCCTACTATGCCTTCATGGCGACCCTCGGCGCGGTCATCGGCGGCTACATTACTTATGCCCTGGCGCGCAAAGGCGGCAAAGAAATGATGGAGCGCAAGCTCTCGAAAAAAAGATCTGCGAAGGTCTCGCAGGCATTCGAGCGCTGGGGATTCGCCGCCATCGTGATTCCCGCCCTGCTCCCTCCACCGTTTCCGTTCCTCCCATTTCTGCTAGTCGCCGGGGCCATGCAGTACTCGCGAAAAAAATTCCTCGCAGCCTTGGTGCTCGGCCGCGGAATTCGCTACTTCATCGAGGCCGCCCTCGGATTCGTTTACGGCAGACATATCCTGCGGTTCTTCACCAAATACTACAAACCGGCAATGGCCATCTTGATCGGATTGGCCGTGATCGGCACAGCCGTGACGCTGGTTCAATACCTCCGCTACCGCAAGAAGTTAGGAGCAGCCACAGCCTAGTCGTCCCCGTAGTTGGCCCAACCCCCCACCCTCCGTTAGAATTAACCTGCACATGTCCCTGACCAAGCACCAAGCTCTGGAAATGTTCGAATCCGATGACCTGATCGGCATCGGCATGGAAGCCGACGCGGTGCGCCGCCGGCTTCATCCCGAAGGCACAGTCACCTACATCATCGACCGCAACATTAATTACACCAACTTCTGCACCGAGTACTGCACCTTCTGCGCCTTCTACCGCCCGTTGAAAGGGCCAGCCGCGAAGGAAGGTTACATCCTCGATTTCGACACCATCTACGAAAAAATCCGCGAGACCGTCGACCTAGGCGGCACCGGCGTGCTGATGCAAGGCGGCCTGCATCCCGATCTCAAAATCGACTGGCACGAGAAGATGCTGCGCGGGATCAAACAGCGTTTTCCGCAAGTTCACCTGCATTGCTACTCCGCCTCTGAAATCATCGCCATCGCCGAATACAGCAGCCTCAGCATTCGCGACACAATTCTCCGCCTGCGCGATGCCGGCCTCGATTCCATCCCCGGCGGCGGCGCCGAAATTCTCGACGACGAAGTCCGCTACAAAATCGCCCGCCTCAAGTGCCTGACCAACGACTGGATCAACGTTCACCGCACCGCCCACCAGATCGGCATGCGCACCACCGCCACCATGATGTTCGGTGTAGGCGAGAATTACGAAAACCGCGTCAACCACTTCCAGCAGCTCTACGATCTGCAGGAAGAAACCGGAGGCTTCACCGCCTTCATCCCATGGAGCTTCCAGCCGCACAACACCGCGCTGGGCGGCCGCCACTGGGACGAAGCCACCGCCGTCGAGTATCTGAAGACCCTAGCCATCTCGCGCCTCTACCTCTCAAACTTCCTGAACGTGCAATCCAGCTGGGTAACGCAAGGCCTGAAAGTCTGCCAGATGGGCCTCCGCTTCGGCGGCAACGACGTAGGCTCGGTGATGTTAGAAGAAAATGTAGTAAGAGCCGCAGGCGTAACCAACTGCACCACAGAAGAAGAACTGCGCCGCATAATCCGCGACGCCGGCTTCCGCCCCGCCCAGCGCGACACGCTGTATCGGCAGTACTTCCTGAACTAGCTTCACTGAGGCGTGCAGTGACGTGGAAGAGCGGCGCTTCAGCGCCGCGTTGAGCCCCAGCAAAGAACAATCGGCTTCAGCCCCTGAGGCAGTGCGGAACTGCCTCGTGTTTGTTGCCTTTCGTGTTGACTCTGATCTCGACCTTCGGCGCTGATCTCGATTTTGACCCTGACAGGATTCGTATCAGGGCACGGCTTCAGCCGTGCCCCAATCCGTCCGGAATGAGCTTCAGCATCTGATCGCGGAACAGGAACGGCTTCCTGTGATTATTAAAACCGACTCCCAAAATGCAAACGGCCCCGGAGAATCCCCGAGGCCGTCGCGAGAACCAAAAATCGGTACCCCGTCAAGGTCACCCTAATCATCGAGACAACGCAGCTAGAAATCAAGTTACTTTAAGAAGGCTGAAACAAACTCGGGAAATTCCGCTAGCCTCTTGTGGGGCGGAATTCCACAGCGACCATGTGACATCCAACCTTGCCATCCACAGACCCATCAGCCGACAATGACCAAGCCGGAGACCACGAACCGGCTAAGCCCATCGCGCCTGATCTTTGACAATCGAATAACAACGAGATAAGTCCCGTGAATGCAGGATTTTACGATCTGCTCGATTGATTCCAAGGCACTTAGCCGAGGCGATATTCGCTAAGTCCTTTCAATGGAATATTTTGCAAGTAAATCCTTTACTTCCAATATTTTAGCCAGACCGTAAACACGTAAGTTGCTGATTCCAGATATTTTACGAGCTTGAATCCGCAAATTTTTTGATCTGGATCAACCACCCACCTCAGGTTAGAATGACTAGGTCGAAGCGAACGTGATCCGATCCTCACGCTAATGACTCGACGCACTCCGCGACAGCCCCCGCACTAAACAAGATGAAGGTTCTTCCCGCAGGTCTGTTGTGGCTCGTCGTTGCAGCCGCGGCTGCGCTTTCCCTGCAGAGCCCGCTCTCATCCGCCGCGCAAACCTCCACGCCAGCACGAGCCGTCGTCGCCGGCGTCGTCAGCAAAGATCCCGGCAGCGAGCCCGTGAAGAAGGCGTTGATCGAACTGATTGCTGAGAGCCAGAGCGACGGCGGAAACTACACTGCGCTCACTGGCGTGGATGGCGGCTTTCGCATCGAGAACATCTCGCCGGGGCGCTATCGCTTGTTCGTGGAGCGCAGCGGGTACCAGGAGATCGACAAGCACCAGCGACGCAGCGAAGGCCGCATGCTCACTCTCGGCGCCGGGCAGGAGCTGAAAGATTTAGTCATCCGATTGCAAGCGGCGGCGGTCGTGGAAGGGCGCGTCACGGACGAGGACGGCGATCCCATGGCTGAGGCGCAAGTCGCCCTGCTGCGCCAGACTTTTGTCGCGGGACGCGGTCACTGGGAGCAGGTCGGAGCCGAGCGCACCAACGACTTGGGCGATTACCGCATTGCGGGCCTTGCCGCGGGCAACTACTTTGTTTCGGTCACGCCGCCGCCCGACTTCAGAAGTCTGATCGAGACGACTGGCAATGCGCCTGCGCCTCGCAATGGCGCCGCCGGCCCGGAGAAGCCTGCCCCCGCGGCTTACCAGACTACTTATTATCCGGGCACCCGAGATCGCGGGCAGGCCGAGCCGATCCAGTTGCATGCCGGGGACGACTTCCCTGCGAATTTCTCGTTGACACCAAGCCCCACGTTGACCATCCGCGGCTCGGTGGTGAACCTGCCGCCGGGGACCACGGCCGCGATCATGCTGCAATCGAAAGATTTCAGTCTGGTGCTGAATGGCGCGGAGATGCACCGGGATGGCAGCTTCGAGATTCGCGATGTTTCTCCGGGAGCGTATACGATTTTCGCGACCGTCGATAACGCCGCGGTGCCCATGCTGGCGCGGCAATCGCTGCAGATCACTTCGGCAAACCTGGACGGCCTGCAACTCGCGCCGCAGGCCGGCGGTTCGATTCGCGGCCGTTTGCGGATGGAAGCAGCCAACGTGTCGAGGCCCGATCCCAGCCAGATGTTTCTTCTGCTGCGTTCTGCCGACGGCGATGACGATGCCGTTGGCGGCGTCACGATCGGGATCGGCTCTTCCGCGATGGCACACGTGAATGCCGATGGCAGCTTCGAGTGGAAGAATGTCTCCGCCGGGCGCTATTACGTTCAGCTCTCGGATGCCAGCGACATGCCCGATTGGTTTCTCAAGTCGGTGGCCGCGGGCGGGCGCGAAGCCGCGGACTCTGGATTCACCGTGAGCGGTGGCACTACAAATGTTGATGTGCTGGCGAGCGCCAATGGAGCGCGGGCCGAGGGTGCGGCTACGAATCAGAAAGACGAACCGGTCGCTGACGCTGTGGTCGTGGCTGTGCCCGAAGCGCGCTTTCGCACGCATCCCGATCGCTATCGCAAGGCTTCCACCGATCAAAGCGGACGCTTTACGCTCCGCGGCTTGCCTCCCGGCGATTACACGGTCTTCGCGTGGGAGAGTATCGACGGCGATGCTTACTACGATCCTGAATTCCTTGCGAGCTATGAAGGCCGCGGCAGGGCGTTGCACGTGAGTGAAGGCGATCGCACGAGCTTGCAGCTCAAGACGATTCCCCCCATCGAAGAGCGCCAGTAGCCGTCCTTTGCGCTCGCGCTGGCTGCGATGGCGTATGCTTTTGCAATTATGAAACGCCTATTGACCTTCCTCGTTCTGTTCATCGGCATGCTCGGCCCAAGCTTTGTGCACGCTGCGGAGACGCCTGCGAACGCATTGCTGATACTTGCGAAGCAGGACGGCATGCTGTTAATCGTCGATCCCTCCAGCTTGCAGGTGATCGCGCGCGTGCCCGTCGGCAAAGATCCGCACGAAGTCATCGCGTCGACCGATGGCAAGACCGCCTACGCATCCAACTACGGATTCGGTGCATACAGCACACTTGCCGTCGTGGATCTGGTGGCACAGAAGGCATTGCCGTCTGTCGACCTGGGAGCTTTGCGCGGTCCGCACGGACTGACTTTTGTGGATGGGAAGGCGTGGTTCACCGCGGAAGGCGCGAAAGCGATTGGCAGCTACGATCCGGCGACCAAGAGCGTTGATTGGATTCTGGGCACGGGGCAGAACCGGACGCACATGATCTACGTCTCGCCGGATCTGAAGACGATTGTCACCACCAACGTGAGTTCCGGAACGGTGAGCATTATCGAGAAGGCTGCGGGAGGCCCACCTGGGCAAGGCTCGGCGCTGGGCGCGCCGGGCGGAGATTGGAATGAGACGGTCGTACGAGTGGGCAACGACTCTGAGGGATTTGATGTTTCTCCGGACGGCGAAGAAATTTGGGTCGCGAACGCTGAGGATGGAACTGTGTCGATCATTCATCTTGCAAGCAAGCGAGTGACCGAGACTCTGGCGGCGGATGTGCGGGGCGCGAACCGGCTGAAGTTCACGCCCGACGGGAAGCTCGCGCTGATCTCTTCTTTGCGCCGCTCGGATGTGACGGTCATCGACACCGCGACTCGCAAGACCGTCAAGCGCATCGCCGTTGGACACGGCGCCGCTGGCATTCAAATGCAGCCCGATGGCGCACGGGCATTCGTAGCCTGCTCTCCTGATGGGTATGTGGCGGTGATCGATCTGCATTCGCTGGAAGTAGCTGGGCGCATCGAAGCTGGGCACGATCCCGATGGGCTGGCGTGGGCGACGCGGCGGTAGACGTCGAATCCGGTAGAATAAAGGTTTTCAGCCAACCCCTTGCTGCGTTCTGATCTCATCGTCTCTTCTGTGCTGGCCGCATGGGCTGCCCCCAAGGGCATTGGGCCCTACCTCCGCCAGCATCTTTTGGATAAGACTTTTCAGGGGCTTTACCACACCGATGCTTTCGATCGCGCGCTGCTGATTCCTTATTTCATCGTACTGATCCTGCTCGCGGGTTACGGGATGCACCGCTACGTTCTGGTTTATCTCTATTACAAGCACAAAGAAAAGCGCACCACCGAGCCGGCTGCATACTTTGAGGACCTGCCGCGGGTTACTGTGCAATTGCCCATCTTTAACGAGCAGTACGTGGTTGAACGGCTGCTGGAGTCGATCTGCAAGCTGAAGTATCCGCGGGAGAAGCTCGACATTCAGGTGCTGGACGATTCGACGGACGAAACCGTTGAAGTGGCGCGCAACCTGGTGGAACGCTTTGCGGCGGTGGGCAATCCGATCAGCTACCATCACCGCACGAATCGCGAGGGCTTCAAGGCTGGTGCGCTGGCGGAAGGGCTGAAGACGGCGAAAGGTGAATTCGTGGCTATCTTCGACGCTGACTTCACTCCGCCGGAAGATTTTCTGCTGCGCACGGTTCATCACTTTACCGACCCGAAGATCGGGATGGTGCAGACGCGCTGGACGCACATCAACCGCAACTATTCTTTTCTGACGCAGGTGGAAGCGATTCTTCTTGACGGGCATTTCGTGCTCGAGCATTCGGGACGCGCCCGCAGCGGGGTGTTCTTCAACTTCAACGGCACGGCCGGGGTGTGGCGGCGCGCCGCGATCGACGAAGCGGGCGGCTGGCAACATGACACGCTTACGGAAGATACCGATCTTTCCTACCGTGCGCAGCTTAAAGGATGGAAGTTCATTTATCTGCAGGATGTGGAGTGTCCGGCGGAGTTGCCAGTCGAGATGACTGCATTCAAGACCCAGCAGGCGCGCTGGGCCAAGGGGCTGATTCAGACCGGAAAGAAAATCCTGCCGCGCGTGCTGCGCAGCGACGCGCCGCTGCACACCAAGATCGAAGCCTGGTATCACTTGACCGCGAACCTGAGCTATCCGCTGATGATTGTGCTCTCGGTGCTGATATTGCCGGCCATGATCATCCGCTTTTATCAGGGATGGTTTCAGATGCTCTTCATTGACTTTCCGCTGTTCATGGCGTCGACGTTTTCGATTTCCAGCTTCTATCTGGTTTCGCAGCGCGAACTTTTTCCCAAAAGCTGGCCGCGTGCGCTGCTTTATCTTCCGGTGCTGATGGCTCTTGGCATTGGATTGACGATTACTAACACCAAAGCCGTGATTGAGGCGCTGATCGGCAAGCAGAGCGCATTCGCGCGCACGCCCAAGTACCACGTGGAATCGAAGAAGGATAAAGTCGGAGCCACCAAATACAGAAAGCGCCTGGGCTGGGTGCCGTGGCTCGAGTTGCTGATCGGCGCCTACTTCGCGTTAACCGTGTACTACGCCGTCGAGAATGAGAATTACGTTACGGTTCCGTTCCTGCTACTGTTTGTGGTCGGTTATTGGTACACGGGATTGATGTCGCTGTTGCAAGGACGGTTTGCCGGTGTGGGGCTGAGCGCGGAGACTCATACCAAACCGTTCCCGGTGGGAGTGTGAATTACCTAACGGCGCTCTCCCGCTTCGATCGGAGCAGGCGAGACGCCCGCGCTACACGTAGAGGATGGATTACATGATGCGAAAACTGGGGTCTTCTCTTTTTGTGGCGAGTTTTTTTGCTGGTGTTTTCTTTCTTGCGGCGGCTGCGTCTGGCTTTGCTTTCGACCGCCAGCCCAACTCCGATTATCGTGCCCGGCGCATAGCGCTCGCCAAGAAGGTGGGGGGCGTGGTGGTTCTGTTTTCGGCCACGGAGAACGACGGTCCGAACGATCTTTACGGATTCCGGCAGGACGATAACTTTTTTTATCTCTCGGGATCGATCGAGCCGGGCGTCGCTCTGCTGATTGCGCCGGCGGCCGACGCGCAAGGCGATAAGCCGGCGCGCGCTTACACCGAGATTCTTTTTCTGCCGCCGCGCAATCTGACCCAGGAAAAGTGGACCGGTCCCAAGCTCGGAGCGGAGAACCCGGAAGCGCCAAGCATAACGGGTTTCGATCATGTGGAAGATATGGGGCAACTTCCCAATGACGTTGCCCGCTATACAACCGGCGCCCACCCTGTGCTCTACACCGATGTCAATCCGGACGATGATGCTTCCACTTCGTACAAGCCGCTGCAGTTCATGAAGCGGTTCAACGCGTATCTGACGTTTCAGGACGTGAAGCCGATGATCTGGTCGCTGCGTACCACCAAGGATGCGGGGGAGACCGCGCTGATTCGCAAAGCTGTGGATGCTTCAGTGGCGGCGCACTTTGCAGCGTTCAAGGCCGTAAAGCCGAACGTGAACGAGCGTGAGGTTTCTGCGCTGATGCAATACGAATGGGGAAAACGCGGCTGCGAGCGAGTGGCGTATGCGCCCATCGTAGGGTCTGGTTACTATTCGACGGTGCTGCACTATTCGGACGACGACAACGTGATGAAATCCGGCGACGTGGTCGTGATCGACGCCGCGGGCGAGTACTCGATGTATGCCGCCGACATCACGCGCACGCTTCCCATCAACGGACACTTCACGGCTCGCCAGCGCGAGATCTACGATATCGTCCTTGGAGCGCAGCAGGCCGCCATGGCTGCTTTTCAGTCGGGCAAGTCGCACATAGGCCGCAGCGGCACGGATTCGCTTTACCAGGTTGCATACGATTACATCAACACTCATGGCAAGGATCTGCATGGGCAGCCGCTGGGACAATATTTCATCCATGGACTGGGCCACTACATTGGGCTCAATGTTCATGATCCCGACGACTACACAGTTCCGCTCGGTCCTGGCATGGCTTTCACGATAGAACCGGGAATCTATATTCCCGAGGAGAACCTTGGAGTGCGCATTGAGGACGACTTCTACGTCGATCAAGATGGAAAGCTGATCAAGCTGAGCGGGGCGTTGCCATCGGGGGCTGACGAGGTGGAGAAGTTGATGGCAGGGAAGTGAAAAGGCAGTGGCCAGTGGCCAGCGGTCAGGCGGAGCCGGTAAAACGGCGTCCTCGGCGCAGCGAGCGAGTACACAGGTCCTTCAGCCCGCACAAACCGCGGGCTTCAGGATGACAGAGTTATTGGATGGCGCAAACTGGCGGAACTCACGTGGGGAAGTGCGGACCGGCGCGCTACGAAATGTATTCCCGGATGTACTCGTCTTGAGAGTGTGCCAGTTGTTGCAGGTCGCCGTCGAAAATCACTTTGCCGTCGCGCAGAATCAGAAAAGTTAACGGAACCCTGCAATGCTGGCCCGGCGGCAGCGGAACGATGTGGTTGGTTTGCTGGTCGAACTCATGTGTGGCCATAGTAAAAGCGTCCTGCAGGCGGTGCGTGACCAGCAGGGCGCTGGTCTTGTACACGTCGCGCTGCTTCACGATCAGTTCGATGATGGTGTTCGAGGTCACGGGATCGAGGCCTCCGGTGGGCGAATCGTAGAGCAGAAGTTCCGGACGCGTAATTAGAGCGCGCGCGATGGCCACGCGGCGCCGCATGCCTCCAGAGAGCTCGGCGGGATCGAGATCGAGCGTTTTCTCGAGTTCCACGAAGCGCAAGACCTCGCGCACTTTGCGGTCGATTTCGTCGTCATAGACGCCGTGCTCTTCGGTGAGCCGGTACGCAACATTCTCTTTCACACTGAGAGAATCGAACAGAGCGCTTTCCTGGAAGACCATTCCAATCTTGTCGCGCAGCGCGAACAGCTGTTTCTCCTGCATCTGGGTGACGTCTTCTCCGAGCACAAAAATGTTGCCGGAGTCTGGCCGGATCAGCCCGAGCGCCAGCTTCAGGATCAGGCTCTTGCCTGAGCCTGCCACGCCAAACAATGCTTTGGTCTCACCGCGACCCAGGCGGAAGGAAACTCCGCGCAGAACTTTGTTGTCGCCGAAAGCCAGCGCCACGTCTTCAAACACAATGGCCGGCGCAGCATTGTCTTCGGTGGTTGAGGCAGTGCGGGTAAGCGGCAAAGTCGGCGTGGACATGCTAGTTGAACGATAATACGGCCATCAGGAATCGCGTGAGGAACAAATCTCCCGCGAGTATGAGAACGGACGCTGCGACCACGGCTTGGGTGGTGGCGCGGCCCACGCCCTGGGTTCCGCCGCGCGCGTTCATGCCGTAGAAGCAGCCTATGGTCGCGATGATGAAGCCGAACAGAACGGGCTTGATCAAGCCCATGAAGACATCCTGAAAAACCAGGGACTGCCAGGCGTTGTACCAGTACTGGCGGGCATCGAGACGGAGCAGGACCTTGGCGATGAATAAGCCTCCGGTCAGGCCGACCACGTCGGAAATGATGGTCAGGAAGAACATCATGAAAATCGTGGCCGTCATGCGCGGCGTAACCAGCTTCTTCATGGGGTCGGTGCCGAGAGCGCGCATGGCATCGATTTGTTCGGTCACAACCATTGAGCCCAACTCGCTGGCCATGCCGGAGGAATTCCGCCCGGCGACCATCAGGCTGGTCAGCACGGGGCCGAGTTCGCGCACCATGGACGTGGAAACCAGTTGTCCGACCAGGGTGATGGAGCCGAAACGCTCGAGGGTGTTGGAGGCTTGCAGGGCGAGCACCGCTCCGGTGAAGAAGCCGGTGAGCACGACGATGGGCAGGGAGCCCACGCCGATCGCGTCGGCCTGCAGCATCATGTCGGAAAAGTAGAGAGGTTTGCGGAAGAGATTGGCGACGGTCTGACCGCAGAACAGAACGTAATCCTGAACTGTCAGGACTCTTTCCTTGACGAGTTCGGCGGGCGAAGTGAGTTCCATGCGGCTCGGAGCGCGGCTGCGGCGCTTGGACGAAACTATAACAGAAAGGAAGCGAGCCAAACGCGCGATTAATGCGTCGCAAAGAACGCGACGCATCGCGCGGCTCGCCCAGATCCCTCGCTGCACGAAGAACACTTGCTCGGGATGACAAACAGCTTTTTATCCCCGGGTCTTTTTCTTGATTTCGATGTTCAGGCGGCGGATTTTCTGATTCAGGGTGGAGAGCGGGACTTTGAAGTGCTCGGCGGCTTCGGTCTGGTTCCAGTTACATTTTTCCAGCATGTCGGTGATGACGCGCCGCTCTATGTCTTCGACGATTTCAAACAGGGACGCATCCATGGGCGGATCCTGGAGTGCGAAAGCCGATCCGCGGCCCAGCAGATTGTCGGGAAGCAGGTCGAGGGTGATTTCGGGTCCGGAGGACAGCACTACGGCGCGCTCGATTACATTTTCCAACTCGCGCACGTTGCCCGGCCAGGAATAGGACATCAGGGGCCGCAGCGCTTCCGGGGTGATGCTGCGCACCGGGCGGTCGTTTTCCCCGGCATACCTCTTGAGGAAGAAATCGACGAGCAGGGGAATATCCTCTTTGCGCTGGCGCAGAGGCGGAAGGTCGATGGTGATCACGTTGAGGCGGTAGAACAAGTCCTCGCGGAAGCGGCCTTCGCGCACCGACTGGCGCAGATCGATGTTGGTGGCGGCGATGATGCGCACATCGACCTGAACCTCCTGCACTCCGCCGAGATGCATGAAGCGGCGGTCTTGCAGGACGCGGAGAATCTTGGCCTGGGTGTCGAGGCCCATGGTGGCGATTTCGTCGAGGAAGAGCGTGCCGCGGTCGGCCATTTCGAACAGGCCTTTTTTCGAAGCGATGGCGCTGGTGAATGCGCCTTTCACGTGGCCGAAAAGCGTGGACTCGAGCAAATCGGTCGGCATGGAGCCGGTATTGACCGGGACGAAAGGCCGGTCGTGGCGCGGCGAGTTCAGATGCAGGGCTTTGGCGATGACTTCTTTGCCGGTCCCGCTCTCGCCCTGCAAGAGCACGGTGGAGCGGCTGTTGGCCACCTGGGCGACCAGGTCGAAGATCTTCAACATCACTTCGCTCTTGCCGACGATGTTTTCGAAGTTGTAGCGCTGCTTGAGGGCGCGCTTAAGCTGGACGTTTTCTTCTTCGGCGCGGCGCCAGCCCACGGCAGCGCGGACGTCGGCGAGGAGCTTTTCGTTGTCCCAGGGCTTCTTGATGAAGTTGGCGGCGCCGGACTGCATGGCGCGGACGGCGTTCTCGACCGTGCTGTAGGCCGTAATCATGATGACGGGCAGGCGGGGTTCGTGGGCGTGAATTTCAGCCAGAATGTCCATGCCGTCGCGGCCGGGCAAGGCGAGATCGAGCAGGATCAAGTCGAAAGGCTGTTCGCCGATGCGCTGCAGGCCGGCTTCGCCGGTGGCTGCGGTTTCGACGGCGAAGCCTTCGATTTCGAGCAGGGTCTGCAGGGACTCACGAATCTCGGCTTCATCGTCGATGATGAGGACGGAGCCAGCGAGGCCGGGCGTTCCGTTGACGAGCGTGCGCGAGATCACGGCGGCGTCAGACATATTCGGCCTTGGAGGAGACGGCCTTCCGGCTCAGGGGGAAATCGAGGGTGAAGGTGGTTCCTTGCCCGGGATGGCTCTCTACGCGAATCTTGCCGGCATGTTCCTGGATGATGCCGTAGGTGACGGAAAGGCCGAGACCGGTGCCGCGGGGCTGGCCTTCGCGCGGCGCAGTCTTGGTGGTAAAGAAAGGATCGTAAATGCGCTGAATGTGCTCGGGGGCAATGCCGGTCCCGGTGTCGGAGATGCAGACGCTGACGCTCTCGCCGTTGAGCGTGGACACGCGCAGTTTGCCGCCGCCTGGCATGGCATCTTTCGCGTTCAGGAACAAGTTCAGGAACACTTGCTGCAATCTTCCGGCATTGCCTTGAATCGCAGGCAAGCTGGGCTCAGGCGTGTTGTGCACTTCGACCTTGGCCACCTTGAACTGGTGTTCGAGCAGAGCGAGCGTGTCGGCGATTACTTTGTTGACATCCACATCGCCGATTTCGCTGCCGCTGGTGCGCGAGAAATTCAGCAGGTTGTTGACGATCTCCGAAGCGCGGAAGGTTTGCCGCGTGATCTTCTCCAGCAGGCCGGCCTTCTGCGCATCGCCCTGCAGTTGCTTGCTCAGCATCTGGGTGTAGGAGGAGATTACGGCCAGGGGCGTGTTGACTTCGTGAGCCACTCCCGCCGCCAGCAGGCCGATGGAAGAAAGCTTGTCCGCCTGGGAGAGCTGGGTTTCGAGATCGACGCGTTCGGTGATGTCATCCATGATCACAAGCCGGCCAATGACCTGGAAGGTGCGGGTGACGAGCGGCGCGATGGCTACGTTGACGGTGCGGACTTCGCCGGCCGGAGTCTTGAGGCGGAACTTGTACAGGTTGCGGATACCTGCGTCCTGCCGCATGCGATCGAACTCTTCGACGAACTCTGGCGGGAATATAGCCTTCAGCGGCTGAGTCAGGGTCTGCCAGCGCGGCACCGCGTACATGACTTCCATCTGCGCGTTCCAGCTCTCGATGCGGTCTTGCATATCGAGCGCCATCACGCCGACGTTGATGGATTCGACAATGTTTTCGTTGAAGTCTTTCAGGCGCTCGTATTCGGCCGCTTTTTGCTGCAGCGAGGCGTAGAGCTGTCCGTTTTGAATGGCGATGCCGAGATATCCGCCCAGGGTTTCGAGCAACTCCATGTCTTCGCTGGAAAGGAAGTCGCCTTTCATCGTCTTGCCCAGGCCGAGCACGGCGATGGTTTTCTCCTGAGCGTGGCAGGGAATGTAGTAGTTCAGATCGAGGCGGGCAATGGCTTGCTGCGCTTCCGGGGTTTCGCGGGGCACCTGGTGCGTGTTCTCGAAGAAAAGATGTCCCGCCGGTTCCGGCCGGGGGGCGCTGAGGAAAGCGAGGTCGATGTGGTGCGGCATCGAGAGACCGAAAGACTTGGCCGGCACAAAGCTTCCCGTGGTTTCGCTGGCCAGAAAAATCGCCATACGGTCGACCGCGAGAGTGCGCGATAAGCGATCGATCAGCGAAGACAGCAGGGTGTTCAGGTTGGTTTCTGAACTCAGCTCCCGGCCGAACTCGAGCAAGGTACGGCGATAGTCGTAACGAGTGCGGTAGAAGAAGTGGTCGATGCGGTCCTGAATCCACTTGCGAACCGGATCAAAGAGCAGCGCGGTGACCACAACCGCGAGGATCAGACCTACCGGACCGGAGTTAGGACGCCAGTTGTGTACAAGCAGGGCTACGGCGGTTACCAGGCCGAAATACAATCCGAGAACAATGGCGGCAGCGAGGGTGTAGACCACGCCGCGCTTGAAGATGAGGTCGACATCCATCAAGCGGTAGCGGAAGATGGCATAGCCGAAGGTGAGCGGCAACAGGGCTAGAGACAGAGCCGAAACCTTCATGGCCGCGCTGGGCAGCGAGCCCATCAGATACGGGATGACGTAGAAAAGAGTGTAGGGAACGATGGCCAGGACCGTGCCGCGCGTAACCCACTTCAACTGCTGCCGCAGAATGGTGGTGCTGGCGTGGCGGTAGCTGTACCAGAGGACGACGGCCGCGGTGAGAAAGAGCAAGGACCCGTAGCACATCTCCATCCGGTCGAGGTTCCACCTCAGCCGCTCACTGGCCTGCAGCCACTGCGTCGCGGCGATGTGCGCGGCCAGCAGCAATGCTCCCGGCAGATAGACCAGCGCCACAAGCCAGGGATGCCGGCGCACCGTCTCGCGTTTTTCAGGGAAGGTGAGGACGAAGTGCAGAAACAGAGCGGGCTGCAAAATCCCGGCGGCGATGTTGCCCCAATAGATCGTCCAATCGAAATCGTTCAGCTTGCCGGTGTACTTAAAAGAATAGGCAATGAAGGAGACGAGGCAAAAGATGTAGAAATGCGTGGAGCCGGGAGCGGTCCAGCGGCGCAGCAGGACGTAGAGGCCGATGCCGAGATAGATGAGCGCAATCAGGCGCAGCCAGTTGTTGAGGGAGCGTTCCGCAGGAACCAGAATGACGCTGGAATCGAGCGGGACCGATTGCCTGAGCAGGGAGTACGTGGCTTTCGACCAAATGCCAGTGCGGTAGAGCTGACGTTCCAGTCCCGACAGACTCTGGACATCCTGACCGTCGACGGAAACCAGCTGGTCGCCGAGCTTAATGCCACTTCTTGCCCCTGGCCCGTTGGGATCGACTCGGTCGGCAGTGAGGCGCCCACCTTGTTCGACCCACCAGACGCCGTCGTCGGGAACCAGGAATTTCCACTCGGAGTTGAGATTGAAGCCGGCGAAGACGACCGCAGCCACGGTCAGAAGGAATAGCAGGACAGCAACAGAGCGGACTTGGCTCTCCCGGTTCATGGCTTTCGGCGGCGACCCCCCTGTGGGGTGGCTGGCGGGCCGCAGAGCACCCCCCGGCAACTCAATGCCTGGCTGAGGCTCAATGAGCAACTTCGCTGCCATGTCGTTTCCCATTCCGGGACTGCTAAGTGCCCTATCTAAAGCAACTTCCAAGATTATAGATGGGTTTTAAGAAACTGCGTATGCTTTTCTGGAGGTTTGTGTGGAATCTTGTATCTGAATGGGATGGAGACAGTTAGGGCGGAGGACTGGCTCGCAACTACGTATGGGGCTTCGAGTGCCGAGGAGATGGAGGTCCTTCGGCCCGCAAAGAGCGCGGGCCTCAGGATGACAAGGCCTTTTTTAATGCCTTAGGAGTTCGCGCAGCCCTACGACGGCCAGGCTGCGGGGGCTGCGCTCCCCGGCCCCAGGCTGACCCGGATTACGTTGAGCAATTCGTCGTTGTCGGCGGGCTTCTGGAAAAATGCCGCGGCCCCGGCCTTCAGGGCTTTTTCTTCGTTGTTCTGGGGATCGCGGGCGCTCAGCACGATGACGGGAATACCGGCGAGGGCGTCGCTGTTTTGCAGCCGGTCAAGGACGACGAAGCCATCGCCGACGGGCAGGCCGAGGTCGAGAATAATCAGGGCCGGCCGTTCTTTCTGGGCTGCGGCGATGGCGGCATAGCCGTCGGACGCCGTGGTCACTTCGTAGTTGTTAGCCCGCAGCCGGAGCCGCAGGGCACGCAATAGATCAGGATCATCATCAACCAGCAGAATCTTCGGTCTAGGCATTGGAGTTCTCCTTTTTTTTGAGGGGCATCAATGGGAAACTTTCGCGCTCTTCTTGGCGCCTTGGTGGTTTCGTTCCATTCTCGTCATGATCATCTGGGTTATGCGGTCGGCCACGTTTTGAACCTGCTCTTCCAAGCGCGCGCCCGGTTTGAGGGGCGCAAACTCAATTGGAAGCGCGCTGACGGTCAGAGTGCATTTGGTTTTGAGGTTGCCCAAACGCTCCATTTGCTCGCGAATGCGCATGGTCATGGCCCCGGAACCCTGCAAGTCGGTCGAAGCCACGACAAACAAAGTCTCGGCGGTGGCCGAGGTTGCCATCGGCGGCAGGACCAGGTCTTTGTCGAGATAGACGCAGTGCCGGAGGATTTCCAGACATTGCCGCGATGTATCTTTCCAGTTGCCGCGCGGAGGAGTTACAAGCGGCGCGAGGTCGATGCGCACCAGGACAAAATCTGGACGCAAATGTTCCTCATAGGTGATGACCGGAGTAAGCAGCTTGGCGAGGGAGTAAACCGGCAAAGTGAAGGTGAAGGTGCTGCCCTGCCCCAGTTCGCTGGAAACCCAGATGCGTCCCTGATGCAGGCGCACGATTTCGCGACAGATGAATAATCCGAGTCCTAATCCGGAGCGGCTGTTGTCGATCGAATCCGGATCCTGGTAGAGGCGTTCAAAGATAAGAGCCTTGGCTTCGGGACCAATGCCGCGGCCGGTATCGCTCACCGAAAGGTAAACGGAACCCGGGTCCGCTTCCACCAGGCAGGCCTTGACGACGACGGAGCCCTCCGGCGCCGTGAACTTGATGGCGTTGTCTATCAGATTGATGAGCACCTCGAGCACGCGGTCGGGATCGGCGTGGACGAGTGGCAGCCTTTGATCCAGTCCGATTTCCAGTCCAATCTTTTTCTCCTCGGCCGTGGGCCGGAGCATGGCGGCCGCCTGTTGAACCAGTTCCTTGAGTGAAATGCAGCGTAGTTCGACCCGCATTTTGCCGCTTTCGGCGCGAGTGGCTTCGAGCAGGTCGCGGATCATGGCGTGCAACTGATTCACGCTTCTCAGGACTGTCTTCAGATGGTCGGATTGTTCGGGAACGACGGGTCCAGCGAGGCCATCCAAAATCAGGGTCACGTACTGGTGAATGCAGGTCAGGGGAGTGCGCAATTCGTGCGAGACGTGTGACAAGAACTGGTTCTTGAATTCCAGTTGCTGCTTTTGAGCGATATCGAGGGCGCGCAGCAATCCTTGCCGTTCCACGGCATAGCGGATGGCGCGCTCCAGCTGCTTGCTGGAGATGTTGCCTTTGATCAGGTAGTCCTGCACTCCCTGATGCACGGCTTTGATGGCCAGCGCTTCGTCGTCCTGGCCGGAAAGCACAACCACCGGCACGTTGGGGGCGTGCTCCATGACGCGGCGAAAGGTATCGGCGCCGTGGCTGTCGGGCAGGTTCAGGTCGAGGAGCACGACCGCGGGCGTACTCTTGGTCAGCGCAGCCAGGCCATCCGAGAGCTTGTTGACGCAATACACGTTGACCGGGGATTTACCTTCGACCAGGCGCAACCGAACCAGGTCCGCGTCTCCCGGGTTGTCTTCAATCAGCAATACGTTCGTGTTTTGGTGATCCATTATTCTCCTTGTGGCGGCAGCACCGCGGAGACGAGCCAGAATTCTTCGATCGACTTCACGGCGGAAAAAAAATCAGTGAGGTTTCCCGGCTTGCGGACGTAGCAATTGGCGCCCATTTCGTAGCTGCGCACGATATCCTTGCGCAACTCCGAGGTGCTGAAGATCACGACTGGAATCCGGCGCAGATCGGGGCCTGCCTTCATGGCGGCCAATACCGAGAGGCCATCCCGCTTCGGCAGATTCAGGTCGAGAAGGACCAGGTCAGGCCGGACGGCGTTGGCATATTTTTCCCGGCGGTACAGAAAAGCCAGCGCTTCGGCACCGTCTCTGACGTTGCTGATCTGGGCGGGGTGCTTGCTTCCTGCGAGCGCCTCGGTAACCAGAGCCACATCGCCCGGGTTGTCATCCACCACCAGGAGCTCGAAGGCCGTTTTCACGACTGCGCTCCTTTGCCTTCTTCATGGCCGTAGCATGGGAGGGTGAACTTGAAGGTGGAACCTGATCCGTCCTGCGATTCCACCCAAATCTTCCCGCCATTGTGCTCGACGATCTTCTTGCAGATGGAGAGGCCGATGCCGTTGCCGGGATATTCGGTGCGCCCATGCAAGCGCTGAAAGACAACAAAAACGTTTTCCGCGTACTCCGGCGCAATTCCGATTCCGTTGTCGCTCACACTGAATTGCCATTGCTCGCCGGCTTGTTCTGCCCGCAGTGAAACCAGCGGCGGCTCTTTCCCGCGAAACTTGATGGCATTCCCGATCAGATTCTGGAAGACCTGCGCCACCTGGGTGCGGTCTGCCCACACCACTGGAAGATCGCCATGGCGGACGACCGCGGCACTTTCTTCAATCGCCGCGGCCAGAGCGTGCAGGACGTCTTTCATCACTGCATTGCAATCGACGCTTCCGGGGGCTTCCTTCCCACCGACTCGGGAAAACGCCAGCAGGTCGTGAATGAGCACCTGCATGCGCTGCGCCCCATCGCTGGCATAAGCGATGAACTTGTCGGCATTCTCGTCGAGTTTGCCGCGATAGCGTTCGGCCAGCAGCTGGGTGTAGGCCGTGACCATGCGCAGCGGTTCCTGCAGGTCATGCGACGCGACGTAGGCAAACTGTTCGAGGTCGGCATTGGAGCGGGCCAGTTCGTCCACTTTGCGTGCCAAGTCTTCTTCCGCCTGGCGGCGCAAGGCGCGCTCGCTCTTTTCCCGCAAGGCCCGGCGGACCACCTCGGGCAGGCGCGCCAGACCGTCTTGCAGAACGTAATCTGTGGCGCCTTGCCTGATGCATTCGACGGCGTTGATGTCACCCAGCGCGCCTGAAACAAGAATCATGGGAATATCCAGACCTTCGCGGCGCAACACGTCCAGGGTTTCCATACCCTTCCAGTTGGGCAGGTTGTAATCGGCCAGAACGACGTCGGCGCAATGAGTACGCAGCGCGCTGGTAAACCCAGCTTCATCCTGCACGACGTCGGCAGTGATGTCGAAGCCGTCCCCTCCGAGCGCGCCCAGAACCAATCCCGCATCCACCGGGTTGTCCCCGACCAGCAGGATGTGCAGCTTAGGTTTAGTCTCGGCGGTGCTCCTGCTTTCGAGTTGAGTCCCGGGGCTGCTCACTTCGCCTGCTCCCTCAAATGTGATTTGGTGACGGTGCGCCTGCCCGGCGCTCCGGCGCTCCATGCTGCGGCGTGCAAGGGAGGGAGCGCGTCGTTTTGGTTCCCTCCACGCGAGCCTGTAGCAGGAACGTCAGCTATTCCTGCTCTGCCGAGACGAGATGCGACACCACGCTTCACGAGCCCGATGACTCCTTGCCACATTGCTTTCGTGAAGAGGAGGAACGAGGGGAGAGCTATGCCGTTTGCGATGCAGCCTCTTCAATGAGGTTATCGGCGATGCTGGCGCTGGCTTTAGTCCGAAAGCGGGCCGGCGCCGAACTTGCAGGCAGGGTCAGGATAAAGATGAGGATTCTCTCACCCGCGAGAGAGATCAGGCAGTTCTCAGCCCGCCTTGCGTTCGTCCTCTGGAGCTTCGGGGGCGACGTCTTCTTCGTCCCACTCAAACGAGAGTGCGCGCGCCGTAGTTTCGATGGGCTCGAGTTCGGGAATGTCGTCGGCGACCGACGCGCCCAGCTCGGCGAACTTGCGTGCTGAAACCAGCACGCGGCTCTCGAGTGAGCCCACTGCCTGGTTGTAAGACTCGACCGCACGGTCGAGTCCTGAGCCCACCTGGGCGATGTGTCCCGCAAGCAAGCGCAGACGATTGTGCAATTCTTTTCCCAGCGCGCTGATCTGTTGCGCGTTGCGCGCCAGTTTTTCCTGATTCCATCCATAGTTCACCGCTTTCAGCAGCGCAATCAGCGTGGTCGGCGAGGCTGGAATCACGCGGTTCAAGACTCCATGCTCGATTAAGCTGGAATCTTGTTCGAGCGCGGCGCTGAAAAACGTTTCCCCGGGAAGAAACATCACCACGAATTCCGGCGTGGCCTCAAACTGCTCCCAATATTTCTTTCCACTCAGCGTATTCATGTGGTCGCGCACCTGCCGCGCATGATTGGCCAGACACGCCCGACGCGCGTCTTCGTTGTCAGTCTCGAAGGCATCGAGGAACGCCTGCAATGGCGTCTTTGCATCGACCACGACGTGCTTGCCTCCCGGCAACTTCACGACCAGATCAGGCCGCAGCCTGCCGCTCTCGGTATTCACGGTTTCCTGCTCGGCAAAATCGCAATAGGGGAGCATGCCGGCGATCTCGACCACGCGGCGCAGCTGAATTTCTCCCCAGCGTCCGCGGACGTTAGGAGTTCGCAGCGCGCGGACCAGATTGCCAGTTTCCGACTGCAGTTCTTTCTGCGTCACAATCAGCGACTGCACCTGGGTATGTATCGCTGAATAAGCCTTGCCTCGTTCCAGCTCGAGTTGCTGAATCTGCGCATCCACTTTATTCAGCGAATCGCGCACGGGAGCGACCATGTCGGCGACAGCTTTCTGACGGCTGTCAAGGTCGCTGAGGGCTTCGGTCTGGAAGCGTTTCAGCGTTTCCTGTGCGATCTGTAGGAACAAAGAATTGTTGCTCTTTAACGCGTCCCCGGCGAGTGCCTTGAAGGTATTTTGCAGGTCTGCGGCCGCACGCTCTCCAGCCTTGGTGAGAAACTCGATCTTTTCATTGCTGGACTTCCGTTCCGATGCAAGATCGGATTCGAGCCTGGCCTTACCAGCGACCAGGTCCGTGCTGGCCTGCTGAAGCCGCGCCAGATCTGCCTTTCCGGCCGTTAATTCCTTTTCCATCAAGAACAAACGCGCGCTAAGCGTGGCTGTTCGCGAGCGCAACACGAGCCAGGCGAGCGCGCTGCCAAATAACAGGCCGACTATCCCTGCGATCCAAAGTTCCATCAGCGAAGGTTCCATAGCGAAAGTAACTTCTCAATCTGGAGTCCAGCCTCTAGCCTAGCACTAGCGGCAAGTTTTGAACCTGACGTCTGATCCCCCCAGGTCGAGTTAGGCCGAGTCATGCCAAGACCTTGTGGAGTGATCAACCAGTGACCGATAAAAGATTCGCGATCGTGCTTCTGCTGCTGGTGGTTGGCGCCTCAATGCGGCCGCGTCAGGTGATGGCTGCTCCCGGGCAATCCGCGGAGCAAGCGACTTTAACGCCTGCTGCCGCGACCGCTCCCGATCTACCTTTCAGCGACTACGACTCGCAAGCCGAACGACAGCTTCTGGACCTGGCAAATCAGGCGAGAGCGCAAGCCGGTGCTCCGCGTCTGACGCTCGATGCCGGCCTTTGCCGGGCGGCGCGGACGCACGCGGAGGCGATGTTTGCGGCGCGGCAACTTTCGCATCAGTTTGAAGGTGAGCCCTCCCTGCCCCAACGCCTGGCGGCAGCGACTCATACGCAACTCGACCAGGAAGGCGAAAACGTCGCACTCGATTTCGACGCCGAAAGCGGGCACAAACATTTAATGCTGTCCCCTCCGCATCGCGCCAACCTGCTCAACGCGGCTTATAACGTGATTGGGCTGGGCGTGGTCCGCAGCGGAGACCGGCTCTACATTGTGCAGGATTTCGGCCACGCCCTCCCCAATTATTCTTCCGCGGAAGTGAAGGAGCGGATTGCGGCGGTGGTGGAGCAAACGCGGCGCCAGGCCAACCAGCCTGATCTCGTGCACAGCGATCTGCCCAATGCAGACGCCGTGGCCTGCTCCATGGCGCAAGCCGACAAGCTTGGCGGCTCCGCCATTCATCAGCTGGCCCAACGCTATACGGTGCTGACCTACACCAGCCTGCATCCGGAAGCGCTGCCCGCGAATGCCAGCCACGTGCTCGCCGGCCGCAACCTGCGCAGCTTTTCCGTAGGCGCGTGCTACGCACGCACCGAGACGTACCCTACGGGCGTGTATTGGGTGGTGCTGGCGCTGGAGTGAGCGGTAGGGCGCTTCTACGCGTGAACTTGTTCGAGATGCTTCAGCGTGGGCAGTGATTTGACGGACTTGCCGACCTTTCGCTGGGCGAGCCGGATTTCGTAGAGGCTCTGCAGATTCAGCCAGAATTCCGCAGTTGTACCGAAGAAATGGCCGAGCCGCAGCGCCGTATCGCCGGTGATGGAGCGCTTTCCGTTCAGGATTTCGGTGATGCGGTTGGTCGGAACTTCGATTTGCCGGGCGGTTCGGCGGCGCTCATTCCTAGCTCGCTAAGCTCTTCGGCCAAATGTTCTCCGGGGTGAATCGCGGTTACTGGCATGGCGTTCTCCTAGTGGTAATCGACAATCTCGACGTCGTGCTTAGGCGGGCCATTTCCCGTTCTTTGTGAGGATCGTCCTCAATTTTGCGAATAGATGCTTATGCATTCTCTTGCCCGGCAAGTCTTCAACGGTCGAGATGAATTTCGGATTGTTCGACGCGATCTTGATGGTGACGGAGTCGTTGCGATTCCGCTTCGCCCAAACGTGGACGCTGATGGGAACTACGACCGTTTCTGACTTGGCCATGCTGCATTCTATGCCGCACACGCTAGCCCGGCAATGTTAAGACGCTGCAGCCTGCGGGTTCCTTCCTGTGCTAACCTTGCCCCTGCCCTCCGTCTGTGGTTCCGTGTATGGAATCCTCAGCCTCAGTTCGTCTGCCTCAGGTTCAATCGCATGATGTCCGCGTCGGCACCGCGGGCTGGTCTTATAAAGACTGGGACGGCGTTTTCTATCCACCGGGCATGTCGCGTCGCAAGCAGCATCCGCTGGAATATCTGGCGCGCTTCTTCGATACCACCGAGATCAACACATCCTTCTACGGACCGCTGAAGCCGGAGTGGGCGAAGCTGTGGTGCCGCAAGGTCGCGACCGTGAACAAGAATTTTCTCTTTACGGCGAAGCTCTACCGTGCGTTCACGCACTCGCCGATCGCGGTGATGGAGCCGACTTCCGCCGCGACCATTCGTCCTACGGACGAAGACGAAGTCCGCACCCGCGAAGGGCTCGACGCCATTGCCGGCGAAGGGCGTCTGGGCGCGCTGCTCATCCAGTTCCCGGTGTCGTTCAAGAATACTTCGCTCAACCGCGAGTATCTCGACCGGCTGCTGCGGCAGTTCATTGAATACCCGCGCGTGGTGGAGGTGCGGCACTCCTCCTGGAATGATGCTGAAACTCTGGCTGCATTCACGCAGAAGAATGTTGGCTTCTGCAACATCGACCAGCCTTTGCTCGGACGATCGCTCGCGCCCACGGAACACGTGACTGGTGCGATCGGTTATGTCCGCCTGCATGGCCGAAACTATGAGCAGTGGTTTGCCGATCAAGGTTCCGGGTCCGACAATCGCAACGACCGCTACAACTATCTTTACAACGAGCGTGAACTCGCGGGCTGGAAAGAAAGAATCGTGAGCGTCGCCGAACGGGCGCAGGCGACCTACGTGATTACTAACAACCACTTCGAAAGCAAAGCTGGAGTGAACGCGCTGGAGTTAAAGGCAATGCTCAGCGGGAAGCGGGTGCAGGCGCCGCCTACACTGATTCAGAAGTATCCGGAGTTGAGGAAGATTGCCGATGCCGGGGAGGATTTCGGAGAGGACTTGAGTCCGAGGCTGCCGCTGCGCGCTTAGAGACGCGTGGCTACGTGCCCACCTTGGCGTGGTCGGACATGCGCTGCTTGTTGTGGCGGAGCGCGACGTTCATAAATACATTGCCCATGGCAGTTTCAAAGCAGATCATGAGCGCTTCGACATCCTCGCTGGTCTTGTCGCCTTCCTCGCTGGTGAGCAGCAGCGGAGGGTGGACGCGGAAGTGGAAGCCCTGGTCGTTGAGAGCGCAGACGGCATTGCCAACAACCTGGTTGGCGAGTTCGAAGATGGTCTCTTTGATCAGCCCGTCGGATTCGGGCAATTCGGCGCCTGCGTAGTGGCTGGCCACGCGCACCGCGGTTTGCGGCTCGAGGTCGAGAATGATGCGGCCCTCGATGTCGCCCGAGAGCGCCACCATGCCAGCTACGCCCTTCCGGCGATAGCCATCCTCTTCCATCGCCAGGTGGCCCACTTTGGTGGTGCCCGAAAGCCCCTGCGACAGCACGGCGTCAGCCGCGTTGATGAAAGGCTGAATGAGATCCATCTTCATGCGATTAGGCTCCCGCGCCGGCGGCCACTGCGCCGTCTTCTCCCAAGACGTACTTGATGACTTCATACAGCACTTCGGGCTTCACCGGCTTCTGCACGAAATGGCGCGCCCCGCGCTGTAATGCGGCCACAATGTTTTCCTGGTAGCCGACCGAAGACACCATGACGACGCGAGCTTCAGGATGCGCCTGCACGATCTTCTCGGCAGCCTCGATACCCTCCATCTGCGGCATGGTGATGTCCATCAGAACGATGTCGGGATGCGTGCGCTCGAATTCGCTGATGGCAGTCAACCCGTCCCCGGCCTCGGCCGCCACCTGCCCGCCAAAACTTTCAATCATGCGGGCGAGATTCTTGCGCGCGAACACCGAATCGTCCACGATCAAGTAGCGGACCGGTTGGCCGTCCTTGCTGCGTTTTACTGGTGCAAACTGCTCCATAACAACCTCCCTGTAACATTCCATCACGGCGGTTGCCCGCCGGCTAGATAACTCAGGTCCATAGGACCTGGGTCAGAAACTTCGGTTTAGCGCCAGGCGCGGAGTGCTTTCCCCGCCCCGCCGCTTTCCCCATGGCCTTCGTTGCGGCCACAAAGAGCTTGTAAAGTGGACGAAAGCACGTCCAGAGCGACCACGCGCGTGGCATAGCCGCGTTCGATGCCGGCTTTGGGCATGCCAAAGACCACACAAGATTCTTCGCTCTGCGCGATCGTCATGCCGCCGGATTTCTTCACCGCGCCCAGACCCTCGGCGCCATCATCGCCCATGCCGGTCATCAACACGGCGACGGCTTGCGGACCGAATTCCTGGGCGACGCTTTGGAACAAAACGTCTACGCTGGGGCGGTGGCCATTGACGCGCAGTTCGTCGGTGAGCACCACAATGTCGCCCATGGTCAGGCGCTTCACTTTCATGTGCCGGCTTCCGGGGCAGACCAGAACGCGCCCGGCTTGCAGCACGTCGCCGGATTGAGCTTCCTTCACCCGGAGCGAACATAATTCGTCCAGGCGGCGGGCAAACATCTCGGTAAAGCCGTCGGGCATGTGTTGCACGATAACAATCGATCCCGGAAAATCCGGGGGCAGCTGCGCCAGCAGGAATTCAAGAGCCTGCGGCCCTCCGGTGGAAATTCCAATCGCCACCAGTTTGGTGGGCGGAGGCGCGGACTTGCCGACCGAGATCTTTTCCGGAGGTGCCGCGGTGCGGAAAGTTCCGGGGCGGACAACTTTGCAATCGGCCGCCGCCTTGATTTTGGCGATCAACTCCGCGGCGGTTTCGGCCATGTGCGCCGAAGCATCCTGCGGTTTGGTAACGAAGTCGAAAGCTCCCAACCCTAATGCCTTCAGGGTGACCGAAGCGCCTTCCGTCGAGTGGGAGCTGACCACGATGACAGGCAGCGGATGCCGGCGCATGATTTCCTTCAAAGTGTCGATGCCGTTCATGCCCGGCATCTGCAGATCGAGCGTGACCACGTGGGGCTGCAACTCTTCGATCTTCTTCATGCAGAAGGTTCCGTCCATGGCGGTGCCCACTACATCGATGGAAGGTTCAGCTTCGAGCATCTGCGGGATCAGCTTCCGCATCAGGGCGGAATCGTCCACCACCAGCACGCGCACTTTTTTCACGTCCGGTTTCATGCGTGGCCTCCTGCACTGCTCAGGGCCAGCCGGGCGCGGTCGGTATGGTTGAGCAAGAGTCCGCATTTGACCAGGCCCGCGGTTTCGGGACGCAGACGCGCGACGTGTTCTACGACGGCAAGCAGGTTCAGGATGAGCACAACCTTCCCATCTCCCAGGATGGAAGCGCCGTTTACCAGGTCGGTCGAGAAAGTCTGGTCGTCCAAAGCCTTGATCACTAATTCTTCTTCGCCCTCCAGAGAGTCGACGATCAGTCCGTACTTTCTCTCGCCGACGGTGATCACCAGCACAAAGAGCTTGGTCGTTTTCCTGTCGACGTCGGGCGCAGCGGGCCGTCCCAAGCGGAGCAGGGGGAGCACCTGGTTGCGCAGCTGCAGCACTTCATAGTTATCGACCTGGTGGACTTCCGATTCCATGGCGCGGGCAATCTGGCTGACCGCGTTGAGCGGGATGGCATACAAGCGCTGTTCCACCCAGAACATGAGGGCCTTGATGATGGCCAGCGTGAGCGGGAGCTTCAGACGGAAGGTTGTGCCCTGGCCCACGTGAGTTTCCACGTGGATCGTGGCTTTCAGCCGCTGGAGCACGCTCTGCACCACATCCATTCCGACGCCGCGTCCGGAAACTTCGGTGACTTCCTCCGCGGTGCTGAATCCGGGGCGGAAGATGAAATCCAGAGTCTCGCCTTCGGTCAGGCGTGACGCCTCTTCCGCTGTCATCATTCCCAGTTCGAGAGCTTTGGTGCGAATTTTCTGGGCGTCGATGCCGCGGCCATCGTCGCTGATCTCGACCACGACCTGATTGCCCTGGTGATACGCATTCAGCTTGATTTTTCCCCGCGGCGACTTGCCCAGGCGGCGGCGTTCCTCGGCCGGCTCAATGCCATGACTGACCGCGTTCCGCACCAGATGTGTCAAGGGCTCGGCGATGGCGTCGAGAATGCCTTTGTCGAGGTCCGTTTCCTGACCGGCGAGTTCCAGATCCACCTCGCGGCCGCATTGCCGCGCTACATCGCGCACAATGCGGGGGAAGCGCCGGAATAGCTGGTCGACCGGCACCATGCGAATCTTCATGACCGAGCGCTGCAGATCGTTGAGCACCCGCGCCTGGAAGGCCATGGCATCGGCAAACTTGCCGCGCAACAGTTCTTTGGGATAGCGCTTGCCAAACTCGCCGAGCGCCTGCTGCAGCATCGACTTGCCAATGATGAGTTCGCCCACCAGGTTGAGCACGTTGTCGATGCGGCCAGCTTCCACGCGCAGAATGTTTTCCACCAGAGCCTGCGACAAGCCGGGTTCCGGCGCCGGCGCTCGTTCTTCAGCAGGGACCGGCTGGGATGAGGCGGACGCTGAAACCTGAGGCGACGCAGGCACCGCCGGGGCGGAGGCCTCGTGTTCTGGCGCCGCGACTGGCGAAACATTCTTCGGAGCCTTCGCCGCAGGCGCCTCGATCAGCGTCACCACGATGTCACCCGCAATGGTCGGGATGTGGCACTTGGCGGCAATCTGTTCCTTGGACTGCGTGCTGGCAAACACGAACTGCACTTGCTTGGAAGCGGCTGGCGACTTCGCGTCAGGCCGGACCACGATGACCTGGCCAATCCCGCTGATCGCATTCTGAATCAGTTGGCGCGCGGCAATCGGCATGGTGCAGTGGGGATCGATTTTCACGACGATGTCGTACAACCCCAAGCCGGCAGCCTGGGCCTGCGCGAGGGCGCGCTTCTCGGCATCTGTCCAGTCTTTGCCTGTGGATCGAGCGGGCTCGACGGGTTTTTTCCGGCGGCGAGTTTTCTTGGACGCCGGAGCCGCAGTCAGCTCGCTGATTCTTTGCCGCAGACCCTCGGTCGGGGGCATGGAGCCGCCGCCATGGTAGGCCGCGAGCATCTCCGCAAAAACGTCGGCGGCGGAGAAGGAGATTTCGGCGAGCGCTCCGTGGGCGGCCGCGCTCTCAAGCGTAAGAGCATCCTCGAACAGGTGCGCCAGTTCGCTCAACTCGCGCAGTCCGCAGGCCGCCGAGTCACCCTTCAGGGTGTGCACGGTGCGGCGAATCGAACGCACGATTTCCTCGTCGCCGGGATTTTTCTCCAGCTTCAGGGATTCTTCGTTCAGCGCCTGCAGCAGTTCCTGCGAAGTCTCAAAAAACAGCTCGCGCAGTTCCGCTCCACGCTCATCGGGAGGATTCGTCACTCGCGCACCTCGATCCGCTGGTAAGCCGTGCCGCTGTCTTTGTGCACCATCTGGAACTTTTCGGTCAGGCCGAGCAGGCTCTCCGCATGACCCACGAAGAGATAGCCGCCGGGGTTCAGGCAGCGGTAGAACTTTTCGATCAGCCGCTTCTGCTCCGCCTGGTCAAAGTACATCATCACGTTGCGGCAGAAGATGACGTCATTGCGCTGCGGCAGATACTCGGTCTTCAGATTGTGAAAGTCGAAGTGAACCATTTCTTTCAGCGCTTTTTTAATGGCATACCGGTCGCCAACCTTATCGAAGTAGCGCAGGCGGAAGCTGTAGTCGACGGTTGACATCTGGTGTTCGTTGTAAGCGCCTTCCTGCCCGGTTCGCAGCACCGAGTAGCTGATATCGCTGGCCAGAATCTCGACCCGCCAGGGCGGGGGAATCAGCGGCTTGGGCAGCGCGACCTCGACCGGCAGCGGATTGCGCAGGTAGTAGTACGCCAGCGAGTCGGCCGCCATCATGCCCAGCGTGTAGGCTTCCTGCCCGGTAGAACAGCCCGCGCTCCATACCCGAATCGAATACTCGCGGTGCGCCTGCTTCCGCTTCAGCATTTCCTCCAGCACAAATTTCTGGAACAGATCCAACTGCGCCTTGTGACGGAAAAAGCTGGTTTCGTTGACCGTCAGGTTCTCGACCAGCTTGGCCAGTTCCGCCTTGCCTTCCTGGCTGATCAGAAGCCGGTAATAGGCGTAGAAGGAGTCGATGCGGCATTCCTTCAGCCGCCGCAGCAGGCGATCCTGCAAAAAATGAGTGCGGCGCTCGTCGAAGTGCATGCCGCACTCCTGGTACACCAGCGCCTGCAGCAGCCGCAGTTCCGCATCCGTCAAAACAGGAGCAGGTGCCGCTCCGAATGTACTCATGCGTTCTCTCGTTCCTCGTACCCGAGTTTCATTCCTTTTCTATCCGGCAGGCTCGCCCCAACGAAGCCCGCTGCTACGAAACTTCAGCGCGCCGCTGCTCCGCGCGCCTCCGCCTTCGTGGTCTTGCCTTCCGTGCTCACACCTTCTTGCAGCAGACTGGCCGGAGCCAGAAGTTTGGTCATATCCAGCAGCACAACCAGGCGGCCTCGAACCTTGCCCAATCCCGTGACGCAGTTCAGTCCGCCTTCCTGGAATACGGCAGGCGGAGGCTCAACGTCAGTGCTGGCAATCTTCAATACTTCCGAGGCCGAGTCCACAATCAAACCGGCCAGCTTGCCGGAGTGCTCGACCACCAGAATCCGGTTCTGCTTTTTCAGCGTGGCGTTCTTGTCGCCAAAGCGCTTGCGCAGGTCCATCACGGAAACGATCTTGCCCCGGAGGTTGATGACGCCTTCCAGATAATCGGGAGCGTCGGGTACGGCGGTGATCTCCGGCACCCGCACGATTTCGTGCAGCGAAGTGATGGGCACGCCATACGTCTCGCGCCCGACCTGGAAGCCCACGATATGGAGTTCACGGCTCATGGTTGAGTTGTTTGTCGCCAGTTCTAATAACGGGATGCTGCCGCAGCCTTGCGGGCGTTCCGCTCTTTCTCGTCCGCCGCCTGACGCGCGCCCGCCGCCTCTTCCAGCGCGAAGCGGTCCATGAACTCAAGCAGCCCGCGCGACATCTTCGACATCTGCTCCGCCGAAGCTGCCAGCTCAGTCGAGCCGGAGGTCGACTGCTGCACCAGTTCGCGCATCCGCTCCATGGCTTTCACCACGGCTTGCGCTCCGGAGGCCTGTTCTTCCACCGCTGAATTGATTTCGTGGGTGATTTCGTTCAGCCGCGTGGTTGCCCGCGCGATCTGCGACGAGCCATGCGATTGTTCGTTGGTGGCCGCTCCGATTTCCTGGGCGAACTTGTAAACTTCCGTGACCACGTTCGAGATCTTGCGCAGCGCCGCGTTCAGCTCCCCACCGAGGTCCAGGCCTTCGTTCACGATTCCGGTGGAGCGATCCATGTTTTCGACGGCCTTGCGCGCTTCCTTTTGAATGCTCTGGATCAGTTCGGAAATTTCCTTGGTGGATTGCGCTGACTTTTCCGCCAGCTTGCGGACTTCATCGGCGACTACGGCGAAGCCCAGGCCGTGCTCGCCGGCGCGGGCCGCTTCGATGGCGGCGTTCAGCGCCAGCAGGTTGGTCTGTTCCGCGAGATCGTCGATGACTTCAATGATTTTTCCGATGTCGTCGGCGCGCTGGCCCAGGGCTCCGATGATTTCGCCCGAGCTGGTGATCGTGGTGTTGATGCGGTTGAGGCCGTCGGTGGCCTTTTCCATGGTGGCGATGCCGCTGTGCACTTCCTCGCGCGAGCGATTTGAAATGTCGAGCAGCACCTTGGCCGTATCGGCCACGCGCTGGATGGAAGCCACCATCTGGTCGATGGAAGCGGAGGTTTCGCTTACGCTCGAAGCCTGCACCTGCGTGCTCTTCACCATGTTCTGCACGTTCACACTCATCTCGTGCATGGTGCTGGTGACCTCATCGATGGCGGAGGAAGCCTGCAACCCGATCTTGGCGGAATCGTCGGAGGCGTTGGCCACCTGTCCGCTGGCGCTGGCCACTTGCGAGGAAGCGTCGCGCACGCTGCGCACCAACCGCGCCAGCCCTTCCACCATCTTCGCGAAGGCGTTGCCCAGAGTGTCGTGCGGAGAGCGCGGCTTTACCTGCACCGTGAGATCTCCCCCGGCAATCGATTCGGAAACCCCCGCCATCTCTTTGAGATAGGTGACCATCTTGGCGAAGGTGCGGGCCAGTTCTCCAATCTCATCCTCGCGGGTGACGTCGATGTTGTGCTCCAGATCTCCGGTATCGCCGATTTGCCGCGAGACCTTCATCAGGTTGGTCAGTGGTTCGGTGATCGATTTGGCGGTGGTGATGGCGACCCAAATGCCCACCACCAGGGCGGCCAGCGTGCTGGCAACCGAGAACACGATGGTCAGCGTACTCGCCGTCTTATCCGACTGGGCCCGCTGCTCCACCAGCTTGTGGTTTTCCTCATCGGCGGTGTCGAGCGCGTCGGTAAAATTCTTTACCCACGACGAAGCATCTTTCTGGAGATAGTAGATCTGCAATTCGGCGACGGTCGCGTTGCCCGAATCCACATCCTTGCGTTTGTCGATCAGCGGCTGGGCAAACTCCTTGCCCCACGCTTGTTCCAGTTGTTCCACCTTGGTCAGGGCGGTTCGCTCCCGTTCCGAGTTCGCCAGCGACTGGCCCAGCTGCAGCTTTGCACTGAGCGTGCGCAGGCCGTCGTTCATCCGCTCCACTTCCCGGGTATCGCCACTGAGCAGGTAGTTGCTCAAGTAGAGCATGTTCTGCATCATCTGGGACCGCACCTCGTTGGTGGCATCGGCCAGATCGAGCGAGACCTTGGCCGCGTCCTTCGCGGCGTGCTCTCTGAGCACCGCCACCAGGTTCACGATGAACAGCACAACCACCATGCTGAGGATGATTCCGAAGTTCTTGTACAGCTTTTTGCCGATCGTCATGCCGTTTTCTCCCGGCCGCCTGTTTGCCATTTTGCCTACTGATGCGGTTCGAACTTGAGTTCCACCACGCCCGAGCTCTCTACCTGAGCGGGCTCAAAACGCCACTTCCTGACTGCGTCGAGGGCGGCGCCAGCCAGCACCGGGTGTCCGCCCACCACCTTTGCATCCTTGACTGTTCCGTTGGGCGCGACCACAACCTGAATCTTCACCGTGCCCGTGATGTTCATCTTCCGCGCCAGGTCGGGATACACGGGCGCTACTTTGACCTTGGCCCGACGTATCATCTCGCTTGACGTATCCTGCGCTCGGAGCCCTGCCACTCCGGCTCCAACCGCTAATCCCAATATTGCGAACAGCACGCCTGCCCTACGAAAAGACACAATTCCTCCCTGGCAATAGTCGTGGTGATCCCAGTGGAGCAACGCCGGGGCCATGCCTCGGCTTTTGAGAAAACCAAGGTAACTCCGCGGATATATCTGAAAAACCAAGACTTAATGCAACTAACGGACCTTGTTCTTGATCCTGTCTCATAATTAGCCTTGTCTCATCTTCGCCTTTGCATACAATTGATTCTCACAGTGAGATCCTTCCCCCTCGTTTTTCTCGGGATTTCACACTAAGGCACCCGCCCACCCATTTCCCTTGACTCAAAATGAGATGGCGGGATAGTTTTCCATTAGATTCAATCACTTGTGAGAAGCATGAAAATCCTGCGCTGGCCAGCGGTGACTTTCTGAAGATGACCGAAGGCAACTCGACGCCGTCGACGGAAACGGCCGCCCTGCCCAACTCCGACGACGCCTTTCAAAAGCTCCTCCTGCGGATCGCCGCCAAGGCCGCGGAGCGCTCCGACCCGGGTTCTCTGATCCACCTCTTCTGTCGTGCCTCACGCGAATTTTTCCAGGCCAGCGGCGTGTATTTCTGGCGCCGCCACTCCGGGGACGAACTCGTCGGTGAGCAGGCCGATGGCAAGCTGGCCGAGCGTTTCATCGGGATCCGTCTTCTGCCCCAACAGGGCGCGGTCACGACTGAAGCCGTACGCAGCCGCCGGACGATCTTCGTAAACCAGATGCAACTGAACACGACCGTCCCCGTGCTGCGCCAGTTCGAACCGCGATCCCTGTTGGCCGCTCCCCTCGTGGTCTTCGATGAAGTCATCGGCGCAGCGACCTTCCTGCATGATTCCGATGAAGGATTCTTTAATGAAGACCTGGCCGCAAAAGCTACCATTCTGGCCGGGCAACTGGGCAGCTTGCTTGAGGCGACCCGGCTCGGCGAAGCCTCTCGCGAGGAGCACCGCAAGGCCGAAATTCTGGCTGAGGTCGCCAATGCTCTGCACGGAACTCCCGACGTCGCTGCAGTCATCGAGGCCCTGGCGGACCGTCTTCGTCTCCTGCTGCGCACGCGTCTGGTCTCGGTTCTTCTGCGCCGCGATGGTCCCTTCGAGCTCCGCGCCGTATCCGCCGAAACTCCTCAACTGGCCAATTCTTTCCGGGCGGGACACGACCGCCAGACGATTCGCTTTGCCGCCGATCTGGCGCAACGCGCGGTTTCTGCCGGAGAAGCCATCACAGTTTCCGTAAGCAGCGATCAGCACTCGCTCGGCAGCATGGTTTCCCCGGGAATGCTGATTGCCGCGCCCTTCCGCACTTCCCGCACCCAGGGCGCGATCCTCGTCTACCCCCGTCAGGACGGAAACTTCACTGCGGAGGAGAAGTCGCTGGTAACGGCCATCGCCGGCTTCGGCGCGGTTGCCGTCGCGCACGCCGAACTTTGCGCCACGGCGCAAGGCCAGGCCCACGAACTGCACCAGTTGCTTGAAATCTCTTCCGAACTTAGTTCGAGCGGTGACCTCGAACATTTCTTGCAGGCTTTCGTGGTGCGCGCCACTGACTTTCTCGGTTTCGGACGATGCTTCATCGCCCTGCTCGAAGATGCCCAGTTCCACATTCGCTATGCCGTCGATCGGGGTGAGCCGCAGCGTGTGGATACCGTGTTTCCCGAGGGCGTCGCCACGCGCGCACTGCGGGCGAGGGAAGTCTTTTGGTCCGACGATCTCAGGCAAGTGGCTGGGGTGAATTTGGAGGTCATCGCTCAACACCAGGCCAAGCAGTTGCTCGCTGTCCCGCTGTTGGGCGCCGACGGGTGCGTCCTGGGAATGTTCGGCGTGCTCGACCGGCTCGACGGTACCGGTGTCTCGCAGGAGGATATTCGCCGCGCCCGCGCTCTGGCCGCCCAGGTGGCGGTGGTCCTTGAAGTGGCGCACAACCTGCACCTGGCCGAGCAACATCGACGGCGCTCCCAGGCGCTCACCAAACTGGCGCGGGAGATCGATGGTCTGCTGCGCCTGCCGGATTGTGCCCACAAGTTTCTCGAAAGCGCCATCGACCTCTCGGGAGCGAGCGCTGGGGCGGTCGCTCTGTTTCACGAGGGGCGATTCCAGACCGTCGCGATGCATCCCCCGGCGCAGGTGGCGAGCTCGACCCCGGATGGCGGCAACCCGGATGCCCACAAGGAAGATCACGCGCTGCAGCAGAGATTCGCGAATGTCCTCTCCGAGTTGGTCAACAAGCGGGCGGAGGCGATCATCTCCGGCTCCCCCGCCGAACTGTTCGGTTCCGATCTGGCCTCGAGTTTAGGCTGGAAGGATTGCGTGGTGGTGCGTCTTCCCGGCTCCGAGGGAACCCTCACTGGCTTGCTCTGCCTGTCGGGACGCGCCCGCCCGCTCACCGCCGAAGACCGCGACCTGATGGAAGCCATTGCCGGCCACGCCGCCAGGGTTCTGGAAAATGCTCGCGTGTTCACTCGCACCGAACAAGCCAACCGCCACTGGCTGGAAATCTTTGATGCCATCACCGACTTCATCGTGGTGCACGATGAAACCGACAAGGTTCTTCGGGTAAACCGCTCTCTGGCGGCCATGATCGGCGTTGCTCCCAGCGAACTGATCGGGGTCAACATGCGCGCTCTGCTGACTCTGACCAACGAAGCCACGCTTTATTCCTGCCCTTTCTGCCGCTCCATGGGCGAAGACGGCGACGAGTTCGTTCATCCCGCGCTGGACCGCACTTATCTGGTCTCCACCTCCCGGGTGCACGGCGCTTCCGGAGAAAGCACGCAAACCATTCATGTGCTCAAGGACATCACGGACCGCCGCGAGGCCGAGCGCCGGTACCGCGAATTGTTCGACAACATCCAGGAAGGACTGTTTTTCAGCACTCCGGAGGGCCGCTTTGTCGAAGTCAACGACGCCCTGGTTGCGATGCTCGGCTATTCCAGCCGCGAAGAACTCCTGCAGGTCGATATCCCGACCGAGGTTTACTTTTCTCCGGAGCAGCGCCAGCTCCACGCCGAGGCCATGGAGAAAGATGGCCACCTGCGCAACTTTGAGGCCACGCTTCGCCGCAAGAACGGTTCCCCCATCTACGTTCTCATCAACGCCTTCGGCATGTATGACAATCTCGGGCGCTTGCTGCAGATTCGCGGCCTGATGCTCGATGTTACCGGCCTTCACACTTACCAATCGGAACTGCAGCGGGAGCGTGACTTCTCCGGCAAGATTCTCTCGAACACCCAGAGCCTCATCCTGGTCGCTGACACCGCGGGCCTGATCAGCTATGCCAACCGTCGCTGGTACGAGGCCGGTTTCGAGCAACGCGAGCTTTTGGGACGTCCCTTATTGGAGCTGGCTGCTCCCGTCTATGTGCGTCCTCTGTCCGACGCGCTGCAAGCCATTCTGCGCGGGGGACAGGTCGACAATCTTGAACTGCAGATCATGCGCGGCAACGGCCAGGCCGGCCAGTTCTCGGTTAACCTGAGCCCCATGCGCGACGAACAAGGCAACATCAACAGCATCGTCGTGGTCATGACCGATATCACCGACTCTTCCGAACTGCGCGGCAAACTCGTACATGCCGAAAAAATGGCAGCCGTCGGACAGTTGGTCTCCGGCGTTGCCCACGAAGTAAATAATCCCCTGACCGCAATTCTCGGATTCGCCGACTTGCTGTTAGAGAATCCCGAACTTCCGGCTACGGCCATTAAGGACCTGCGCGTCATCCTGCAGGAAGCGCAGCGCACCAAGCAGATCGTGCAGAACCTGCTCAGCTTTGCCCGCCAGATGCCGCCGCAGCGCAATCCCCTGCAACTCAACCCGATCTTGCGCCGCACCATCCAGCTGCGCTCCTACGACTTCAACAGTCACGGAGTGGAAATCATCGAACATCTCGACGAGGGGTTGCCCGACGTGATCGGCGACGCTCAGCAGTTGCAACAAGTTTTCCTCAACATCCTGAACAACGCCTACGACGCCGTTCACGAAGTCGGCCGGCCCGCCCGCATCGAGATCATGACCACCAAGGTCGGGGATGCCGTCGAAGTTTCTTTTACGGACAACGGCTACGGCATTTCCCATCCCGATCGCATTTTCGATCCCTTCTTCACCACCAAGGAGGTCGGCAAGGGAACCGGCCTGGGCCTCAGCATTTGCTATGGCATCGTGAAGGAGCACGCAGGTGAGATTCTGTGCCACAACAATGTCGCCGGGCCGGGAGCCACCTTCGTTGTCCGCTTTCCCGCAGCGCCCCACACTGCGTCTCTGGGTGTGGCCGCAGGAGTAATACAAAAATGACAACCCCTGCCGTTCGACCAGCCTTCCTGCCTGTTCTGCTCATCGAAGACGAGCCTTCCATCATGGCTCTGGTGAGCGCCACTCTCGAGCGCAACGGCTACGACGTCGTCTGCATTGAGTCCGGTGCCGAAGCCCTGCGGCTCTTGGAAAAAGGACAATTTCTCGGCGTGGTTTCTGACATGCGCACGCCCGGCGGCGTCGACGGAGCCCAGGTCCATACCTGGATTTCCGCCAACCGCCCCGATCTGGAGAACAAAGTCGTCATCATCACGGGCGACTATGCGAACGAAGAAACGGTGACCACCCTGCGCAAGATCGGCGCGCTTTATCTGGAGAAGCCCTTCCGCGTGCAGGACCTTATCTCCGCCGTAGAAAAAACCATGGGGAAGGCCCGGTGAACCCCACGCCCTCCAAGCCGCCCCTAGGCAAAACCGCCTTGAGCAGGGAAGACCTCCGCGTTCGTCTCTTGATCGTCGACGATGAGCAGAGCATCCGCAAGCTCTGCGTTACGGTCGGCGAGGCGCTGGGCTTTATCTGCCTCGAAGCCGACAGCGGCGAATCCGCCCTCGCTCTGCTCGAGGAGCAACCGGTTCACGTGGTCCTCAGCGATATGGTCATGCCGCATATGTCAGGCCTTGAGTTCTTGGAGAAAGTAAAGAAACTCCTGCCCCGCACCGAAGTCGCGCTCATGACTGGACACGGATCCATTGAAACCGCGGTGCAGGCCATGAAACTCGGCGCTTACGACTACATCACCAAGCCGTTTTCTCCGCTCGAGGAACTCCGTCTGTTCCTGCGCCGCATGGCCGAAAAAGTCCGCCTGGTCGAGGAGAACGAGTTCCTGCGCGAGCGCATCGATTCCGAGACCGCGGTGCATGGCATCGTCGGCTCCTCCGCTAAAATTCAGGAAGTGCTGCGCGTCGCCTCGCGGCTTAAGGACACGCGCACCGCCGTGCTTATCTCCGGCGAAAGCGGCACCGGCAAAGAGCTGATCGCCCGCGCTATTCATTTCCGCGGAGCCTTCGCCAACCGTCCCTTCGTGGCTGTCGATTGCGGCTCGCTCGTGCCCACTCTGATAGAGAGCGAGCTTTTCGGCTACGAAAAAGGAGCCTTTACCGGCGCTCTGAAATCGAAGCAAGGACTGTTTCAATCGGCTGACACCGGCTCGGTTTTCCTCGACGAAATCGGTGAACTGCCGCTCGAATTGCAGGCCAAGCTGTTGCGCGTTCTGCAGGAAAAAGAAGTGCGTCCGGTGGGCAGTAACCAGCGCGTCAAGGTGGACGTGCGCATCATCGCCGCCACCAACCGCGATCTCGAAGCCGCCTACAAAAACGGAACCTTCCGCAAGGATCTTTATTTTCGACTCAACGTCGTCACGGTGCACGTTCCCGCTTTGCGCGAGCGCCGCAGCGACATTCCGATGCTGGTGAACTGGTTCTGCGAGCGCTACGCCCCCGGAGCGGACTTGCGCGTTTCCAACGCCGCGATGAAATCGCTGATGAACTATGACTGGCCGGGCAACGTGCGCGAGCTCGAGAACTGCGTAGAGCGCGCCGTCGCTTTGGGCAACGGAAACCTGATCGACCTTGGCGATCTGCCGCCGACCATCGCCGCCATGGGTTCCGCAGGATTAACTTCGCCGGCATCACGGTCGGGCACGGAATCCGCACCGGAGCTGGTTTCAGATCTCGCGGCCTCGGCCGAATCGAGTTCCCCAGGGGGCGCTGCCGGCGTCCCGCTCCACACCACCGACCTCGAAGACATCGAACGCGCCACCATCCAGCGCGTTTTCGAGCAAGTCAAAGGCGACAAAGCTCTCGCCGGACGCATGCTCGGCATCAGCCGCGCCACGCTCTACCGCAAACTCAAACGCTACAACATCAGCGGAAGCGCAAGTTCTGAACCGTCGAGCCATACATTGCAGTAGTCGCGGGCGATTGTCCAGGCAGTAATAACATGAGAGCGCCATTAACCCCGAAGCAGAAGGCGTTATGCGTCGTGGTCATATTCTGTCTGAACACTCCCATACTGATCTTTATATTTTGTTACTCAACCGAATTTTCCCCCAGACAGGTGGGCGTCGCAGGTCTGCTGAATCTCGCTATCGGAGTCCCGCTGTTCGCCCTGATCACCGAGAAATGGATTCGCAAACTTAAATAAAAAGGCACCCTGAGAAAACTCAGGGTGCCCCTACAATTTACATGTTCGCAATCTACATGTTGAAGGTGTAGCCTCATTCACCCTGAGGCTTCTGCTGCTCCTTCTTCTGCCGTTCTTCTTCCTGTTTTTTCTCCTCAGGCGTCAGCGGCTTCGACGCCGGTTTTTGCGCTGGCGCAGGTTTCGCCGCCGCAGCAGGTGCGGCAGGCCTCGCCGGAGCAGGCGTCATGGGCTTTGCCGCTGCGGGAGGAGGTGTGCGCTCCGCCGGACGCTCAGGCGCAGCAGTTTGCGGACGCGCCGCTGGCGCAGGTGAAGTCCGGTTCGGCGCAGGCTGAGCAGCTTCCGGCCTCGTCGCTTCCGGACGGGTCGGTTCCGGACGATTGCTGGGCTGCGCTGGCTCCGGACGACTACTCGGCGCAGTCACTGCCGGACGAGTGCCCGGTTGTGTCGGCGCCGGCTGACTCGGTTGCGCTTCCCGACGATTTGGTTGAGCAGGAGCAGCCGGAGCCGCAGCGCCCGGCCGACTCATGGGCTGATTCGCGGATGCTGCCGGTTGGCCGGGCCGCGCGGCACTCGGCACGTTGGCCGCCGGATGCCCCACATTCGGGGTCGCCGGTTTCCCCACAGGCGCGACTTTCACCATGGGTCGAGCCGCCGCGGAAGCCGCCGGACGCAGCGTCTGCACCTCGCTTCTCGCCAATGGCTGTCCGGGATGCGCCGCCAACGCCTGCTGCTGTTTGGCGAAAGGCACAGGCGGTGGAGGCGGCGTCTTCTTAGCGACGACCTGCCGGTTCGCTACCGCTGCCGGAGGCGCAGCCACGCGGCCCGCGGTTGCGGCCCTGGCACCGAGTACGCTCGCTCGCGTTGGAGCCACGGAAGCTCGCGCACTCACAGACATACTGGCGATTTGTTGCGCGTTGACCGTGACCGATGCTCTCGCCACTGGCTGCGCGCTCACAAACGCCTGCTGCGGAACCACCATCACCGCGCCTTGCACGCCGCGGTTCGCGTACGTAATGTTCGTAATCGTCGTCGACTTATTAATGATGGTCGTGTTATAGACGTTGGTTACCTGGGTGACATTCACCGTGGTACTGCTGATGTTGACCCGGGTTACGTACGCCTGGCTGACGTGATAGGACGGCACATAAACTTCCCGCGGACCCAGCGGAAACCATCCCACATTGCCGCCGAAGCCCCCAGGCCCGCCGCCGATAAAGACCACCAGCGCCGGCGCATAGACTGCCCGCACCGCCACCGGACCGGCAACCCAGCCCCAGCGTCCGCCAACACTCACCCAGCGTCCGTAGTGGAACGGTGCGTAGCCCCACGAAGAGTCATCCACCCAAGTCCATCCCCAGGGCGAAATCCAATCCCAGTGGCCTGCGTGATAAGGCGCCCAGCCCACAGCGACTTGACTGGGAAACCAGACGTGGCCGTAGCTGGGATCGTCGCGCCAGTCGCCATAGTCATCGAGGTCGTCGAAGCCGACTACATCGCGCGATAGATACTGCGCCGAACGCGAAAAGTCGTAGCGGTGGTCGCGGCCCTCCGACCATGTGTCGAATTCGTCGGGATCGTAAATCGGCTCGACGTCAGCGTAGAGCGAGTCGGTTCCGCTGAATGTGGCTCTCTGGCCGCCGCGCAGCGTAAAAGTCTGCCCGCCACCCGTCGCGGCGCCTTCGCCGGCGCGGACACTGATGACTGTGTAACTACCGTCAGCACTCGCCTCCATCCGATAATGCCCGGGCTGGAAAACGTTAAACGCCTGGTTCGGAGTATCGACCTCGAAATCCTCCTCGTCACCCAGCCACCGTACCGTAACGTTGATCGCACCCGAGCTGAGCTGGATCTGAACCGTATCGTCGTCGAGGTTCAGGAACGAGAAGGTAGTAAGCGGCGCCAGACGAATCACGGCCGAGCCCAATTGCACTTCAGCGCGCGAATTCTCATCGGTCCAGAGCTGGTCACCCGTGCTCATGGGGCGGTTGGGGACGGCTCCGACCCAATCGGTCTCTCCCGCCGGCAAAAACGAAACCGAACCCTGCAAATAGCCGAGCCGAGCGACCCGGCCGGGCGGATCGTCTTGATCCTGTGCTGCGGACCTGGTTGGTAAAGCGATGTTGGCGAGCGCAATCCCAAGCACCGCGCTCCACCAGACTAACTTCAGACCTGTTTTCATAGAAGTATTCTCCCAAGCTTTCTTCGCGAAACCCGAGCTTCGCGGAATTCCCGTCAACCTTTGTGGACGGAGTTGGCCGCCTAACATGACTTGCCCGAGCATGCCTGTCAGCGGACTTCAAGATGAGTGCTCCGAACCCGAGCGAATGCGCGATCTCCGGTACACCCAAAGTAATTTGTTTAGTGGCCCACAAGCATAGCAGATCAGCTGAACGCCATCCCTGCAGATGAGATTTCTGTCTCAGCTTGAGACCAACGTCTCGGCCGGATCGCTCCGGTCACCTCCGTCTGGTTGCTAACTCACTGAAAAATCTAGCGCCTGAGTGCTAATCCTTCCGTTCCGCACTGTGGTCTCGGTCGTGCATCTCTTTCTGTCGTAACCGCGTGTTCTGGCTCCCCATGGCTCTTCCTAACCGGGAAGAGGGGGAGCCCAACCGCATTTATACCGGGCCTGATCGAGCTGGATTTATGCCAGGCTTGGTCCGGCTGAGAAAGTGCAGATTAAAAGAGCGCAGGGAAAGGGTTGGCATCGTTTTGGCGCAACAGGGAACAGCTCCATCGCGGACGGCGCGAACCAGCACGGTCGCCGAACTGGCGCGCTTTTTCCCCGAGGCCACACCCGTTCGCATTCCGGTTCAATTTACCCGCAGTAGAAGCGCGAGTAATGAGAACCGGCCCGGCGCCGTCGAGGAAAGCACGGTCATCGAGTTCGGCACCTCGCGCGAAGTTCTTTTTGCCTGCACCACCCCGCTCGAGTTCGCCGACGTTCTGCGCTTGCGCAATTCTGACGGCTCGCTCGACACGGAAGCCTCGGTGGTGGCCGTGCAATACCACCCCGGCACAACCGTCGTGGCCGCCCGTTTTCTCACCTCAGTTCCTAACTGGATCGTGAAACCATGACCTCATCGCAACCGTCGTCTCCGCAGCCGTCTTCTTCGCAGCCATCGGTGCCAGTTCCAGATCTCGCCAGCGTATGGTCGAGCGCGCGCCGCCTTCATCCCATTTATGCCGAGATGGCCCGGGAGTTCGTTATCGACATACCCGGTTGTGCCGATCTCGAGGCGCATGTGGACACACCGGGGCCCGAGTCCGTTGAACAGGCTCGACAATGGCTGAACGCGCTGGACGATAAAATCCAGGTTCACCAGTTGCGCCAGTTTCTCCAGACCAGTTCGCTGGTGGATGCCGACGGTCTCATCGCCCTGTTGACGCACTTCCTGGGCAAAACTCAGCGAAGCGATTCCGGGCGCGACAAGATAGATTTCCTGATGGTGCAGTATTTCAGCCAGGGTGCGCCCAGCGAACTCGACGACAACAACGCTGACGTTGCCTATGTCGCCCAGGCTCTCGAACCGATTCTCGGTGCGGTCGAACTCAAAACTCCGGTGTGGCTGAACGCCTTGGACCGGGTGCTCGATTCCGCCCGCCGTTGCCGCTCGCTTGATGAACTGCTGCACGGTGGAGTGCTCGAGCAGGGACGCAAGGCTAAAGCTCAGGCCGGCGATCTTTTCTACCTGCCCATCGCGCTCGTCGCCTTCACTCGTTTCGGATATTTGATGCGGCGGGCCTTCTTTCGCCTGATGCTCGCCGATCTCAACAACATTCTTGACGGCCTCACTGAGCTGGAAGAAAAAGGTGTGGAGACGATTGACTGCCGCCGCGCCCAATTCTCGGATAAGGAACCGATCATTCGCCTGCGCATGATCTGCCAGTCGTGGAAAGTCATGTTCCAGGCGGAGTACTCCTCGGGCCAGCCGCTGCGCATGCTGGTCGACCTGCGTGCCTCCGTGGACGGCGCCCTGGGGCGCGCTCCAGCCGCCAAAGGTGCCGCATCGGCCGCGCCGCGAGCCGCTGCGGCTGCTGCTGGTGCCGGCGCCGGTGCCGGAGGCGTAAAGCCGTCTACACCACCAACCCCCAAGGCAGCCGCCCCAAAGTCGGCTACAGCTCCGGCGGTAGCGTCAAAGCCGCCCGCGCCCAAAGCGCCCGCGCCGAAGGCAGCGGCACCTCAGAAGGCTGCGCCACAGACAGCCGCGAAGCCCCAGGCGAAGTTCGCCGCGGCCGATGCGGACGTCCCCGAATTCGAAATCTCCAGTGCACCAGAGTGGAATCCGGACGCGGATTCGCAGACCGGCCAGAAGAAATAAGCGCCAAGAGGGAAATTGCAAGTGGATCATCCGACCGTACTGGTTATCTCCGACGACGTGGAGTTCTCGCGAAGCATCACCGCGCGTTGGCAAATGGAGCGCCACGTTCCGACGTTCACGCTGCTGAGCGGGGACCTCTGGCCGCGCTCCATCGATAACTTCGCGGTTGCCATTGTCGGTCCACTGCGCCGCGAGGTGCTTTCGGTTGTCCTCGAACCTCTGCACTCGACCCAGCAGCCCTTGTTTTGCGTCTGTCAAGACGCTCCTACGGCGCAACTGGTGCGTCAGCGTTGGCCGCGCACCTCGGTGTTGCGCTGTGACCAAGACTGGCTGAACGTCTTAATTCCGGCGGCGGGAGAAGCGGTGCTTCGCGCTGCCGCCGAAGCCCGCGCTCGCGCCTCTGAGGAAGCCTGCGCCACACTCGAGCGCCAGGCCATGCTCGGCCGTTACATGCTGGAGATGCGCCACGGCCTGAACAACGCCCTCACGTCGCTTCTGGGCAATTCCGATCTGCTGCTGATCGAACCCGGCTGTCTTTCGGCTCAGGCCCGGGCGCAGATTGAAACCATTCGTAACATGACTCTGCGCATCCACGAGGTGCTGCAGCGTTTTTCATCGATTGAAAAGGAAATGAACGTGGTGGCTCAGCAGGTGGAACGCGATTCGGGTAAGTATCGCGTCGCCGCCACAGCAGGCGACTGAGAATTGAGAACTGAGAACTGAGAACTGAGAACTACATACTCCCCCTGGCAATACGCCGACTTGATCTCGCACGGCAGGCGGGCAAAGCGTTTCGTTGCGCTTGGGGAAAGGTCCTATGCATAAGCTAATCGCGACCAGCACCATCCTTGAACACGAGCTGTCGGAGCTGCGCCTGCTGGTCGAGCGCCAGACCGGAGTCGTTCTTGATTGCCCCAACAGCGCCCTGGCCGCGCACGTGGCCGATTGCATTGAGGCGCAGGGCTTGGGATCATCCACTGCGCTTCTGGAACGTCTTCGCGCCTCCGACCAGGATCCTTCCACCCTGCCGTCCTTGCTCGATGGACTGGTCAATGTGAATACAGGTTTTTTCCGTCATCCCGGAGCGCTGAACGCCTTAACGCGCCAGGTTGTACCCGTGCTTTGCGCCCGCAAGTCGGCTGACGGGCCGAGTCCGCTCCGCATCTGGAGCGCCGGTTGCTCCACCGGAGAAGAAACCTATTCCATCGCCATAGCGGTCTGCGACGCGTTGAGCCGCAATGGCGGCAGTTCCGCCAATAACGCAAGTGGCTCGAACGGAAACAGTAACGGAAAGTCGACCGCTGGGCGCAACGGAGGCATCGCCGATACCGGGCCAGCCGCTTCTGGTTCCGCGAACCTCGGCACCGGGTTCTCGATTCACATTGTGGGCAGCGACTTGCTGCCGCGCAACATCGAAGCCGCAGATCGCGGCGTCTATCCGCAGTCGGCGCTGGATGGCTTGCCGCCTGCCACCATCCGCAACTATTTCTCGAAGATCAGTTCGCCCATCATTTCTCCCAATGGTGCGAACGACGCTCAGGACGAAACCGACAGCGACGACTTAAGCCAAATCCAAAACCCAATGAGGAACGGCGCTGCCCTCCGATCGCAGAATGTTCCAGTCAACCCTAACCACCTGCTGGTCAAGCCGCGCCTGCGCAGCCTGGTCACTTTCAATTGCATGAATCTCGCCCGCCCCGGCTACATCGGTCGCTTCGACTGCATCTTCTGCATGGACGTGCTGACCCAGTTCTCCCGCGCCCAGAAGATTGCCCTGCTCGAGCGCCTGCATCTTTACCTGGAGCCCGGCGGATACCTCTTCCTGAGCCAAACCGAAAAGCTCTGCGCTCCCAACCTGAACTTCCGCTCCGAAACCTTCGATGGCTACACGTTCCACCGCAAACCGCTGGCGGCCAGCGCCGCCTACGGAAGGTAAACGAGACTATTCTCATACGAGCTCTATCCCCGTTCTGTCGCATGCGCGAATCAGATCCTCATCCAAGGTGGCCACGGGTAGGCCGTTGGTCTGAGCGAGATCAAGATAAGCGGCGTCGTAAGCGGTCAAGGCATGCTCGCGGCTAAGAGACTGGATGCGGTCGAATACAACGTCAGCCCGCAATTCCTGCAGCACAATTGGAAGCGTTGCCAGGTCGGTAAGGAAGCTGCGGATGAGGACACTGGAAATCCTCTTCCGTTTTTCGCCAACGAGCAACGCGTTCAGGACTTCATGGGGCCAGAACGAAGGAGCGATCGCCGAGTCGCCCTCCTTGAACATTTGTGCGACTCTCCCGGCTAAGGCAGAGTTTTCGTCGGGGAAGCACCAGGTCAGTACCACCGACGCATCCACGACAAACCGCCTCACCGGCGTCCTTCGTTGATCAAGTCTTTGATCTTGATCCCGCGTAACGACAGCCTATGCCGCTTGCCGAAGCCGGCCAATCGCTCCGCAGCGTCGGAGGCAGGATTCTTGCCGGAAGCCATTCCCATGCGCTCTTTCAGCAGTTCACCCAGCAGCCGGGAAACGCTGGTATCCCGGCGTGCAGCCTCGATGCGCGCCCATTGGGCGACGTCTTCCTCGAGAGTGACGGTCACGTTGCGGAGGCGGTTGGTGGCTGACACGGAAACAGTGTAACACGATAATCGTGTGCTTGACAAATATATTGACCATTGTGTCCATTTTATCTAAAATAGACAAATGCGAACTGTTTCTGCCACCGATGCCAAACAGCGTCTTGCTGCCCTACTCGATGCCGCCCAGCGCGAACCCGTCCTCATTCGCCGCCAAAATCGCGATGTGGCCGTGATCATGTCCGCCGAACAATATCAGCGCATTCGTAAGCACAACATCGCCGAGCTTAAGCAAACCATGGACCGTATCGGCGCTCAGGCCGCGGCACGGGGAACGACCAAGGGAATTCTTGCCGACATCCTGAAGGATTGAGGCGCCAGGATTCATGCGAATCTCGCGTCGTTTCATCGTGGATACCAACGTATTCGCCAGCGCCATCATCTTCCCGCGCTCGATTCCGCGTCAGGTTGTCGACTATGCCTTGGACCACGGCGTCGTCATCTTTTCCGAGGCCACGATGAGCGAACTCGCCGAAGTTCTATCCCGTTCAAAGTTCGATAGCTTTGTCAGCCGCGCGGACCGCGAGCTTTTCCTGGCGCAGATTGAAAGTGTGGCCGAGTTCGTTCCCATCGTTCAGTTAGTCCGCGCATGCCGCGACCCGAACGACGACAAATTCCTCGAAGTCGCGCTGAACGGCAGGGCCGATGCGATTATTACGGGCGATGCGGATTTGCTGAGGATGCATCCGTGGCGGGGAATTGAGATTCGTTCCTCGTCGGACTATAAGGGGCGCCCGGATTCATGATTGCTTCTTCGGAATCCCGTTATCCTCGTCAAATCGTTCTTGGAAGCGCCTTCGCAGATCCGTGTTCCTAGCGGGCCATCGAATGTCCTTGCTATCAATATTCCACGCTATCTTCATGTCGCTTACCGGCCCGCTGCATCACGCGAACAAAAACTCCTTCGTCCTTAACTCCTTAATCGTATCCCGCAGCTTGGCCGCCTTCTCAAATTCAAACCGCTTAGCCGCTTCGCGCATATCGCTTTCAAGCTTGACGACATATGCGTCTAACTCTGGCTGCGACTTGAACTCCGGCATACCCTCAGCTTCGCCGCCCGTCAGGTCGGTGTAATCAGCGGCGACAATTCCAGCCAGCGTCATATCCAGCGGACGAATGATCGATTCCGGCGTGATACCGTTCTCCAGATTGTAGGCAGTTTGAATCTCACGCCGTCGCAGGGTTTCATCCATCGCCCGCTTCATCGAATCAGTCATGCGGTCGGCGTAAAGAATCGCGCGCCCGTGCAGATGCCGCGCGCAGCGCCCAATCGTCTGGATTAACGATCCCCACGATCGCAGGAAGCCTTCTTTGTCGGCATCGAGAATCGCCACCAGCGAAACTTCCGGCAAATCCAGGCCTTCGCGCAGCAGATTGATGCCGATCAATACATCAAACTCGCCCTTGCGCAGATCGCGCAGAATCTTCACCCGTTCCAGCGTTTCGATCTCCGAATGCATGTAGCGGCACTTCACGCCGACTTCAGCGTAATACTCGGCCAGATCCTCGGACATGCGCTTGGTCAACGTCGTCACCAGCACGCGCTCGCCTTTCTCCACGCGAGCCCGAATCTCATGCAGCAGATCGTCAATCTGACCCTTCACGGGCCGTACTTCGACTTCAGGATCAATCAATCCAGTCGGTCGAATAATCTGCTCGACGACAACGCCAGCCGATTTCGTCAACTCATAAGGACCCGGCGTTGCCGAAACGTACACGAGCTGATTGGTCCGATGTTCAAATTCCTCAAACGTCAGCGGACGATTATCCAGCGCCGAGGGTAAGCGAAATCCATACTCGACCAGCGTTTCCTTGCGCGAGCGGTCTCCGGCATACATGCCGCGCAACTGCGGCACCGTCTGGTGCGACTCGTCGATAAACATCAGGAAGTCGCGCGGAAAATAATCCAGCAGCGTCGGCGGAGGCTCGCCCGGCATCCGTCCCGTAAAATGCCGAGAATAATTCTCTATGCCGTGGCAGTAGCCCATCACCTTGATCATTTCCAGATCAAACTTCACCCGCTGGTGAACGCGCTGCGATTCAACCACCCGGCCTTGCTTCTCCAGTTCCACCTCCCACCACGCCAGCTCTTTCTTGATCGACTCCACCGCCGAGGCCCGGGTCTCATCTTTCATCACATAATGCGTCTTGGGATAAATCGGCAGCCGCATATACTTCTGCTTCACCGTGCTGAACAGGGGATCGATCTGCGCCAGCGATTCCACCTGATCTCCCCACAACTCGATGCGATAAGCCATGTCGTCGTAAGTAGGGAAGACCTCGATCACGTCGCCGCGCACGCGAAACGTCCCACGCTTGAACTCGCCGTTGGTGCGCTCGTAAAGGATGTCGACCAGCTTGCGCGTGATGTCCTCGCGCGTAATCTTCTGGCCCTTTTCGAGAAACAGCATCATCCCGTAGTAGGCCTCAGGCGATCCCAGGCCATAGATGCAGCTCACCGAAGCCACAATCAGAGCGTCGCGGCGCTCAAACAAAGACTTGGTCGCCGAAAGCCGCAGCTTGTCGAGTTCATCGTTGATGGTCGCTTCCTTCTCGATGAAAAGGTCGGCGGCCGGAACGTAAGCCTCTGGCTGGTAATAGTCGTAATAAGAAACGAAATACTCAACCGCATTATGCGGAAAGAAATTCTTAAACTCGTGATAGAGCTGTGCCGCAAGAGTCTTGTTGTGAGCCATCACCAGCGTCGGACGGTTCACCGCCTCAATCACCTTGGCCATGGTGTAAGTCTTGCCCGATCCGGTGACTCCGAGCAAAACCTGATGCTGCTCGCGGTCATACACCCCACGTAGCAGCGCCTCGATCGCGCGTCCCTGATCCCCCTGCGGTTTGTAGTCTGAAACAAGTTTGAAGTCCATGAAAAGCAGCTTCTAGCTGTTAGTCCTTAGCCCCACTCCGTATTTGCCATTCCGAGCGAAGCGAGGAATCTGCTGTCCCCGCCGCCATGCACACAGACGGCAATTTCGTCGAATGAGAATCTTTCTATTATAAACGCTGTCACCACAGGCGGGACTCGCGGCCTTACCCTCTAAATCCGAACTCCCCACAGTTACTAACTCTCTCTCTCATTTGTGAATCTCAATCGCCACCACCGCAGCCGAACCCTTGCTCGCCGCCTCCACATACTCAACCTTCGCCGGCTTTCCTTCCAGGTCCGCACAGGGGTTAAGGTTCCCCTTCAGAGTCACGCCCAGCGTGCTGTATTCGATCTTGAAATAGTTGCCTGAATGCAGCCCCAGCGTTTTCCCCGCGGCAATCAGATTAAGATCAATCGCCGGAGTGTTGCAGCGCACGTCTTTCAGCACACCGGTCATGAAATGGTGTGGTCCCTTCGGAAGAGCCTCGTCGTGCGCCGCGGAATCAACTGCGATGTCCCCTGCCGCCGCGTGGCCGGTAGCGCCTCCCTCCAGCGTTCCTGCCTTCAGTTGATCGCTCAGACGCTGGTTCTCTTCCTGCGCTTGCGCGTATTCCTCCGCATGTTGCAGAAAGTTCTCGGCCATCGCGGTTTCCTGAGGAGAACTGGCCAGTTGCATGGCATTGTGAATCACGGCCACGGCATCTTTGCCGCGCTCCATCTGGAGCAGGACATTAGCCGTCTCCATGCGGTAGGTTAAGTTCCTCGGCTCCAGTTGAACCGCATTTAGCGCCAGCGTGTGCGCTTCGTCGAGGTTGCGGTGATGCGTCGCCAGGAACGCCGCCAGGCGGTCATAACTCGGAGCGAAGTTCGGATTCAGCTTGATGCTAGCCCGCAAGCTGCTCTCCACCTGAGACTCTTCCGCCGCGTCCACCGGACCGTTCATGGAAATGGCAGCAAAATAGTAGTGCGCCAGGTAACTTTGCGAATCCAGCTTTACGGCCTGAGCGTACCAGTTCCGCGCCTCATCAATATGCCGTTCCTGAAATTCCAGAAAGCCCATGGTTTCGTGCGCCAAAACATTGTTCGGATCTTCTTGCAGGATGCTATCGAGAAGCGCACGCGCATCCGCGGTTCTCTGGTTGTAAGCCAAAAAGTCCGCGCGCACGGCGTCAGCCTGCGACGAGGCCAGCGGACGAACCTGGAACGCGGCGTCATCCACATCCGTGGCTCCGGGCATTCTGAGATATTGAAAAGTCCCTTGCCGTACATACCCCTCCAACGCCGACTGCAACTGTTTCAGGTCCCCAAAGGCGCGCGTCGCAGCGGTCACCGCGTCAACGTTCTGGGCCAGCAATTGCGCGTAGTCGCTCAACCGATGGGTCTTGTCACGATAATCCTTCATTTCGAGATAGTGCGTTAGCGCCCACGATTCGCCGTAGAAGATTGAACCTTTGTTTTCCTCGTGGTAGTACGGGGACGTATGGTCGACAGCGAACAGCGCCGCCAGGGGTAACAGCCGGTTCTCCCTCAGCAAGTACAGATCCTCCGGACTCGGCTCTCCCAGTTCGACTTCCTTCTCGCGGATGTCGGTGTTTTGGTAAAACTCCGCGAGGCCCTCGTTCAGCCACAGTGGCATCCAATCAGCTTTACTCAAGAGAAGATGGGTGTACTCGTGATACACCACCGCATACGGATGCTTACCCTCGGCATCCAGGCGCAGTAGAACGTAGTTCTTGTCTGCTCCGCGCAGGAACAGCCCGCCCAGCTTGAGCTGCCCCTTGGCAAGATACTCTGCCGGTTCCAGCGCCCGGAAATCTTTTTCATCTTTAATGGCTAACACTGTGATGGAACCGAGGGTATCGATCTGTATTTTCGGGAAAAGCGTATGAAAAACAGACCGCATACGCTCGAACTGATCGGCCACCCGGCGGGCCTGTTTCTCATTTGAGTTGCTGAGGATAAAGAAGTGCGGGCTGCGGACCTCGACCCAGTTTTCCGGCTTGTCCCGAGCCGGCGCCAGCAGAGGAGAAACCACGACGACCAGAAGAAAAAGACGTCTGCACATCTCGGGGCTGCTTCCGTATAACAGCGCAGAAGTTTACATGCTAATGGCCACGGCTACAACTCCGCCAGCGCCCGGTGCACCAGAGAAATCGCGATCGACCCCTCGCCCACGGCGGCAGCCACGCGTTTCACATTCCCGGCGCGCACATCGCCCACGGCGAACACTCCAGGCAGGCTTGTCTCCAGCATTAGCGGTGCACGCGCCAGCGGCCAGTGGTAATTCTGTAGAACCGGATCCAGGTCCCGCCCGGTAAGCACGAACCCCTTGCTGTCCATGGCCACGCAGCCTTTCAGCCACTCGGTTCGCGGAGAACCTCCCGCCATGATGAATAAATGCCGCAGATTGTGGGTCGAGATCTCTCCAGTGTTCTTATCCCGCCAGGTCACGCGCTCCAGTTGCGTATCGCCGTCGAGGCCCACAATCTCTGTGCGGTAGTGCAGTTCGATCACGGGATTCTCCTCGATCCGCTGAATCAGGTAGCGCGACATCGTGTCTGACAATTGCCGCGCTCGCACGACCATATGAACTTTTCTGGCTGTTTGCGATAAGTAGACCGCGGCCTGTCCGGCCGAGTTCCCTCCGCCGATTACAGCCACTTCCTCGTTCCCGCACAACTGCGCTTCGATGTAGGTGGCGCCGTAATAAACGCCCTGGCCTTCAAACTTCTTCAGGTTGTCGATTGCCGGCTTGTTGTACTGCGCTCCGCTGGCAATCACCACCGTACGCGCGCGAATGGTTTGGCCGCAGTCCACGGTCAACTCGTAGGGACGCCGCTCACATTTCAATTTCGTAACATTGTTGGCCACCAGCATCTTGGCGCCAAACTTCTGCGCCTGCGCAGCGGCCCGGCCCGCCAGTTCGTTCCCCGTAATTCCCGTGGGAAAGCCCAGATAATTCTCGATTTTCGAACTCGATCCCGCCTGACCCCCGGGAGATTCGGCCTCAATGACCAAAACGTCCAGCCCTTCTGACGCGCCATAAACCGCCGCAGCCAGACCCGCGGGGCCGGCCCCGACAATCACCAGATCCCGCACTTCCGTAGCCGTGATGTGCGCGTTGAGCCCCAGGCATCTCGCCAATTCCTGGATTGACGGCCCGCGCAGCACAGTCTCTCCGTTGCAGATCACCACCGGAATTTCGGCAGCAGTGACGTTAAACCGGTCCAGCAGTTCTTGTGCCCCGGTATCGGTGTCCAGATCGATATAAGTATGCGGATGCCCGTTGCGAGTGAGAAATTCCCGCAGACGCAACGTCTTCGCCGAGTGCCGCGATCCCAGCAGAATCACGTTCCCGCTGCCGGATGAAATCAGCATCACCCGGCGCAGAATGAACGCCCGCATAAAGATTCCGCTCAACTCCTCATCCCGTGCCACCAGGATCCGTAACGCCTCAGGGGTGAGTTCGAGCAACTCGCCGGCGATCGTCACGCGGCCGCGCGCCAGCGCTCCGCGGCCCGAGATCATCGTCATCTCGCCGGTGAAGCTTCCAGCCTGGTGGGTTACGATCAAGCGCTCGCCCTGCAAGCTGGGTTGCACGATCTCCACGGCCCCTGAAAGCAGCACGAAAAAATGCGCAGTCGGATCCCCGGGCTCGAACAGAATTTCTCCGACCGTAGTCTGCCGGATCCGGCCGAACGGTCGGATTCGGTCGATCTGCGCAGGCGTGAGCGCAGGAAAAGCCTGCTCTTGATTTACCGGTCCGCTGGAAAGGATGGGACCAGCGCCGCCGGAACTGGGAACACCCGGGCCAATGATCACCGGAGAAGACATGTTTCACCTGAGAGAGGCAGAGTATACGCAGTCGAAGCAGCCACGCAACTTCGTTAGATGACGCGAGTCCGGCCGAGGGTCCAGGCTGGCTTGTCGGTCACGGTTTCACGTCCCCCACGCTCACAATCTTCGCCGTGGCGCGGAATTTCTTGTAATCCCGGTAGGTCTGCTCCAGATTCACATCGAAGTTCTTGAGGAGCGCCAGGCGCACATCGATCTTGGCCGTGACGTGCAGCGGCAACCACACTTCGTCGTTCACCCGCGTCTGCTCCAGCATGAAGCGGGAACCCTTGTGAAAACGCGCCAGAAACAATCCCCAGGAAATCGTGTCCAGGCACTCCACATCCATCTTGGCCAGTTGCAGATCGTTCTTGTCAATCCAGACTCGCCCGCGAAACTTCGACAGATACTTGGACTCCTTCAACTTAGGCACAAATTCCGGACGCGGCTCGCCCTCGATCACCCAGGCCTCGCGCCCGCCTAGCGATTCCGTACCCACCAGCTTGAAATTGTAGGCGTCGGCCACTTCGAGCACGAACTTACGGTCTTCTTCACGATCCTTTTCTTCTTTTTCCTCCCGCTTCCTGCGATCGCTTTCCGATTCGTTCTTGCGCTTGTCGATGATCTTCTGAATCTTTTCTTCTTCCTTGGCCGCATCCTTCTTGTCGAGTGCTTTGTCGTCCTTCTCGATCAGCCGCTGCACCTGCTCGCCGTAGAGCTCCATCACTTCGTAAGTCTTTATTTCGGTCGACTTCACCTGCCCCTTGCCATCGAGCTTGTCCTCGGCATCGCGTTCGATGTAGGTATAGTCCCGCAGCCGCTTGTCGTTCTCCAGGTCCTTGTCGGCGACAATGCGAAGCAACTTCTGCATCTGCTCCTGCGAAAGTTTGCCGTTGGCATCGGGCTTCAAATCGGGCAGGGAAGCAGCGCCAGGCGAGGAGTCCGAAGCAGGTGAAGCCGATTGATCCTGCCCGAATGCAAGCAGACTGGCAAACAGAAAGATGAGCGCAGCAAGCGGAGCGAGACCCAGTCTTCTCATGAGCAGTATTACGTCCTTAGAAGGCCGGGAGTTCCCTCAGGATGCACGAAAACGGGTCACTCCAAAAATGGAGTCATTCACTTGCCGTCGTCTTGTACGACTTGCCCAGACATTCACCCTGAAACAGCCGCTCATCCAAGCGATGCAGCCCCTTGGCCATAGCCGGAGTGATCAGCGGATAATGCTTGATGTCGAACAGGTGATACACGATGAACCACACCGGCTTGTCGGTGGTCATCCAGTTCTGACGATCGAAACGCTTGAGGTTGACCGGAACCGAATAACGCCGCAAGGTGCGCTCGCGCCGCAGGTTGAAATACCCGTTGAAATAAGTAATCGCCAGCTCGCGCAGCGTGCGATGGATGGGCTCGCGCCAGCGGCACCCCGTGTAGTTCGATTTGGCGACCGCGCCCCAACCACCGTTCTGGCGAAAAATGGCAATCACGTGATCGGTGTCGTG
>JBEKWP010000005.1:0-76910 GCA_049512915.1 Candidatus Sulfotelmatobacter sp.
CGCAATTGCGGCTGATTAAAGGCGGGGGTGGGGCGCTGCTGCGGGAAAAGATTGTGGCGTCGGCCACGAAATACTACGTGATTATTGCAGATGCGACGAAGAGAGTTCCGATGCTGGGAAAGTTTCCGTTGCCGGTGGAGGTGATCAAGTTCGCGCAGGTGGTGGTGCAGAAAAAGCTTGAGGCACTGGGCGCAGCAGTTGAGCTGCGGCGGGGAGCGGATGGGAAGCCGTACCTGACCGACGAGAACAATCACATTTTGGACTGCCGGTTCGGGCAGATTCCGGATGCGGATGGGCTGGCCCGGCGATTGAACGATTTGCCGGGAGTGGTGGAGCACGGATTGTTCATTGGCATGGCGAGCGTGGTGCTGGTGGCGAACGGGAGTGAGGTTGTCGAGCTGCGGCGAGGAAGTTAAAACTCGCAACAGGAACGAGAAAAATGCTTTTAGCACAGACTCACAGAGACACAGAGAAACCCGCTTTTCTGTTTTCTCTGTGTCTCTGTGACTCTGTGGTGGATTAGTTCTTTTACGATCGTACGCGGGACAGAGGCATTGAATGCCGGCAGGGGCACAGGCACCGGGGCGGGATCAGCCTTCGCGGCGGCGTTGGCTGCGATATCGCGTGCAGGCGCTACTCGATGTGAGGGTGGTGCGCTCCGGTATTCCGGATGTCTTGCCGGGGCGTTCGGTCAATCTGGGCGAGGGTGGAGTGTCCGCAGTACTGGCGGGAGAACTATTGCCGGGTGAGACCGTGGGCGTGGAGATTCAACTGCCGCAGGTGGCGGATCCGTTGCGTGCGCGTGCGCTGGTGCGGCATCAAGACAAGTTGCGCTCAGGGCTGGAGTTCGTCGGACTGTCGGCGGAACAGCAGGCGGCTATTCGCAATTGGGCGGGTGACGCGAAGGCGGAACTGGAACCGGGAGTCCGCGGGAAGACTCCGCTCGAAACGGGAAAAGGTTCAGAGAGCGGAGGCTCGAGTGGTTCTCAGGCCCTTACCCTCAGGGGCAGAGACCGGAGATGGGTAATGTTCGCCGCGGCGGCGGCAATTTTGCTGACGGCGTTGTGGTGGCGCTGGAATCGTGGGTGGGAAGATATAGAGGGTGGTCTGCGGAAGAGCGAAAAGACCGCAGAGGTGTCGCAGCCGCAGATCCGCGTTCCCGCCGAAGTGATGGAGAAGTTAGTGATTCACCGCGTGGATCCCGATTATCCGCTGGAGGCGCGGCAGGCGAAGCTGCAGGGCGTGATTGAGCTTGATGTAGTTGTCGGGCGCGACGGATCCGTGGTGGATGTGCGGGCACGGAATGGTCCCGCGGTGCTGGCACAGGCCGCAATGGACGCTATGCGCTGGTGGCGGTTCGAGCCTTACCGGATCGACGGCAAGGCGGTAATCGTGCAGACCACCGTTGCCATGGAATTCAAACCGTAGAGCCAGACTGCGGCCTGTTCGGATTCAGACGCTCAACGTTAACGGTCCGGCCGTTTACGGTCCGGGCGTTTGCGCTTACGGTCCCGTCGGGGTTTAGCGCGGAACGGGGAGATTGCTGCTCCAGCAATCAGCCAGGATCAGCCACGCACCCAGGCGGCGCCAGGCCTTTACGTACTTGCCGCGGTCGGCGAGGATGGTGCCATCGGGCTTGCGGATGCCGACACTATACCGGCCGATTTCCATCGCTAGATCGCCGGAGGCTTCGACGCGGATGGTTTCGAGGCGCAGGTCCTCGTATCCGGATTCGGCAAACTGGCGGAGCAAGCGCTCGACGGCCTTCGGGCCGTAGGCTGGGTCGTGGTGCGGCGCCATGAATGTGCCGTCCTGAGCGAAGAGGGCGGCTACCTGATCGTAGTTACCGGTATTGAAAGAGGTGACGAAATCCTGGCCGAGGTTGCGGATCAGGGAATCAACGTTCAAGAACGGACGAGAGTCCGCCAAGGAGCTGGAATAGGGCCGATACATCTACTACCTCCTGGGGGAAGGCCGAGAGCGCTCCATGGCCGTATGGAAGCCGCTCTCAATGCAGGAGGCATTCTAGCGCAAAAAGGTCTGTGGATGCAGGAAAGATTTATGAATCGGCACAAAAATTCCTCGCAACGGGAAACACTGCCGGGTTAGAACCGAGACGCGAGGAGGAACCCGTTTTCCACTTGTTCGGTGGAAGCTGGAGGAGGTATGTTGCGCGGATGAACCAGAACGGGAAAGAACTGGTTGAAGGAATGCGAGGTGGGCCGGAACCAACGGACACAAAGGCCGGGAATCCCGAGCGCTTTTGTCCGAACTGTTCGGCTGAATTGAAGGAGAACCGGTGCAAGTTGAGCTGTCCGGTGTGCGGATTTTATTTGAGTTGCTCGGATTTTTATTGAATGTGAAGTTTTCTGTTGGGGTAGCCGACGGCATCTCTCAGGACGTCGTTTGGAACGCGGTGTTTTGGAGGGATGACTAAGGCTCCCAAACTTTGCCGATCCACCACACCTTGAGGTCATGCCATCTTTTCTGGACCGGTTGAGCGTCAGCGGGTTCTTTGGGGTTATAACGGATCAGCAGCTTCTCTCTAGTAAGCCCGAGTGGCAACACTTGAATCCGCCCGGCCCTCGCGCGCCGGCGCAGCGGAGACAACCATCTCAGTCTACAATGACTACGGATTTGATTCCTTACTGACGATCAGGAGAACACGATGGAACGCAAGGCTAGCGCAGTGTGGAAGGGCGGATTAAAAGATGGGAAAGGAACGATTTCAGCCCCGGGCGGAGTGCTGAAAGACACGCAATATTCTTTTACCTCGCGATTTGAGAACGGGCCGGGGACGAATCCGGAGGAGTTGATTGCGGCGGCGCACGCCGCGTGCTTTTCGATGGCGCTGTCGGCGCAACTGGGCGGCGCGAATCTGACGCCGGAGAGCATCAGCACCAACGTGACGCTGACCATGGAGAAGCTGGATTCCGGGTGGACGATTACATCGAGCCACATCGATGTGGTAGGAAAGGTTCCGGGAGCGGATGCGGCTGCGTTTCAAAAATATGCGGAGGCGGCGGAGAAGGGCTGTCCGGTATCGAAGGTGCTGAACGCGAAAATTTCTATGACGGCGAAGCTGGGGTAGGGTCGTGGTGGCGTGCAGGAAAGCTTCACCACAGAGACACGGAGATGAAAAAACAATGACAGGTTTTTTCTCCGTGTTTCCGTGGTGAGGCGATTGGTTTGACAGGGTGGGACAGGGCTGTAAAATAGAAGTGTTGATCTTCCTGACACGGCGGCCTTGGGGCCGCCGCTGCATTGCAATTCAGATTGCCATCGTGGCGGAATTGGCAGACGCGCATGGTTCAGGTCCATGTACCGGCAACGGTGTGGGGGTTCGAGTCCCTTCGATGGCACCAATCATCAGAAGCTGAAAGGGCGTCCGCGAGCGCCTCGCCGCGCCCGGCAGGACAGCCGAGGCGACCGTTCCCACGAGAGTCCGCGTGTACTGCGAGCGTTCATCCGCCAGAAGAAGTAAACTCCTTGTCATGAAAAATCTACTTCAGGTGATCGGCGGGAAGAATGTCCTGCTGTTTGTTTTTTTGCTAGGTCTGTCAGGTTTTTGTGTTGCGCAGAAGCTGGCGATCACCATGGACGATCTGCCGGCGAACGGTGCACTGCCGCCGGGCGTTACGGAGGCGGAGACCGCCAAGAATGTGCTGGCGATTCTGAAGAAGCGGCACGTGCCTCCGGTATACGGATTTATCAATGCCAAGAAGCTGGAGGGAAACGCCGATGGCGCCGAGGCGCTGAAATTGTGGGCCGCAGCGGAGCCGGTAGGAAACCATACTTATTCGCACATGGATCTGGAACAGAATCCGGCGGAAGCATTCGAGCGGGAGATCGCGGAGAACGAGCCGGCGCTGGAGTTGCTCGCGCGAAAGGCGGGGCCGGGAGATTGGCACTGGTTTCGCTATCCGTATTTGCATGAGGGGGACACGGTAGAGAAACGGCGCGCGATTCGAGCCTATTTGAAGGCGCACGGCTATAGGATCGCGCAGGTTACTCTTGATTGGGAAGACTACTTGTGGAATTCGGCTTATGCGCGATGCGTGGCTAAGGGAGATACGACGTCGAATGAGTGGTTGCGGTCGAGCTATTTGAAGACAGCTTCGGATTTTCTTGACTTGGGGCGGGAGCAGGCGAAGCTGATTTACGGCCATGAAATCAACTACGTGCTGTTGATGCACCTGGGAGCGTTCAGCAGCACGATCCTGCCGGAGGCGCTGGATCTGCTGAAGAAGAAGGGATTCAAGATGGTGACGCTGGAGGAAGCGGAGAGCGATGCGGCGTATGACGGAGATCCGGATGTGGGTTTGCATGATGCCGGAACGCTGCTCGACCAGTGGATGCAGGTGAAACAGATTAAGTATCCGGAGCACGCGGAGAAGCCTTATAAGGAGATCGAGAACGTCTGCAAGTGATCTCCGTCTGATTGGCCGAACTGTGATTGGTCGGTCATTCCTTGGTCGATCATTCCTTCCCGTATAATTCAGGCACTCGTTATGCCTGTTTTTCTTGACCAGATCGTCGACTCAACGCGCCGGAAGGTCTTCGAGACTAAACGTGGGGCGGATTTGCGGGAGCTGGGGCGGCGGGCGGAACAGCATACGCCGCGCGGGTTTCGGCGGGCGATCGAGGAAAAGAGTAGAGCCGGCGTCGCGGTGATCGCGGAATTGAAGAAGGCGTCACCTTCGAAGGGATTGATCCGGGCAGAGTTCTGTGCGGAGGAGTTGGCGAAGGAGTTGGAGGCGGCGGGAGCGACCGCTCTTTCTGTGTTGACGGATGAGGAGTTCTTTCAGGGGTCGCTGGAGAATTTGCGGCTGGCTTCGGCGGCGGTGAAGGTTCCGTGTCTCAGGAAAGATTTTATCGTGGATGAATTTCAGTTGCTGGAGGCGCGGGCGAATTCGGCGGACGCCGTGTTGCTGATTGTGGCGGCTTTGACGAACGCGGAGCTGAATCGGCTGGCGCTGGGTGCGCGCTTGAACGGGTTGGACGTCTTATGCGAAGTGCATGATGAGGCAGAATTGCAGCGCGCTTTGGATGCGGGGTGCGATCTGATTGGCGTGAACACGCGCGATCTGCGGACCTTCAAGGTGGATGCGGAGACGGCGTTCCGGGTGGCGGCGCTGATTCCGAAGAATGTGGTGCGGGTGGCGGAGAGCGGGATTCGGTCGGGAGAGGATATTGCGCGGCTGCGGGCTGCGGGGTACCAGGCGTTTTTGATCGGGGAGATGTTGATGCGGGCGGCGCGGCCGGGAGAGGCGCTGCGGGCTCTAGTCGCTAGCACCGAGTACCGAGTACCGAGCGGCTAGTGAGCGGGTAGAGCGCGAGTTTTTACTGCTAGCGGACAACTTTGTATATGACTTGGGTGAAAATTTGTGGGACGACGACTTTGGAGGATGCGCTGATTGCGGTTGAGGCTGGCGCGGATGCGGTGGGGTTTGTGTTTTATGAGAAGAGTCCGCGCAATATTAGTGTCGAGGCGGCGCGGGAGATTGTCGGGAAGTTGCCGGAGAGCGTGGAGAAGATTGGAGTGTTCGTGGATCTCGAGTCGGAGCAGATCCGTGAGATTGTACTGGCGGTGGGCCTCGGCGCCGTCCAGCTGCATGGTGACAAGTCGATGAACTGCCTATGGGAAGATCTGCGACCGTCCTCACAATATGTGGGTGCTTCAAAACTGATTCCGATGATGTATGCAGAGACTTTAAGAGACCACGGGTTCCTGATTAATCAGGATGTGCGCGACCAGATTTTCGCAATATTACTGGATTCACGATCTGGCGGAACTCCAGGCGGCACCGGCGCTACATTTGATTGGGAGTCCACACGCGATATCGTGCAGGCAATAAGCCTGTCAGTGCCTGTGATTGTGGCCGGGGGGCTGACTCCCGCAAATGTGTGTGAAGCAATGCGGTTATTTCAACCGTTTGGAGTTGACGTGGCGTCGGGAGTGGAGGCTCGACCGGGGAAGAAAGATCCGGAGAAAGTGCAAGCGTTTGTGAAGGCCGTGCGCGACGCGGATCGGAAGACAGGTTAGAGATGGCTACGGTTGCGAGAACAATCAAAGTCAAAATCCCCGTCCCTTCGGCAGGGTCGGGGCAGGCTCTCTCGCAACGAACGCGAGAAGGACGGGGCACCCTGCGCGGTACTGTTCCCGTGAACATTCCTGGGCGGTTTGGGGTTTATGGCGGGCGGTATGTGCCGGAGACTTTGATGGCGGCGCTGGAAGAACTCGATCGCGAGTATGAGAAGGCGAAGCGTGATCCGAAGTTTCAGCGGCGGCTGGAGGAGTTGCTGCGGACTTATGCGGGGCGTCCTACGGCGCTTTCGTTTGCGCGGCGGCTTACGCAGAGATTGGGCGGGGCGAAGATTTATTTGAAGCGCGAAGACTTGTTGCACACCGGAGCGCACAAGATTAATAACTGTCTGGGACAGGCGTTGCTGGTGGAGCGCATGGGCAAGCGCCGGGTGATTGCGGAGACTGGCGCGGGGCAGCATGGCGTGGCTACAGCGACCGTGTGCGCGTTGCTCGGCTTTCAATGTGTTGTGTACATGGGAACCGAGGACATGCGGCGACAGGAGTTGAATGTGTTCCGCATGCGGTTGCTGGGAGCGGAAGTGCGCGGGGTGGACGCGGGGTCGCGGACTTTGAAGGATGCGATTAACGAGGCGATGCGCGACTGGGTCACGAATGTTCGGACTACTCATTATTTGTTGGGAAGCGTGCTGGGGGCGCATCCTTATCCTACGATGGTTCGGGATTTTCATCGGGTGATTGGGCGGGAGGCGCGGGCGCAGATTTTGAAAGCTGAAGGGAAACTGCCGGCGGCGGTGATTGCTTGCGTGGGCGGGGGATCGAATGCGATCGGGATTTTCACCGAGTTTATAAAAGATAAAAAAGTGCGGTTGATTGGAGTGGAGGCGGGCGGCCGCGGTGAGGGACTGGGAGAGCACGCGGCTCGATTTCGCGGCGGCTCGCCTGGGGTTTTGCAAGGGACTTATTCTTACGTCCTGCAGGATTCGGCGGGGCAGATTGCTCGCACACACTCAGTCTCGGCGGGGTCTCGGCGGGGTTGGATTATCCCTCGATTGGCCCGGAGCATGCGGCGTTGAGAGATGCGGGGCGAGCGGAGTATGTTGCGGCGTCGGATGCGGAGGCGCTGGCGGCGACTACTTTGCTGGCGCGGACGGAGGGGATTATTCCAGCTTTGGAGTCGGCGCATGCGGTGGCGGAAGTGGTGAAGCGCGCGCCTAAGATGAAGAAATCCGACGTGGTGGTCGTGAATGTTTCGGGGCGTGGGGACAAAGATATTGGGATTATGCGGGAATCACTTTCGCTGGAATGAAAGTTCACCATCTTCACCACAGCGGTCACAGAGGTTCACACGGTAAATCCTGGGTTGGTTGATTTCTTCTATGCCTTTATCGTTTTACAGGAAACCGGCGCTGGTGGTGTATGTGACGTGCGGGGATCCGGACCTCGCGACTACGCGGGACGTGGTGCTGGCGGCCATTGCGGCCGGGGCGGATGTGATTGAGTTGGGCGTGCCGTTCAGCGATCCGGTGGCTGATGGGCCGGTGATTCAGCGGGCCAGCGAACGGGCGCTGAAGCATGACACCTGCCTTGCCCAGGTGTTGACGCTGGCGGCGGAAGTGCGGCAGCATGCGCAGTCTACCGGGCTGATTGTGTTTTCGTATTTGAACCCGATTTTGCGGATGGGGATAGAGAAGTTCTGCACGGTGGCACGGCACGCGGGAGTGGATGGCGTGCTGGTGACGGACTTGCCAGTGGAAGAAGCTGGTGAATATCTGCTCGCTATGCATGCGCACGATCTGGCGCCAGTCTTTCTGGCGGCACCGACCAGTCCGGATGAGCGCTTGAAGCGGATTGCGGCGGCTTCGCGGGGATTTGTTTATGCAGTATCGCGGACGGGAGTGACGGGAGCGCGGCAGAACTTGGCGGATGATGCGCAGAAGCTTGTGCGGCGTTTGCGTCGGGTCACCAAGTTGCCCATAGCGGTTGGGTTTGGGATTTCGAATGCGGAGCAGTTTGCGGAAGTCGGGAAGTTTGCCGATGCGGTTGTGGTTGGAAGCGCGATTGTGGAAACGATTGAGCGGAATCGGGGACGGGAAGCCGCGGCTGTGGGAGAATTTGTGGGGAAGTTGACGGCTGATCGGCTTTAATGGGGTTTGCACGAGTCCCAAGCCACAACGGAGCGGTGGTAGGACGCCTTGCGAGGCCACTGGCGACGTAGCATGCAAGGGATCCTTCGACTGTGGTTGTGGTTCGCTTTTGCGAAGCACAATCCTCGCTCAGGATGACAGGTTTGGAGTCGGGCCGAGAGACCTCATGGATATCGCGGATTGGCGCAAGAAGATTGATGAGCTTGATCGGCGGCTGGTGGAGTTGCTGAGCGAGCGGGCGCAGGCTGCGGTGGAGATTGGGCGGTTGAAGCGCGATACGAGTTTGCCTATTTATGAGCCGGAGCGGGAGCGGATTGTGTTTGAAAATGTGCAACGGATGAATCGCGGTCCGCTGCCGGGTCGCGATCTGGTCCGGATTTTCGAACGGATCATGGATGTGATGCGGAATATTCAGAAGGAAGGGATTGGGGCTAAGCCGGATGGGGTGAAGGCTGCGGACACGGAGTTGGACTCGGACGTGAACGATTAGTGGGCGGCGTCGTTCGTGGTGGACGCGAAAGCAGATTCCTCGCGTTGCTCGGAATGACAAAGCTTGTTACGGACTGCAAGCTGGCTTAGAGATTTTCTTATGATTGTGGCGATGCAGGAAGTGGCGGATGAGGGGCAGATTCAGCAGGTGATCGAGCACCTGGTGAAGATGGGGTTTGAGGTGCACCGGTCGACCGGGGCGCGGCAGACCGTGCTGGGCGCGGTGGGAGCGGGGATTGATTTTGACATCCGCATCCTAGAGTTGCTGCCGGGGGTGCAGGAAGTCCATCGCATCAGTTCACCTTACAAACTGGCGGGGAAGAGTTTTCGTCCGGAGGGGACGATCGTCAAGCTGGCGAACGGAATTGAAATAGGCGGGAACGAAGTGGTGGTGATGGCTGGACCTTGCTCGGTGGAATCGCGGGAACAGCTTTTTGCTACGGCTGAGGCTGTGGCGAAAGCGGGAGCGCGTGTGCTGCGGGGAGGAGCGTTCAAGCCGCGAAGTTCTCCTTATTCTTTTCAGGGGCATGGGGAAGATGCGCTGAAGTTGCTGCGCGAAGCGGGAGAGAAATTCAAGCTGCTGGTGATCAGCGAGGTGATGGAGATCTCGCAGATTCCGATGATGCTGCCTTATGTAGACATTCTGCAACTGGGAGCGCGCAACATGCAGAATTTTAATCTGCTGCGCGAGCTGGGAAAAGTGCGAAAGCCGGTGCTGGTGAAGCGCGGGATTGCGGCTACTTTTGAAGAACTTCTGTTATCCGCGGAATACATTATGGCGGGCGGGAATTATGAGGTGATTTTGTGCGAGCGCGGCATTCGCACGTTTGAGACTTACACGCGGAACACGATGGACATCTCGGCAATTCCGATTATTCACAAGCTTTCGCATCTGCCGATGACGGCCGATCCGTCGCATGGAACGGGGCGGCGCGACAAGGTTGCGCCGATGGCGCGAGCATCGGTGGCGGCAGGGGCCGATGCGCTGCTGATTGAGGTGCATTGCGACCCGAACAACGCCTGGTCGGATGGAGCGCAGTCGCTGTTTCCGGAGCAGTTCGTGAAGCTGATGGATGAGTTGCGGATGATTGCGCCGGCAGTGGGAAGAAAAATTGGGTAATTGGGTAATTTAGTAATTTGGTAATTTGAAAACAAAGTGGGCAGAGAAGTTCAAATTACCCGATTACTAAATTACCCAATTACTCAATTCTTTTTATGCCCATTCGGCAAATCACGATCGTTGGGACGGGGCTGATTGGCGGGTCGTTTGCGCTGGCGCTGCGGAAGCGGAAGTTTGCCGGGATGATCGTGGGGTGCGACCGCGAGTCGGCGCTGAAGAAAGCGAAGCAATGCGGCGCGATTGAAAAGGGATTTGTCGAGCCTGCGGACGCGGTGCGGGGTAGCCAGTTGATAGTGCTGGCGACGCCTGTGCTGGCGATTGTGGACTTGATTGGCCGGCTGGGGCCGTCGCTGCCCGCTTCGACGTTGCTGACGGATGTGGGAAGTACGAAGGCGGCTGTCGTCGAGCGGGCCCTGAAAGTGTTTGGCAAGAATGCCGGGAAGCGATTTCTGGCGGGGCATCCAATGGCGGGGAAGGAGCACAGCGGCGTGGATTATGCGGATGCCGATTTGTTTCAGAATGCAGTCTGGTTCTTGACCCCTTTGCCGGGACAGAACCTGAATGAAGGGATCTTCGCGGAGTTTGCGGGATGGATCGATCAGATCGGAGCGCGCATTGCGATGCTGCCGGCTGAAGATCATGACCGGCTGTGTGCGTGGATCAGCCACTTGCCGCAGATGATTTCGACGGCTCTGGCGGCGGCGCTGGTGGAGGAATTTGGAGAAGATGCGCCGCTGCTTCCGGCAGGCGGACGGGCGCTGCGGGAGATGACGCGAATTGCGGCGAGTCCGTATTCGATGTGGCGGGATATCGCGATCAGCAACAAGAAGAATATTGAGAATGCGCTGTTCAAGGTGGAGCAGCGGCTGGCGCACATCCGGGAGAACCTGGCTACGCGGGCCCTGGCCGAGGAGTTTGAGCAGGCGCATGGGCTGAAGAAGAGTACGGGAAAGAAAGCGTAGGTTTTTCGTTTAGAATTCGGACGCTATGAACAAGGTTGTGGGCAGCGCGGATGAGGCGATTCGAGATGTGGGAGACGGCTCGGTCATCATGGTCGGGGGGTTTGGGCTGTGTGGGATCCCGGAGAATCTGATTCGCGCGCTGGTGCGGAAGGGATCGAAGAATCTGACGACCATCAGCAATAACGTTGGTGTGGATGGGCTGGGGAATGGGCTGCTGCTGGCGGCGGGGCAGATTCGGCGGCATATTGGAACTTACGTGGGGGAAAACAAGCTGCTGGAATCGATGGTGCTGGCCGGGAAGGTGGAGCTTGACCTCGTGCCGCAGGGAACGTTTTCGGAGCGCATTCGCGCGGGGGGAGCGGGGATTCCGGCGTTTTTTACACCCACTGGCGTAGGAACCGTTGTTGCTGAAGGAAAAGAAACGCGCGAGTTCGATGGCCGAACTTATGTGATGGAGCGCTGGTTGAAGGCAGACTTTGCTTTTGTGAAGGCATGGAAGGGTGACCGGATGGGGAATCTGGTTTACAGGAAGACGGCGCGGAATTTTAATCCCATCATGGCTACGGCGGCGAAGGTTACGATTGCGGAAGTTGAACATCTGGTTGATGCCGGAGAACTCGATGGGGATCTGGTGCATACTCCTTCGGTTTACGTGAAGCGGATTTTTCAGGGCGAGATGTATGAGCGGCGGATTGAGAAGCGGACGGTGAGGAAGGCTAGTACCTAGTACCTAGTACCGAGTAGGGCAGTGGTGAGGGCTCGTGCATGGGTCCTTCGCTCCGCTCAGGATGACAGAACTTTAGGAAGGCAATGAATAAGCTGGGCAAAGATGTCGAGAAGCGTGAGCGCATCGTGAAGCGCATTGCGCTGGAGTTGCACGATGGGTTCTATGTGAACCTGGGCATCGGGATGCCTACGCTGATTGCAAATTATGTTCCGGTGGGGATGGAAGTGATTCTTCAGTCGGAGAATGGGATGCTGGGGATCGGGCCTTATCCCATCGAGGGTGAGGAAGATGCAGACTTGATCAATGCGGGCAAGGAGACGGTGAGCGAGATGGCCGGGACGTCGTATTTTTCGAGCGCCGATTCGTTTGCCATGATCCGCGGCGGGCATGTTGATTTGAGCGTGCTGGGGGCGATGGAAGTGGATGAAACAGGAAACCTGGCGAACTGGATGATCCCGGGGAAAATGGTGAAGGGTATGGGCGGCGCGATGGATCTGGTGGCCGGGGCGCGGCGGACAGTAGTGGCGATGGAGCATACGACTCGGGAAGGTGCTCCGAAGATCCTGGCGAAGTGCACGCTGCCGCTTACCGGGGTGAAGGTCGTGGATACGATTGTGACGGAAATGGCGTACATCCGGGTGACGGAGCGGGGGTTGGTGCTGGAGGAAGTGGCTCCGGGGCTGACGGCGGAAGATGTGCAGCGGGCGACTGAGGCGCGGCTGATCGTGAGTGGCAGTTTGAAGGTAATGGAGAGTTGACCTGGTCCCGAACTCCTTCTTCGGAGGGCGAGTTAAGCGGTCCTGAAGCGCAACTCCTCTCCAATATCCCACAAGTCCGATTTCCTAGACGCGGAATGGCGCAGCCAGCAGCCGGAATGGAAGCGTGATCGCGAGGTAGATGATCTCGAGCACTCCGTGCACGGCTACGCCTACGATTCGGAACGGAAGCAGCAGTAGCCAGACGAACGGGTAGGCTACGAGCGCAAGCAAGGCTAGCGGCCAACAGAATACGAAGAGGATGCACCACAGAAGGAAAGTGAACATAATGAGGCCTCCTCCATTTCTTTTCCTATTTAATTGTACGGCGGCTGTGGCATGAAAGTTCCACGGCGGAAAGGCCTTGGAAGGAATGTTTTTGGGAGCCAAAGCCATGGGATAGCGGAAGGAATCCTCTTCGGCTACGTTCAGGGCAGGCTTTCGACTGCGGTTGTGCTTCATTTCACGAAGCACAATCCTCGCTCAGGATGACAAACTTTTGTTCTTTGCATTATTCGTAGCGCAGCGCTTCTGCGGGCAGGGTTTTGCCGGCGGACCAAGATGGGTAGAGCGTGGCTACAAACGAAATTCCTACAGCCACCAGCACTACCCATAGTCCATCTTTCAGACGCGGCGCGAAGGGGACGTAATCGATGGAGTAAACCTCCGGCGAGAGCGAGATCAGGTGATAGTGGCCGCCCGCGTACGAGATGGCATAGCCTAACAGTAGGCCGATCGCTGTGCCGATCACTCCGATCAGCACACCTTGAGCAATAAAGATGTTCCGCACCTGCGATTTGCGGGTGCCCATCGACATGAGCACGGCAATGTCCTTGGTTTTTTCCATGACCATCATGATCAGAGAAATCAGAATGTTCAGCGCGGCGACGAAGACGATCAGGCCGACCGTGATATAGGTGACCAGGCGCTCCATGTTCAACGCGTGAAATAGCGCTTTGTTCTGCTCTTTCCAGTTAGTGGTCATGAAGCCGCTGCCGGCCGCTTCCTCGAGTTGGCGTGCAACCTGGTCGGCGGAGTAGATGTCGTCGACCTTGAATTCGATCACTGAGATCAGGTCGCCCAGGCCGAACAGGCGTTGCGCGTCGGAGAGCCGCGTAAAAGCCCAGGAGGCGTCGTAATCGTAGAACCCGGAGTTGAAAATTCCCGCGACGCGAAAGCGGCTGTATTTGGGCACCATGCCGAAGGGCGTCAATTCTCCCTGCGGGCTGGTGACCAGCACAACCGAGCCGACGGTTGCGCCCAGATTGTCAGCCATATCTTTGCCGAGGATGATCGGGGGCATGGCGTCTACTCGCGCACGGATGGTGGCGAGGGAATCTGGAAGGTCTTCGGTCGGTGGCGCGGCAGCTGTCCCCACATGATTTTTTTCTGGCTCGGGAGCGGGTTCGTCGAGTGCGGCTGCTGAGCCTTCTTTTACGGTGCTGAGTAAATCACCGACTTTACGCTCATACGCTGGAATCATTCCCTTGAGGACGGCGCCGCGGGCGCGGGGCCCACGGGAAATGAGAACCTGCTCGAAGATTGCGGGAGCGGCGGCGACGACATGCGGTTGTCTGGAGAGGCGTTCGAGCAGCGGCGGCCAGTCTTTTATGCCGTCGTCGGCGATGCGCAGCAGGCTGATGTGAGAGCTTGATCCGATGAGGCGATCCTGCAGGTCCTGGCGAAAGCCGTTGTTGATGGCTAACGCGACAATCAGCGAAGCTACGCCCGCGGCCACTCCGGCAATCGAGATGCCGGTAATGATGCCGATGAACGCCTGGCGGCGTTTGGCGCGCAGGTAGCGGGTCGCGATGAAGAGTTCAAAGCGCATGAGGAAGCTTTCAGTTGTCAGCCCTCAGCTCTCAGCTTTCGGCCAAGTCGGATTATAGCGTTGTCCTCGGCAGAACTGCGGGCACACTCGACCGATACTGACGGTATTCTTCGCCGAAACGGTTCTCTAGTTCTTCGTCTTCCATCTTGATCATCACTGCGCCTGTGACGATCGCGAATGCTGTAAGCGCCCAGCAGACGGCCAGGCCCGTGCCGATGCTCCAGGCCAGCATTTCGCAGAGATGAGCCAGATAGACCGGATGGCGCACGCGGGCGCGAATGCCAGTCGTCACCAGACGCTGCTGGCGACGATCCGGCAGAACCTCCGGCAGTCCGGCAAGTTGCGCGGGGCTGAAGCCGCTGCCAGAGAGTTTGTAGAGCGCGAGTCCGAAGCTAAACAGTGCGGCTGCCGGAGTCCAGCACCACGCGCGATGATAGAGCGTCAAGTTGCGCCAGTGCCCGGTTGCAACGGCCAGTAGCAGCCACATCGCGATCCACACCGGCAAGAGAATTCGATACGGGGAACGCGGCCGCGAACGCCAGTACTCCACGCGAGGATGAATCAAGAGCCAAAAGCTGGGAATGGTCGAATAGATAACGCAGGCAATCCAGCCGACGGTCCGCAGTGTCTGCTCCACGCCTCGATTCTACTGGGGGAGCGGTCGCGTTTCTTAAAAGGACGGTCAGCGTTCTGAGTTGCCGCAGAAGTTCAGCATCTTTCGTTCGTGGCCGGTGATCTTGTGAAGATTCTCAGAAACCGCCAACATCCATACAGGGCGTGATGTTATGAAGATTTTGCTGGTCGAAGATTCCTACATTGAACGGCACAAGGTGGGCGGCTACCTGGCCGACTGGGGACTCGACTATCAGGCGGTGGGAAGCGGCACGGAAGCGGTGAAACTGCTGGAAGGCACCGAGCCCCCGAACATGGCGCTGCTCGACTGGATGCTGCCGGGTCTCGATGGGATCGATGTGTGCCGCCGCATCCGAAAAATGGGAACGCGAGCACCTTACATCTATACCGTGATGCTGACGGCGAAGAATCGAAAGCAGGATCTGCTGCTCGCCATGGAGGCGGGTGCGGATGACTATCTGGCGAAGCCCGTGGATCCTTCCGAGTTGCGCGCGAGAATCATGGCGGGGAAGAGAATTCTGGAACTTCAGCAATCTTTAAGTTTCGCCGCCACGCACGATTTTCTGACGAATCTGCTGAACCGCGCGGAAATACTGGCGGCCGTGGAGAAAGAATTTTCACGCAGCGGGCGCGAAGGGAAACCAGCCACGCTGATCATGGCCGATATCGACCACTTCAAACGCATCAACGATTCCCTTGGCCACGCCGCGGGCGACGAGGTTTTGAAGGAAGTCGCGCGCCGGTTGAAGATGGACTTGCGTCCCTATGACGTGGTGGGCCGCTACGGCGGCGAAGAATTTCTGATCATTCTACCGGGATGCGATTTGACTGCCGGAGCCCGCCGCGCCGATGAGGTGCGCAACCTGGTGGCGAAAGATCCAATCGTTACTCCATTCGGCACGGCTTCTGCCACAGTCAGTATGGGCGTGGCTGTGACCTCCGCGGTGCGCGACCACTCGGTAGCCGACCTGCTGCACGAGGCGGATGTCAGCCTGTATGCCGCCAAGAAGAATGGAAGGAACCGCGTCGAACTTTTCTCTGCAGCGGCGCGGCAGACCGGCGCCGGCCAGGGCTAGCCTGAGCCAGCGTCTGCGGTCCGAGGAACTCTTGGGCTCGACGATCACTCCGGTGTTGGAGCCTTCCCCGCGTCCTCCATTGCTTTCTTCAGTTCGGGATGTTCCGTAAGAACTTCTATCATGGACTCACGTCCCAATTCTTCACCCCACTTACGACCTTGTTCTTGCGACTCAGCCATCACCTTGGGTATTACGGTCACTGTCTTCTGTCCGAGAGGCGTCTGATAGAACTGAATTAAGCCTTTGATTTCTTCGGCGGAAAAATACTTGTCGTACAGAGGGACAATCGACTCCACAAGCTGCTGTGGGTCGGCTTTGGACCTAAATTTCACGAAGAAAAGATCAATCAGCCTTTCGCGATACTCTCCAGGCGGAAGAGCCTTGGCTAGCAGCGGTTTAACATTGTCTACCATGGTGTCCATCATCTGACTCATGAGTGCTTTTGCCCCCACAACATCCAGCAATTGCCGGATATCGGCAGCCTTGGCGGGATCTATCTTCTGTGATTGAGTTGCTGGGCTGGGCGCCGGAGCAGACTGTTGTTGATCGGCCCGTTGCTCAGGAGGGGAAGTTTGTGATCCGCTCTTCGTTTGGGTAGATGCACTACCGCAAAGAAGAAGACAAGCGACGGCGATATACATCTTCATCGAAACCTCCGCAAGATGGGCGGAATTGATGTTACCTGATTCCGCGGGGCAGAACTGCGAATCGTATGCGAGGCAACGCGTTCTGTGGCACATTAGACGTTCATGTCCGCACCTGACGACCCCAGAGCTGGACGCGTCGCCTTTACGCATCCCGACTTCGTGCTGTTTCAGATTGCGCGCTTCCTGATCGTGGCCGCCGTTGAAATGCAAGCCGTCGCCGTGGGATGGCAGGTCTACGACATCACCAAGCGCGCCCTCGATCTGGGCCTGGTCGGCTTGGCACAGTTTCTTCCGGGAATACTTCTTTTTCTGGTTTCCGGGCACGCTTCTGACCGCTTCGAACGGCGCAAGGTGTTGGGCGCCTGTTACGTGGGATACGCGCTCTGCTCGGGCCTTCTGCTGATTATCGCGGTGCGCGGCGGGCATTCGGTTCGATCCATCTACGCCGTGCTGATTCTGCTGGGAGTGGTGCGCTCGTTCAACGGAACTGCAAGCCGCTCGATCCTGCCGCAACTTGTTCCTGAAGAACACTTTGCCAATGCCGTGGCCTGGAACGCGACGACTTTTCAAGCTGCGACGATTCTTGGACCTTCTCTCGGCGGAATTCTTTACGCCGCTTTCCGCGGGCCATTCGCGGTTTATGCGGCTGCCATGCTGACTGCGGTGGGCGCGCTGCTATCCATGTTCCGCATCAAAACGCGTCCGCAGGCGCGGCGACGCGAACCCACAACCCTGAAGACCGTCTTCGCGGGCTTGCACTTCATTTGGCGCGAGAAGCTGATACTGGGCGCAATTTCGCTCGATCTGTTTGCAGTGCTGCTGGGCGGGGCGGTCGCTCTGCTTCCAGTTTATGCCCGTGAGATTCTTCACACCGGGCCGTGGGGGCTGGGATTGCTGCGCACGGCACCGGGTGTGGGCGCTGCCGTGATGGCGGTCGCGCTGGCGCATCGTCCGCTGCGGGGGCGTGCGGGGCCGACGCTGCTCTGGTCGGTGGCCGGATTCGGAATCTGCACCATACTGTTTGGCGTCTCGACCAGCCTGGTGCTGTCGTTGATTTCGCTGATTTTCCTGGGTGCGGCCGACATGGTTAGCGTCATCATTCGCGCAACCCTGGTACAGTTACGCACCCCCGATGAGATGCGGGGACGCGTGATGGCAGTCGATATGGTTTTCATCGGGACCTCGAATGAACTCGGGCAGTTTGAGTCGGGACTGACGGCACAGTGGTTTGGGACGGTTCCCGCCGTTCTGCTGGGAGGAGTGGGGACACTGGTCGTGATCGCGCTCTGGGCCTGGAAGTTTCCAGAGTTGCGCCGCGCGGGAGAACTTAGTGGCATGAAGAGTGCGTCCGAAGAAGCTTCAGAGGGAGCGGCGGAGAGAATGCATTAGGAGGCCGCGGGGGTGGTCGCGATTCACCGCTGGAGGCGCTGCCAGACGCCCGTCCCCGCATGAGAGTTCTTACAGCGGTTACTTTGCCCGGATCAGCGTCTTGGCGGCGCCCATGTTGTCGTAGCGATCGTAGACGCGCACCACCACCACGTGTTCGGAAGCAGCCCCGCCATCTTTCGCGGCTTCGGGCGTGACCTTGAAATCGTAGTTCTCGATCTTGGCGTCGGAGAGTTGGCCGACCGGCTCTACATACTTCCAGTCGCTGGCATCGATGGAATATTCCGCTCGCTTAATGGAGGAGAAACCGTCGACCGCACGGAACGTGACGTGAATCTCCCTGGCTTCGAGGGACGCAGCCAGAGCTTCGACGCGCGGCGGAGTCGTGTCCACTTCAAACCGGCGGCTTTCTTTCGATACCGTCAACGCTTCGCCGGGTGAGTGCGACGACGCATCGGAAGCAACCACCTTCACCGTGTAGCCTCCATCCGGCAGCAGGCTGGCGTCGAATGAATATGCCTTGTCGGTGAGATTGTCTTTGAGCAGCAGCCATCGGGTCTCGCCGTCACCCCGGTAGTAGAGGGAGTACACGAGCTGGTCGTCATTGTCATCGTGCGCGCTCCACTTCACGCCGATCGAGTCGCGATCGTGCGAACTGGGCGGAGGGGCTTCGAAATGCTGGCCCGATCCGCCGAAGGACGATCCGCCGAAAGAAGATCCGGAATCCGAGCCCAAGGCATTGCCGGACATTTTCGGCATCGGCTGATACTTCAAGCCAACCTGCACGGTCACGTCATCGATTTCAGGCGCCGCGTTCTTAGGCAGATAGTTCAGCGCGACGCTGTCCACTCCAGGAGCCGCGGTTCCCGTATGCAGCACCGCCTTCCACTGGGCGTAGCGCGCTGCGGGGATTCCGGTTTCAGAGTTCGCCGCCAGGTCGATCTTTTTCCACGGACTCCAGTTGCGGTCGGGATTGTCCACATTGCCGCTGCGCGCAAAGAGATCGACGCTGCCTGTGCCGCGAAACTCCGCCCGGCCCCAGCGGGAGAAAATCTTGGCGTCGAATACGTCACTCTCGTAGGTTCCCTCGGCCTCGGGGCCCGGTCCCAGCACAAAAACTTTTCCCAGATTGCTGGTCGCGGCGTACAAGCCACCGCCCGGAGCCTTGGCAAATCTGGTGACCTGCGACGCCGCGGCTTTCAGCAGATCGGAGAAATCATCCTGGCCGGTAATGGCAAAAATGTGGCCGCGATTGCCCGTGCCGGCCAGCAGGCGCCCTTGAGAATCAAATGCCAGGGCATACACGATGTCTTCGTGGGATGACCAGACTCTTGTTGGCGAACCATCCGGCGCAATGCGATACACGTCGGAGCCGCTGCTGGCCCCACCGCCCGGGAATGGAAATGGACCCGCCGCCTGCGGCGCGCTGGGGGCGGGCGTCACCGTGATGCCCGGAGTTTGCGGGGTCGTGCCTGCCGTGGGTGGGTTGGCGCTGAGGGTCATCAGGGCCGCGGCTAGGGCGGCGCCGCCCGGCCCTCCACCGCTGCGCCTTTCGCCGACTGCCGCTGCGTAGATGTTCCCCGCATGATCGAGCGCCAGGGCTGTGATTTCTTTCTTGGGCGCGCTGTACAGCACGAATCCCTCGCCCGCGGGAGAGATGCGATAGATCAGCCCGCTGCCATCTGAACCGGCGATCAGGTTCTCCTGCGCATCGAAGGCGAGAACGCGGATGTGAGTTTCATCGCTCTTAAAGAAGACCGAGTGCTCGCCTTTCGGCGTGACCCGATAGATCTCTCCGTGGTCGCCGGTGGCTACGTAGAGATTGCCGGCCTTGTCCAGCGCCAGGTCCCAGATGTATTTCGTGCCCGGCTCGAAATAGACAGACGAGTTCCAGGAGGGATCGATGGCGGGTTTGGCGGCGTCTCTGTCGTCGGTAGCTTTGTCATTATCTTTTTTGTCGGAGGCAGTTCCGCGGTGGGAGTCCGCTTGCGACTTGGTTTCGGGCCTGTGTTCCAGCTTGTATACCTTGCCATCGGGAGCGGTGGCGGCGTAGATGGCGCCTCCGGAGCCGGTTTGCAGCGCCTGCACCTGGAGTTCCTTGGGCTCGAAAATCACGGTTGCCTTGCCGTCGGGCGTGATGCGATAGACGCGAGCGGGCGCGCCTGCCGCCACATACACGTTGCCGGCATCGTCAGATGCAATCGACCAGATATAGGTGGAAGGCGTGGCATACAAACTCTTGAACGTGGGCGCGAGTCCCAGGCCGCCCTCGCTGTGGATGGCTACACCCGTGGCCGTCCCCTTCGTCAGTTCGTCAAACTTTGACTGCTCCCAGGTGCGCGTGCCCTCGGCGATCGCGGTCGAAACCAGGCTGAGGACGCTTACATTCGTGAGAAAGAAACCAGCCAGAAGGAAGAAAAAAAGCTTTCGCGCACTCTGCAATTTCATACCTCAAGGTCGTTGTAGGAAGAATATTCAGGTTATCACGCCTCACTGTCGGAAGCGGAGGACAGCGGCCCGTTCGGAGCCCGGACGAAGGGCGATTCGCCGTGGTATTGTAAAGTTTCATGCGTTCTTCGCGTCAGGATCTGCTGCGCTTGCTTGCCTCCAAGTCCTTCCGGTTGGGTGAGTTCAAGCTCTCCTCCGGCGGTACGAGCGACTACTACATCGACTGCCGTACGACCACTCTCGATGCCAAGGGCTCGCGCCTGACTGGCGAGGTTTTCTTGGACGAAATCCGGCAGCGGGAGTGGAAGCCGCAAGCCATTGGCGGTCTTACCATGGGAGCCGATCCTATCGTTGTGGCAGTTTCGGTAGTGAGCGGCGAGTTGCACGGATTTCTCGTGCGCAAGGCTGAAAAGCAGCACGGAACCGGGCAGCGCATTGAAGGCTTTCGCGAGAAGGGTGCCCGCGTGGTGATTGTCGACGATGTTTGCACCACCGGCGCTTCCACGGTGCAAGCGATCGACGCGGCGCGTGAATTTGGATTCGAGGTGGTGGGGGCCATGTGCCTGGTCGAGCGCGAAGAAGCCAAGGGAAGGCCTAACGTTGAGAAGGCCGCGGCTCCGGCGCCGTTCGTTTCCATCTTTACCGCCCGGGATGTCCGCGCGGAGCACGTTTCGCAGATGGACGACACGGCGCCCGTAATTTTTGCAGTCGCCGCCAGTTGCGAAATCTGCGGCCGGCCGGCAGTTACGAATGCTCCGAGGAACCGCTGTGCGGTGCACGGAAGCTAGAGGAATTCAGATCTCATGATTCAAACTCTCGAGTGGACTGAACAGGGCGTACGTTTTATCGATCAGACGAAGCTGCCCACGGAAGAAACCTACGTCACCTGCAAGACGCACGAGCAGGTTGCCGACGTCATCCGGACCATGGTGGTGCGTGGAGCGCCTGCGATCGGCGTGGCGGCAGCCATGGGCATTGCTCTGGCCGCAAAGAATTCCAAAGCAGAAACCACGGGCGAACTGAAACGCGACCTTGACCAGGCTTGCGACCTGATCGGCAAAAGCCGGCCGACCGCCATCAACCTCTTCTGGGCCATTCGACGCATGCAGGAGAAGTTTGAACGCGTGCGCATTCGTCCACTCGCGCAAATCAAGCAGGACCTCATCGAAGAATCGCAACGCATGCACGCCGAAGATATCGCCGCCAATCAGGCTATGGGACGCCACGGCGCCACGCTGATGCCGAGCGAAGGCGGAGTGCTGACGCACTGCAATGCCGGCGCGCTCGCTACGGCGGGATATGGCACGGCCCTGGGCGTAATCCGCGCGGCGGTCGAGCAAGGAAAGAAGATTCACGTCTACGCCGACGAAACCCGGCCCTTCCTGCAAGGCTCGCGGCTTACCGCGTGGGAACTGATGAAGGACGGCATCCCGACCACGGTGATCTCTGACAACATGGCGGGCGAGATGATGAAGCAGGGTAAGATTGCGGTGATCGTGGTGGGAGCCGACCGAATCGCGGCCAACGGTGACGTCGCCAACAAGATCGGAACTTACACCGTCGCCGTCCTCGCCAAAGAGCATGGCATCCCTTTTTACGTGGCTGCGCCGATTTCGACCGTCGACCTCGCTACTCCCGACGGTAGCACGATCCCCATCGAACAGCGCAACGCGAAGGAAGTCACTCATATTGCGGGAAAGCAAATGACGCCAGACGGTGTTTCCATCGAAAATCCCGCGTTCGACGTGACTCCCGCGAAGTACGTGACCGCGATCGTTACCGAGCGCGGCATCGCCCGCGCGCCCTATGGGGAGTCTTTGCGAAGCCTGGCTGGTGCAGAAGCTAAGGTTGGGGTCTAGATCCTCCCTACCGACACGTGATGCCAGTCACATCGCAGCGGCGAGGTTCCAAGTATTGTCAGATGTTACTCATGGAGGTTCCGTATGGTTCGAATGGGCCATGGCGGAGCTTGGGTTCCGATGTGAGAAGATGACCCATTCTGTATTCCTTGCAGGCGACGGAAGGCTCGGCAGGGCGGAGTGGACCCTTCGGAGGCGGATTGCATCTAACGGGACAGGTGGCCGGATACGTGGCGGAACAAGCGGCGCTGCTGCGGGTTCAGGGATTAAAGAAGGTTTTCCGGTCCGGCGAATCGGACCTGGTGCTCTTTGAAAATTTGTCGTTTGAGGTGAAACGCGGCGAGATGCTGGCGATCGTCGGCGAGTCGGGAGCGGGGAAGAGTACCTTGTTACACATACTCAGCGCTCTTGATCAGGCTTCCGCTGGTGACGTATACTGCGCGAAATTGCAACTGAACGCGTTGTCAGCGAACGAAGCAGCGGAGTTTCGCAATCGCGAGGCGGGCTTCGTCTGGCAGTTTCACTATCTGCTGCCGGAATTCACGGCTGCGGAAAACGTGGCAATGCCGCTGCTGGTACGGGGACGCACCTGGGCAGAGGCGGCGCCGGAAGCTTCACGCTGGCTGCGTGAGGTTGGGTTGGAGAAACGCGCGCATCATCGCTCGGGCGAGCTTTCTGGCGGCGAGCAACAGCGCGTGGCTCTGGCACGGGCGCTCATTACCGGTCCAAAACTGTTACTGGCGGATGAGCCTACCGGGGACCTCGATGGACAGACGGCGGAAGCGGTTTTCGAATTGATCGCGCGATTACATCGCGAGCACCAGCTCACCTCCCTGATTGCAACGCATAACTTGTCCTTCGCGCGGCGTTGTCATCGGGTGTTGCGGCTGGGGCGGGGGCGTGTGGAAGAGATCAGGCCAGAATCGTTGCCAGTATAGGAGGCAGAGCCGGTCAAGTAAGGTAAGGAAGGACCAGGAAGACAAAGATTAGTAAGACAATGTGCAAGGAAATCGCAATCCTCGGCAGCCCAGGGAGACTTGAACAGGTTCCTTCGGTAACATAATAGAAACGTTCGGGTACTTGGGGCAATGGTCGTTTGATTGCATAATGGAATGGTGATGGCAAGCCAGCAGCAAGATCGGACCACCACCGGGCCAGGGTTTCAGTAGGGTCGAGCAGGGGCAAGCCTTCTCGGCCGGAAGGGTTCAGGGGGAAGGGGCATTATGTTTGAACGTTACACGGAGAAAGCCAGGCGCGTGATTTTCTTTGCGCGCTACGAAGCAAGCCAGTTCGGGTCTCCTTATATAGAGACCGAGCACCTGCTGCTGGGGCTCCTGCGCGAAGACAAAGCTCTGACCAACCGATTCCTGCGCTCGCACGCCTCGGTCGAGTCCATTCGGAAACAGATCGAGGGTCATACCACGATTCGGGAAAAGGTTTCGACCTCGGTAGATCTTCCGTTGAGCAACGAATGCAAGCGCGTGCTGGCCTATGCCGCAGAAGAAGCGGAGCGCCTCTCGCATCGCCACATCGGCACCGAACACCTGCTTCTGGGTTTACTAAGAGAAGAGAAATGCTTTGCCGCCGAGATTCTGCACGAGCGCGGCCTGCGGCTGGCGACCATCCGCGAAGAATTGGCGCGCACCAGCCAGGAAAAAGCGCAGCCACAAAGGCAGCGTGAGTCTTCGTTGCTGAGCGAGTTTTCGCGCGATCTGACCCAGGCAGCGATGGATAGCCAGCTCGATCCTCTGGTCGGCCGCGACGGGGAACTGGAACGCGTGGTCCAGATTCTCTGCCGGCGCACCAAGAACAATCCCGTTCTGATTGGCGAGCCGGGCGTGGGCAAGACGGCGATCGTCGAGGGCCTAGCGCAGCGCATCGCCGACGGCGAAGTGCCGTCGTTCCTGGCGGACAAGAGAATTCTGGCGCTCGACCTTTCCTTGATCGTCGCCGGAACGAAGTATCGTGGACAATTCGAAGAGCGGCTGAAGACCATCATGAAGGAACTGATGGAGTCGCAGAATTCCATCATATTTATCGACGAACTACATACCCTTGTGGGCGCAGGATCGGCGGAAGGGTCGCTCGATGCAGCGAACATCCTAAAGCCCGCTCTATCGCGCGGCGAGATTCAGTGCATCGGTGCGACCACTCCTGGGGAATACCGGAAGTCGATTGAGAAAGACCGGTCGCTGGAGCGGCGTTTCCAGGCGGTGAAAGTTCCTCCGCCGAATGAAGCCGACGCCATCAAAGTTCTCTTCGGCATCAAGGACCGTTACGAAAAATTCCATGCGGTCACTTATACCGACGATGCCATCAACTTCGCGGTGTCGCACTCGAACCGCTACATTCCCGACCGCTTTCTGCCGGATAAGGCGATCGACCTGGTCGACGAAGCTGGAGCGCGGGTAAAGCTGCGCCAGACTTCGCAGCCGGAAGAGATTTCGGAAGTGCAGAAGCGGATCAAGTTCATCGTGCACCGCATGGAAAACGCAATCGCGAACCATGAGTTCGAGAAGGCTCGTTTCTACTCGGACGAAGAACGCAAGGAGCGTGAGAACCTGCGGGCGCTGCGCGAGAAATATCATCTCGACGAGTCTTCTACCGGCGTTGTCGGCCGCGAAGACATCGAAGATGTGGTTTCGCGGTGGACCGGCGTTCCCATTACCTCGATCAAAGAAGAAGAAACGCAGAAGCTGCTGCGCATCGAGGAAGAACTGCACAAGCGCATCATTTCGCAGGATAAATCGATCAGCGCGCTAGCCCGGGCGATCCGGCGTTCACGCGCAGGCCTGAAGAATCCGAACCGGCCTATTGGCTCGTTCCTGTTCCTTGGCCCGACCGGCGTGGGCAAGACAGAAGTCGCCCGCACACTGGCGCAATTCATGTTCGGAACGGAAAAAGCTTTGGTCCGCTTCGACATGTCCGAGTTCATGGAGAAACACTCAGTGTCGAAGCTGATCGGATCGCCTCCGGGATACGTGGGCTACGAAGAGGGCGGACAGCTTACCGAGCGCGTCAAGCGCGCGCCCTATTCGGTTGTGTTGCTCGATGAAATTGAGAAGGCGCATCCCGATGTGTTCAACATCTTGCTGCAGGTTTTTGAAGACGGCCAGCTTACCGACGGTCTCGGCAACACAGTCGACTTCAAGAACACGATCATTATCATGACGTCGAACATCGGGGCGCGGCACTTGCAGAAGCGCGAGGGCTTTGGCTTCCAGTCGACTAAAGATGAAATGGTTTCGGGCAAGGTCGAGGAGTTGGTGAAGGGCGAAGTGAAGCGCACCTTCAATCCAGAATTCCTGAACCGGTTAGACGAGATCATTCTGTTCCTGGCGCTGAGCGAGGCCGACCTGATCCAGATTCTGGAACTCATGGTCACGCAGCTGAACACGAACCTGGCGCAGAAGTCGATCACCGTGACCGTTGCCGACGAGGCCAAGAAGTGGATCCTCGGCCAGACGCTCACCGATCGCACCTACGGAGCGCGCCCGCTGCGGAGAGCCTTGCAGAAGTATATTGAAGACCCGCTGTCGGAGGCGCTGATTCAGGGCACGATTACCACGCGCCCGGCATTCATCGAGGTCTTCCTCGAAGACAACAAGCTGTTCTATCGTCCGGTAGACGCGGAGAAGACCGAGGGCGTGCTGTTGTACGAAAACAGCTAGCTCTCAGCTATCAGCTTTCAGCCGTCAGCGCGAGCTGGCGGCTTTTGTTTTTTGCAGAAACGTTTACGATCTGGTCCAGTCCTCAACCTTCAGGCCTTTCACCCTGCGAAAGACACGATCGTTGCTAACCAGGATTGCGCCGGCCGCGAGCGCCTGTGCGGCGATCATGAGGTCGAGGTTGCCCATCGGTTCACCGTGTTCTTCCAGCGTGGCGCGAAGGCGTGCATAATGCCGGGCCGCAGGCGAATCCCAGGGAAGCACTTCGACGCGCAGCAGGAATTCCTCAACCACAAACGCGAGCTTGGTTGCTTGGGGCAATCTGGCGACGCCGAAACGCAGTTCTGCTTCCGTGACTACGGAGATTCCGACTTCGCTGACACGGACTTTCAGGAGCCGCTCTCGCACGTGCGGGAATATGCCTTTGATGATGTAACTGACGGTGTTGGTATCGAGAAGGTAGCGGACCGCCATCTAGAGTAATTCGCGCTTTTGCGGAGGTGCGTCGCGCCGGTCGGTCAGGAAGTCCTTGGGCGCTTCAAGCGTATTCATCAGGAGGAAGAAATCTTCCCACGACTCCGGACGGCGGGACAGGATCACGTCGCCGGTCACCGGGTCGCGGCGGACGTAGACCTCCGAGCCCTCGAAGCGATATTCAACGGGCAAGCGGACAGCCTGGCTGCGGCCGTTGCGGAAGAGTTTGGCTGTCTTCGGCATGGTATATTCCATAATATATACCACGCTGAAGATTGTCAAGGCCCGCTTGTTTTGCGACCAATTCGCCTCCGAACGAATCTGGAGATGAGACGCAGTTACTGGGGGCCGCCATGGATAAGGTCAACCTCGCCGACAAGTTCGCTAAGATTTCTGAGTACTGGAAGCCCTACATTGCCGCCGAACTGAATGGCCAGCATGTGAAACTCGACAAGCTGAGGGGCGAGTTCGTGTTTCATCACCACGAGCACGAAGACGAGATGTTCCTCGTAGTGAAGGGGCGGTTCCGCATGGAGTTCCTCGACCGGCATGAGTGGATCGAAGAGGGCGAGTTCATCGTGGTGCCGCGGGGCGTGGAACATCGCCCCGTCGCTGACGAAGAATGCTGGCTTCTCCTGTTTGAGCCGGCGTCCACGCTGAACACCGGCAACCTGGTCAACGAGCGCACGGTGGCTCAACTGGAGCGGGTTTAGCGATGGAGCTTACGGTTTACTCTGCAGCGTGGTGTCCCGACTGCCGCGAGGCCAAGCGCTTTCTGGACAAGCACAACATTCCCTACAAAGATGTCGACGTTGAAACCACGCCGGGCGCGCTGGAAGAGGTCGTCAAGCACGCCGGCAAGCAGGCCATTCCGCAATTCGTGATTGATGGCGAGTGGGTGCAACCCTACGTTCCGGGCAAGGGATTTCTCTACGAGAAAATGGCCAAGCGGCTGGGAATCGGGAAGCCTTAAGCTCTCATAGCCCAAGCCGCTAAGTGCTTTCATTCCAGTCCTGAAAGGCCGATCTTACCCGCACGGTCACCTCCTTAAGAAACTTCCGAGTATCCCCTGTTCATCATCTTCCGTACCGTGGCAAACCCTTGCCAGACAAGGGAAGATGACCTCTCATGTCCGCACCGGAAATTCCGCAGGAGCCGAGCCCGGTCAGCGACAGCTGGCAGCAGATGGTGCAGGCCGTGCTGGCTGTGGTGTTGCTGGGCGGCGCCGTGGCCATGTTCCATTACTATGCCCCGGTCACGACCGAGGGCGTGCAACCGGATGAACTACAGAAGCAGGTAAGCCAGCTTAGCCGGCAGGTGGCGCAGCTCGAAAAAGAGCAGGCAATGCCGGCGCTGGTGCTGAACCGGTACCGCAACTCGATCGGCTACATTTACGGAGTGTACGACGTTGGTTTCGCGAACCAGCCCGCAATCATTCGCGCCCGTGTTTCGGGAACCGGGTTTCTGGTGGGTGACGGACTGCTGGCGACGAACCGGCATGTGGCCGAGCCATGGTATGGCGACAGCGAGGCGGAAGGGCTAATCCAGCAGGGCGCAACCGCCATGCTCGAAAATTTGGTTGTCTTTTTTCCGAACTCGTTAACGCCAGTGAACCTGACTCCAGGCGCGGTTTCTTCCACCAGCGACCTGGCCGTGCTGAAGATCGAGAACAAAGAAGGGGTCCACGGATTAGCGGCACTGCCTCTGGCTAAAGGAGTCGCCGCGCCCGGGGAACTGGTGACGGTCATCGGCTATCCCATGGGAATTGCAGGGATGGTAGCCAAGTCGCCGACCGGGATTTATCAGAGGCTGGCGTACCGGCATAACGACATCACGGCGGCCAGCGAACTGGCGGCGCTGTCGCTGATTCGTCCTTCGACCACGTGCGGGCATCTCGGCGATGTGGTGGGCGACAAGTTGATTTACGATGCTCCCACAGCCCACGGCGGCAGTGGCGGGCCGGTGTTTGATTCCAACGCCGAGGTGATCGGCGTGAACTCCGCCTACATTGACGGATTCTCCGGCGGGACGCTGGGAGTCTCAGCGGAAGCGTTGCGGCCCCTGATCGAGGCGGCGCAGAAGAAGCCGTAAGTTTCAGAACGGACTTTCTCGTCGGACTCCTCGCTTCAACACTATTTCAGCTCTTATCGCGAAGCTCATCTTTCCCGGCAAACCAGCCCGGTTCGCGCACATGCTCGTCCTGAAATCGGCGGAGGCGGGCGGCCATCACGCCGCTGCGGCCGAGGTAACCCACAACTTTGCGATGGTCGGCGCGATCAACGACGGGGAGTCGTCCGATGTCATTGCGGAGCATTTTCGCGGCCGCTTCGGACACAAGCTCGTCGGGGTGGGTGACCACCAGCCGGCTGCTGCCGGCTTCCTGAACGGTCATCGCGCCAGAAGAATCTTTATCGAAAGCGCGCAGCAGGTCGCCGCGAGTGATGATGCCGGCAAGTTTTCCGGTGTCATCGAGAATCAGCAGAGCCTCGTGGCGAGCCACGGCGGGATCATGCTGCGCAATACGCTCGGCCAGCGCGGCCACTGTAGTGCCTGCCGAGATAGCGGACAGTTCCTCCTCCATAGTGTCCTCAACCCTGGCTTGGGAAAGAACGTCAGTTTCATAATCCTGATGGACGCGCAAGCCACGTCGCGCCAGTTTCTCCGTCATGATTGAGCTGTTGGGCATCAACACCATGGCGATACCGTCGGCGATAACGCTGACCAGCATCAGGGGTAAGACGGAGTTGTAGTCGCGGGTGATTTCGAAGGCGAAGATGATGAAGGTAAACGTGGCGCGCGATGCCGCGCCGAAAACTGCGCCCATGGCGACAAGTGCGAAGGCTCCGGGAGAAAGGTGCGTGCCCGGCAGGAGGCGGTTCGAGACCATGGCGAAAATACCGCCCATGGCGGCGCTCCACATGAAGCAGGGCGCCAGCAGTCCGCCGGAGGTGCCGGAGCCTAGCGACACGGCCAATGCCGCAGCTTTGGCGAGCATGACGACCAGCAGGATCTTCCAGGCGAGTTGCCCATTGAGAATGTCGCCGATGGTGTCGTAGCCAACACCGAGCACGCGAGGCACGAAGAAACCGATAATGCCCAGGCCGAGGGCGCCGATGGCCGGCCACCACATTTCGTCGAACGGCAGTTTATCGAATTGATCTTCCACCCAGTAGAGCAACTTGCTGAAGGCGACGGCGGCGAGACCGCAGATCACGCCCAGGGCGAGATAAAAAGGCAGGCCGCGTGGGATCGCAAAGTCCATCGGACTGACTTGAAACATCGGTCCCAACCCCAAAAGCTGCATGTGGACTGCGGTTGCCAGGGTGCTCGCGATCACGAGCGGGATGAACGAGCGTGACTTGAACTCAAACAGCAGCAGTTCGATGGCAAGAATTACACCCGCGATCGGAGTGTTGAAAGTGGCCGACATGCCGGCGGCGGCGCCGCATGCCAGCAGGACTTTGCGCTCAACAGCGGTAGTGTGAAAGGCTTGGCCCACCAGAGAGCCGATAGCTCCGCCGGTTTGAATGATGGGGCCTTCGGCGCCGAAAGGGCCGCCGGTGCCGATCGCAATGGCCGCTGAGATGGGCTTCAGAATGGCTACGCGCGGGGCAATGCGGCTGCGGTTGAACAAGACCGCCTCCATCGCTTCCGGAATGCCGTGACCCTTGATTTTCGACGTCCCGTATTTGGCCATGACGCCCACAATCAGGCCGCCGATCACAGGAATGACGATGACCATCCACCCCAGGTGGTTATGCTGCGGGCTAGAGAAGTCGGCGGACCAGCGATGGAAGAAGAAAAGGTTGGTGAACAGTCCGATCAGTTTGTAGAGAGCGAAGGCTACGACTCCGGCGACTAGGCCGATTCCGGCAGCAAGAAATGAGACCAGCAGCATCCGAAAGCGTGCCGGTGAGCCGATAGACAAGTGAATCTCGTTGTGTCCGGCGGCGGCGGGATCGATGGCACTCATGAAGTTTTTATTTTCTTCCTTTTTTCGAGGGGGAAGCGGAATGCAGGAAGGCGGTGTCTGTACCTTCGCGCATGATGCGGCGAAGAGCGCCCACCAGTTCGGGTCCGGCTGAGCGCAACTCGTCGTGATGATGGAGCGCCAGTTCGCCCAGGACCTTGTCTCCTTTCGGGGTGAGCGCGAGCAGAACCTCGCGGCGGTCGTCCTCGGCGCGGGTGCGATGCACAAAGCCTCCGGCTTCCAGGCGGTTCACCAGTTCGACGGCGCTATGATGGCGGATCTGCATGCGGTTCGCCAGTTCGCGAATCCGCGGACGCACCCCCGGCGGCATGCCCTTGATGGCCAGCATCAGCTGATACTGGCCACGCTCCATGCCGGCGCGCTTCACCACTTGTTCACTGAAGTGGAGGAAGCGGCGGATCTGGAAACGGAACTCCGCCAATGCCTGGTAGTCGGACAAGGTAAGCTTCTTCATGCCGCGATTGTATCGTGCCGCGATCTAGCAGTACCCTCTAAGTGTATCGTAAGACGATATAAATGAAAAGCGGGGGCGGTAACTCTTTTCCCCGGCAGCCGTTTTGTGAAACACTTGGACCCCAGAAAGCGAATCGAAACCTGAGGCAAAATGACCCCTTCCAAACTGGCCCTTATCTTCGTGTCTTTTGCGCTGTTTTCCGCCGAACCTTCTAGTTTTTCCCAGGAATTGAACTCAACCTTCGCCCGCGATCCTGGCCAGCCCATCGATCAGCAGTACACGGACCAGATTCGCAAATACACCACGGATCCGTCGTTCATCTCTCCGCTGGTGGACTACCTTCCCGCCTCGAAAACTGTTCCCACCCCCGCCAAGGTGCTGGGCGATGTCTCCGGCGCGCCTGACATGCTTCCCTATGCCGAGGATGTTTACAAGTATTTCCGTCTGCTCGAGGCGAGCAGTCCACGGGTGAAGGTCTTCACTATCGGCCACTCGGAAGAAGGACGGGAGATGATCGCGGCCGCGATCGCCGACCCAAAACTCCTGGCCGATGCGAAAGCGAATGACGCGCGCCTGGCCCAGCTCGCGGACCCGCGCACGATCGGCCTCGATGATGCGAAAGCCCGTCCGCTTCTCGACCTGTCCTGGCCTGTCTACTACATCACCGGCACTATTCACTCCCCGGAGACCGGCGCTCCTACGGCCCTGATGGAACTCGCTTATCGTCTGGCAGTCGATGACGCGCCCTACATCAAGTACATCCGCTCGCACATGATCGTGCTCATTACTCCCGTGGTTGAAGTCGACGGCCGCGACCGCATGGTCGATATCTACAGGTGGCACAAGGCTCATCCCGGCCAGGATTGGCCACGGCTTCTTTACTGGGGCCACTACGTTGCCCACGACAACAACCGCGACGCCATGGCCATGACCCTCGATCTGACGCGGAACGTTCTCAACACGTATCTTGATTGGCATGCGCAGGTGTTGCACGACCTGCACGAATCGGTTCCATTCCTCTACGACAACACGGTTGGCGACGGCCCTTACAACGCGTGGGTCGATCCCATTCTCGGCGACGAGTGGGCCGAACTGGGCTGGAACAACGTTGCCCAGATGCAGAGCTTCGGCATGCCCGGAGTCTTCACCCACGGCGACTTCGACACCTGGAGTCCCGGTTATTTGATGTTTCTCGCCAGCATGCACAATGGCATCAGCCGGCTTTATGAAACTTTTGGCAACGGCGGCGCCGACACCGAGAAACGAATTCTTGATCCTGAAGAATACTCGCGCACCTGGTACCGTCAGAATCCGGCGCTTCCCGTAGTGACCTGGTCGCAGCGTGATAACAACAACTACGAAGAAACCGCGCTACTCACCACCATTTCTTACTTTTCGCATAACACCCGCCACTTCCTCGAGAACTACTACCGCAAGAGCAAGCGTTCCGTCGAGAAGCCGTCACGCGAAGGGCCAGCTGCCTACGTGATCCCTCCCGACTCAGCCGACACCAACCGCCAGGTCGAGTTGCTCAAGGTCTTGCAGCGGCAGCACGTCGAAATCAAACAATTGTCCGATGAAGTCACGGCGAATGTTCCGGGAGAAAAGCGTGGAGACAAGGCGAAGCCGCAAACTTTTCCCGCGGGGTCTATCGTCGTCCGCATGGATCAGCCCTACTCCCGCGTGGCAGATGCGCTGCTTGACCGCCAATTCTGGGCCCCCAGCGATCCCCAGAAACATCCTTATGACGACACTGGATGGTCGTTCACTCACCTCTTCAACCTAAAAGTTGTTCGTATCGTCGATCCTTCGATTCTGCAGTCGAAGATGACGCCTGTTGACGATCCATCGAAGCTTGCCGGGAAAGTCTCCGGCTCTGGCCCAGTACTTGCTCTGAACAACAGCGGGCAAATTTCACTTCTGTCCCTGGCTTACAAACTCAAGGGTGCAACCATCCAGGTTGCAGAGAAGCCTTTCGAATCAGATGGCAAACATTTCGCCGCCGGTTCGCTGCTTATCACCGCGGCCCCCGGGGACCACATGGATGACGTCGCCGGAATTCTCCACGATCTTTCACTCGATGCATCGCGCCTCGCAGCAGCGCCCTCGGTGCCGGTCCATGCCGTTACTGCTCCGCGCATAGCCTTCATGCACACCTGGCTTAACACTCAGACTGAAGGCTGGTGGCGTTATGCCTTCGATACGGCAGGCGTGCCTTACGACTACATCAATACCCAGACCGCAGCCAGCCAGCCGGATCTGCGCTCCAAATACGACGTGATCATCTTTGCTCCGGTTGGATATTCTTCGACTGCGGACATTCTCAGCGGCATCCCGGCGTGGAATAATGCGATGCCGTGGCAGAAATCCGAGTTAACTCCAAACCTCGGCGCTCTCGACAGCACAGCTGACATCCGCCCCGGCCTGGGTTACGACGGCCTGGCTCATCTGAAGCAGTTCGTCGAGCAGGGCGGTCTTCTCATTACCTGCGAAGACACGGCGCAGTTCGCGATCGACACCGGCCTTGCGCCGGGTGTCAGCGTCGCTCCCCACGACGACGCGCGTGTTGTTGGCACCGTGCTCAACAGTGTCTTCGTCGCGCCGAACAATCCAATCGCCTTCGGCTACGGAGCAGGTGTCCCCGTCATCAGCGCGAACGGCATGGTGTTCAACGTAAGCAACACGATTGTCCGTGGAGGAGGAAGGCGTGCCTCGCCGGAAGCATTCAAAGACCCTTACGAACAGCGCGCCACAGGCCGCGGCAGTATCGACGACAGCGACCAGCCCCAGGGCAGAAAGATCGCCGAAGCCGAGCCCCTGCTGAAGCAGCAACCGTGGGAACCAAAGCACCTGAACGAGGAAGAGACGCGCAATAATCCCCGGGTAATCCCGGTGCAGAGCCGGCCGGATGTCATCCTGCGCTTCTCCGGTTCCAAGGATCTTTTGCTTGACGGCTTGCTCGACAAGGCTTCGTCGATCGCCGAGCATGCGATCGTCGTGAATGCGCACCTCGGCCAAGGCAATGTTCTGCTGTTCGGCAACAATCCCATCTATCGCGGAGAGACCGTCGGCACCTATGCCTTGGTTTTCAACGCAATCCTCAACTATCGTCAGCTCGACTACCAGCATGTCCCGCACGAACCCCCACCGGCAGAGAAGGACAACAAGGATAAGGACAAAGATAAGGGCGACAAAGACACACATTAACTTCACTCGCGGAAATTTCGTGAACGGGATGGGTTCACTGGGATGCAACCCCGAAAAGCCCGGCATGGCAGTCCTCACGGCATCTCGTGGCCTCTTGCCGGAGAGCCAATCCGCGCTGGTTCGGTCGTGTTACACTTTATGATTCGCAGACAAGACAAGCGCCCCTGAACACAGGATATTCGACCCGCACATGCTTCTTTCCAAGGAATATGTGGGCTACCTGGCCCGCGAAGTTACCAAGAAATTGATTGCCGCCAAGGCCATCGAGACCTCGGCCGTGCCCAAGGTCACGGAGCGCGTCCATGCCGCCCTGCTCGAGGAACTGACCCTCGAAGACCGCATCAACGACGAGGTTCGGGTCATCCTCGAAGCTTATTCGGAAGAGATGAACAAGACTGGCGCCAACTATCAGGAGATGTTCCGCAAGGTGAAGACGGAACTGGTGCGCAAGTACAAGGCGGTACTGTGAGACTAAGCCGCGACAAAGTGAATGTGCTGGCGCGAGCCGTCGCCGACGCGCTCAAGCAGATAGACGAGGTCGACTTCATAGAAGACCCCAACACCATCCGCCAGGAAACCCGAAAAATCCTCGAAGACCTGCTCAATCAGGAGGCGCGGATCGACCAGTCCGCCCGTCTGAAGATCGAGAGCCAGAAGCGCACTATCCTCGAAGGCTCGCAGGAGTGGGACATCCTCTACCGCAAGTATTACAACGAAGAAGTGAAGAAGCTTGGCATTTGATTCCTACTCTGCGCAGGTACGTAGTACCTCGCATTGAGCCTCGTCTCTCCAGTCCGTGCCTAAAAAAGCCCCGCGCTCGCACGCGGGGCGTCGACGGTCGGAGGACCCAGTGAAAACTTTCAGGCTGCTTCCCGCCGCTTCTGGATGGTCTCGAGCGTTAGCCGGTATTTCTGCGCATTGCCCACGATCTTGCGCTGCGGCAGGCTGTTGATCCACAGTTCGTGAGGAACGCTGCGCCGTTCCCGGCGCGTGCCCACGGCTCCCCGGTGCAGGACGTTGGTGGGCCGCTTCTCCTGCGTTTGTTGCTGCCAACCGCTTCCCGAGGCCACGTTGAAGACGCCTATGTAGCCGTTCACCAAGAGCTGAAATGGATTCTGCATTTTGTTCATGCGATCGAACTGTGTCGAGCCCTCGCCGCGGAAGCTCTCAAACCAGGAGGGATAAACGAAATCGGACAGCAGGACGTTGTCGATCTGATAGCCGAGGCTGTCGTCTTCGCAGGCGTCGCAGACCTCGTAGGCATAGAGAATTCCCGCGGTGTTGTTGTTCTCGACGAACACCGTGAGGTTGATGTTGGGGTCGCCCAGCATCTCCAGCAGTTCATGGCTGGCGGTAACGGTCCAGGACGTTCCTGCCTTGAGATCGCTGGCGGCGAAGACCTTGCCGATGGGGAGCCCCTCGGTGGTGAGATCATGGTAGCCCAGAGCGTTCGCCTGGTCGGAATCGTCGAGCAGCACGAGCCACCAGCTTCCGCTGGGGGGCTGATTGCCCTTGGCGACGATGCTGAGTTGAGCGGCCGTCCCCCAGACCGGACCAAAGTCGTTGGTCACTTGTTTTTGGAGCGCTGACACGACCGGCACGACATCCGTGTCGGCCAGCACAGTGCTCTCGTTGATCACAGAGATTTGAATGGTGGGTGTTTGAGTGTGGGTGGGTTGCGGCATACAGATAGTCTCCTTTTCAAAGAAATTCGGAGAACGCGCAGCGTGAGTTGCGTGACTCTGTGAAAAAAAGCTTATACGCTGACCTTGTGACTAAAATGTCTAGCCAGTCAAAAAAAGTGAAGCGCAGTTCCAATTTGGAACCGCAGCTTCGCTCATCCGCTCAGAGTAAATTTCGCTTCGAACTTCTCCACTCATGATTCGCTCCGCTGAAATCTGGGCCACCGTAAGGCACGCTGCCACAGATGCGGGTTTTGATCTGGCGGGCGTTGCTGCAGTTGATGACGCTCCGGAGCTGGAATACTTTCCACGCTGGATCGCCGACGGGCGCGGCGGCGAGATGAAATACCTCGAGGCCCGCGACGAGCAAGGCCGTTTGAAGCGTGCGTCGCTGGCGCATGCTGCTCCATGGGCACGCAGCGTTGTGGTTTGTGCCATCAACTACAACACGGCTCAACCATATTCCACGCAGAAGTCTGATGATTCAGCGAATGCGCAAGAGCGCGGCTGGATCTCTCGCTACGCCTGGGGCGAGCAGGATTATCACGACTCGGTGATGCCGCGTCTCCGGCAGGTCGAACGGGCGCTCAGAGCCTCATTTGGAGCCGAAAACTTGGTCACGCGCTGTTACGTCGACACCGGCCCAATCGTCGAACGTGTGGTCGCGAAGTACGCCGGCATCGGATGGATCGGGAAGAACACGTGCATCATCAATCAGAAGATGGGATCATGGCTCTTCCTGGGCGTGATTCTTACTTCACTCGATCTTGGACCAGGCCTCGAAGCTGCTTCCGGATCCGATTCCAAACCAGGCGTGCCGGCTCCTGATCGCTGTGGCACATGCACGCGCTGCATCGACGCCTGCCCCACCAACGCATTCATCGCACCTTATCAGCTCGATTCCAGCAGATGCATCGCGTACCTCACAATCGAAAAACGTGGGGTGCTTCCGCAGGATGACGGGCTGCGCTCGGGGATGGGTCGGCACGTTTTCGGCTGCGACATTTGCCAGGATGTTTGCCCCTGGAACCGGAAAGCGCCGTCCACGAAGGCAGCGGAGTTTCAGCCCCGGCCAGATTTAGTGAATCCTGCCCTCGACTGGTTGGCAGAGATCAGCGAGGAAGATTTCCGGCGCACGTTTCGCGGCTCGCCCGTGCGCCGCGCGAAGCGCGCAGGACTACGCCGGAATGCGGTCATCGCCATGGGCAACAGCGGAGATCAGAAATTTCTTCCCCTGCTCGAAAAGCTGGCGGGGGATGAGGACGAAGTGGTTGCCGAAAGTGCCGCCTGGGCCATCCAAAAACTGGGTTTGCCGGATTAGCTTTTTGGGTGCCGGCGATCGACACCATTTAGCTACACTGAAACATGGGGCCTCGGGCCAGATTTAACACTCCTCTCACATTCCCGTATCCGGTTATTTTTCAATCAGGTATCCACCCTACCCAATTCTCGATCAACTGCCTGACTTCGGTAACTCGCATTCCCAATTTTTGGCAACTAATCTCTTCAGAAGGGGTTCTTACAAGGGTCTAGCCATGCCTTACCTGGGAAAATTCCGGCGCGCTCTGTGCACCTTGTTGGTGCTGTTGTCGGGGTCTGCCGGTTTGGCCAGAGCCTCGGCCACTCTTCTCCTCGAGGAACCTTACGGCAAGCTTGGATTCTTCACGGCTACGGGACATGCCGCGGTGTATTTATCCGGAGTTTGCGCTGCGACTCCGCTGGTGCTCCGCCCCTGCGCTGCTGGAGAATTGGGAACTGTGATCAGCCGCTATGACGGAGTCGGCGGCTATGACTGGGTGGCGATCCCGCTGATTCCTTATCTCTATGCGGTCGAGCGCGCCGATGATATTCCGCTGTTTGTTGATCAGAACATGGTCGCCTTTTTGCGTGACCAATACCGCCGCAAGCATCTCGAAGCAATCGCGCCCGATCGGGACAACGGAGAAACTCCTGGCGGGAACTGGTATGAATTGGTGGGTTCCTCCTACGACCGAACTGTGTACGCTTTCGAAATCGAAACCACTCGGGCGCAGGATCGGGCCTTCATCGAGAAATACAATTCATCGCCGAACCGTTCTCACTTCCGCACGGTTTCCTCGAACTGTGCTGATTTCGCCAAGGATGTGGTCAACTTCTACTACCCGCGAGCGCTCCATCGCAGCGTCGTGGCTGATGTCGGAATTACCACTCCCAAGCAAATGGCGAAGACCCTGATCAAGTACGGTACTCGCCATCCTCAACTCGAGTTCTCGCGGTTCGTGATCCCGCAAATTCCGGGCAGCGTCGCGCGCAGCACTCCGGTGCATGGCGTGGTCGAATCTTTTCTCAAATCAAAGAAGTACATTGTTCCGAGCGCCGTGGTCAGCCCCATCTTTGCGGGTTGCGTTGTGGCAGTGTACGTGGGCACGGGCGCAGGCCGGTTCAATCCGTCGCAGGAGGCGCTGGTTTTCAATGCCGAGCGCCCTCTCGAGCCGCCTCTTGGCGCCGAGGATCGCCTCTCCTATCAAAGCGAATTGAACCATCTCATGGAAAACCAGGTCGTGGCTGATCCGGGTTCTGAAAACGCGGGCGCTCGCCTGGAAAAATGGCGGCACCTTTTGCACGATGCCGCCCCGGAGTTCGATGCTCAGGGACGCCCTGTCATGCTCATCCCCGTGGGAGAGCAAGTGGTGAGTGTTGGGGTTTCCGACAGCAACATTCTCGGCAGCGATGCGCCACAGCCCCTCATGCAGAAGCTTCTGGCGGCCCGGTTGCGTGCGGAACTACGCAAGGGATCTCCGCCCAAGGCCTCAGAAAGTGACATTACCCGCGACTGGAACTTGCTTCAGAAAGCCATGAACAGCCCGGACGTTGAAGAGGCCGCGAGGTTTCACAGACCTCAGCAGCTCACCTCGCAATCGCGCCCCGGAAATCAGCCCTGAGAGGTCAAGTCGCAAGCGATCCGGCTAAAGAGACCGGGCTAGAGTTCTATTGCGGGTCTGGTGGTTGAGACTGCGGAATTGCCGCGCCGGGCGCCGGAACAGAGCCTGGTCGTCCCTGTTGCAGCTGCAATTGCCTTTGCTGCATTTCCTGCAGCAACTGCTGCGGAGTCTTTACACTCGGTTGATCGGGAGTGGCAGTCGGTTGTTCGGCCTCCACCGGCCCCTGGTCCGGAGTATCCTCGGCGGTATCTTCCAGCGGATCGGCTGTATCCACAGCGTTGGCGGCCGGAGGGACATCGTTCTTGGCGGCGGCTTCGGCACCCGGGGTGTCGGGTCCGGACTTGGGTACCAGCACCACGCGCACCAGCGCGTTCGCATCTTGCGGGGAACCCAGCAATATGTAATTGAAGTGCGATCCATTCAGCAGTTCGGCCATCACTTCCCGCGCCGGTCCGGGACCGAGCCGCGTCACCACGCGCTCATTGGCCGTGGCCGGGATTTCAATATCGGCCGCTGTGTATTTGCGCACACTGCGCAGAATGTCGCCCAGCGTGGAGTTCGGGGCAACAATGGTCAACTGCCCATCCTGGTAGCTGACCTGGGGCGCGACCGCCGGAATGGCATCTAGAGGAACCTGGGGAACCGGCCCTTGCGGTCCCGAAGGTAGCGGGGGCGGTGGCGCCGGCTGCTTCTTGACCTTGTGCACGGGATGCGTCTTCGGCGTGTCGGCGCGACCCGCAATCGGCAGGCACAACACACCGGTCAGCAGCAAGCCTGTAACCTTAAATCCCGCGCTCATGACGACCTTTCCAGTCGAACTTGGCCCATCTTGGGAAGACGGCAGGTCTGTAGCTGCAATTCTAGCACCGATTCGCGGGCTCGCCTCGCTAAGGCAAACACTGCCCGTAATGCCTCTACCCGATAGAACGTATTGGCCTTACCCTCTTGCGTGAGATTCTTCGGGACTAGCCCATGCCCAAATGTGCAGCCTCCCGCGCTCATGGGGACTCGCGCGGAGCGTACAATCGATCATCAGGATGGAAAGAATGTTTGACGCAAGCTCCTTTCTGAAAAGCTGGTTTCTTACGACGAGGCGCCTGCGGTTCTCTTGCGCCGCCCTGGCGCTGCTCGCATTCTCACCGTCGAGAGCGCTCGCCCAGACTTGCCTCACATCCCGCGACATGGACGACGCCACGCGCACTACTCTCACAACCGCCGCTCTTCGCTACTTTGACCTGATCGCTAAGGGCGATACGGCCACGCTGCGACAGGGCCTGATTCCCAGCGTAGCCAGCGATTTTTCCAGCATCGAGGCGACTGTCAAAGACGGCCAACCTGCCCTTGCCCGCTCTAAGGCCACGGTTCGTCCGCCCTTCTTGCTGGTAGCGGCAGGCACGGCGACCATCCCGCGGGCGGAATTTTTGTGTGGTGTTTTCGGGAGCAGCGGCCAGACCAGCGACAGCGCTGTTTTTTCTCTCAACAATCTCCCGCCCGGCAAGTATGCGGTCGTAATCCTGGACGCACCGTCCCCCAAGGGCGCATATACGGTTTCGCTGATCCTGCAGCAACAATCTTCTGACTGGAAACTGGGGAACCTCTACATCAAAGCGGCGACATCCGGCGGGCACGATAGTGACTGGTTTGCCGCCCGCGCCCGCGCCTTCCAGACCAAGGGCCAGATGCACGATGCATGGTTCTATTATCTCGAGGCGCGCTCCCTGGCTTCGCCCCTGCCACTGATGAGCACGGCAGCCACCGACAAGCTTTATGACGAGTCCCAGAAGGTCCAACCGGCCGACCTGCCGGCCGGGGGCAAAACCGCGGATCTTTCCACGGCAACTACCGCCGCAAACGCCACCGGAACCGCAACCTGCAAGCTCACGGCGCTGTTTCCCGAAGCCGTGGGAGATGACCTGGACTTGATCGTGAAGTATCAGGCAGCTGACATTTCCAACACCGAGAAGGCTTTTCAGACCAACGTTGCCGTGATAAAAGCGCTGGTCGCAAAGTATCCTGAACTCAGGGACGCATTTGCGGGCGTCGTCGCCCGCGCCGTCGACCCCGCCGGCCACGACTACGGCACGCTGCTCGCGATGAAGGAGATCAAGTAGCCGGTTCTCAGTTCTCGGTGGTTCGGGTTTCGTCCAGCAGGCAATCTTTCGGATCTTTATCATCACGCAGCCCCAGGAACACCGGAGCCCGCAACTTCGGTCCGCTTCCGGCGGTCGCGCCGCCGGTCCATTCTGCGAATTCAATCTCGGCCACGAGTTCGGGTTTCACCCAGTAGACTTTCCGCAAGGCTTCAACCTCACCGTGGAACGGATTCTTCTTGGTCTCGCGTTTTTTCAGCAATTTCCATACTTCGTCGAGCGATGCCTGGCCGAAGCCGCTGCCCGCCTGTCCCACATGAATCAGCCGGCCCTGTTTGTCGTAGAGTCCGAGGACAATCGACCCGAAATGAGCGCGGCTGCCCTCCGGTTCGGTGTAGCCCCCGATCACACATTCCAACCGGTGCGTGATCTTGATCTTCAGCCATTCGCTCGTGCGCCGCTCCACGTAAATGCTATCGCGCTTCTTGGCCAGGATGCCTTCGAGCCCTTTTGCGCGCGCCATTTCGAACAATGCTTTCCCCTGCTTCTCGTAATGATCGGAATAGCGCAGGGAATCTCCCGTGACCAGCACAGAAGCTAGTTTCTTCTTCCGATCCTCCAGCGGAAGCTTCCGCAAATCGTAACCGTCGAGATAGAGCAGATCGAATGCGTAATACAGCACCGGGACTTCCGCTTTAGCCGCCCCGCGCCGCCCGCCGGGACGAAATCCCGTGCGCTGCTGCATCAGGGTGAACGAAGCACGCCCCTGGTCATCGAGCGCGACCACTTCGCCGTCGAGAATCGCGCTCTCGGCGTGGACGACCTTCGGCAAATCTTTCAGCTCTGGAAAACGCTCAGTCAACTCGTTCTGATTCCGCGAAACCAGCCGCAATTTTCCGTCGGCGATAAACGCGATGGCGCGATAGCCGTCCCACTTGATCTCAAACAACCACTCCGCCCCGTCAAACGGCTCATCCACGGAAGTCGCCAGCATGGGATGAATCGTCGTAGGCATAGGCCGCTTGGCGCCGAGGTCAGAAACCAAAACCGCGGAGGACGCTGAGGATTTCAATTTGTTCTTGCTAGTTGGATGCGGAGGGATGGTCGAGGAGATTTTCGCTGAAGATGCCAGGGGTTTTCTCTTGTTTACCTCGGCGCTCTCAGCGTCCTCCGCGGTGTTTAGTGATTTTGGCTTTTTTTTTTGCCCGCTTGCGGCGGCTTTTTTCTTATCGAGCTTAGCCACAGCATCCGCCAGCCATGCGGCTTTCAACTTCCCGCCGCCCGCCGGACGGCTTTTCCACTCGGCCGATCCTGCGTCCCCGGCGATCTCTGCCAGGCTGCGCCCGCTCAGCACGGATTCGTCATAGGCATCAATGTCGTAGCCCTCGACCACATACTGGTCATGCTTCTTGATCAGCAGCCACTCGTTCCCCTTGCTCCCAGGACGCCGCCCCTTCATCTTCACCAGCGCGAAGTCGCCCTTCAACTTCTTGCCGTCAAGACGAAACTTCAAATCGCCCTTGGCCAGCATCGCGACGGCTTCAGCCTCGGTTCCCGGCACATATTTCCCCTCCACAGCAACCGGAGAGAGCGGCTGCCACGTGCCCACATCCCACACCATCACCGTGCCCGCGCCGTAATTGCCTTCCGGGATGATGCCTTCGAAATCAAAATACGAAACCGGATGATCTTCCACCTGCATGGCCAGCCGCTTGTCCGCCGGATCGAGCGATGGCCCCTTCGGCACCGCCCACGATTTCAGCACGCCCTCCATCTCCAGCCGAAAGTCATAATGCAGCCGCGTGGCATCGTGCTTCTGCACCACAAACCGATGCCCGGCCTTGCTCCCAACTTTCGGAGGAGGCTCCGGCGTCGACTCAAACCGCCGCTTCCGCTTGTACTCCTCGAGTGCCATAGGAAAACCATTTAACCACAGACGCACAGAGTCACGGAGAAAGCCAAATCAGCGGGATAAGAGCAAGCCGTGGAAGGGTTAATGTGGGGACGGCCGCCCTCGTGAGCCTGCCCAGAGCGAAGCCGAAGGGCCCATGCCAGCAATGCTCGGCTGCTGCTCACGCCACCAGACTCCAAAGTTTCGCTAGAATGCATGCAGTTAGGCAAACCATGCAACGCGAATTCCCCGAAACCCCGCTGGTAGGCATCGGCGCCATCATCATCGAAAACGCACGAGTAGTTCTAGTGAAGCGCGCCCACCCCCCATTGCAGGCCGAATGGTCCATCCCCGGTGGCGTGCTCGAAGTCGGCGAACTGGTGCGCGAGGCCGTAATCCGCGAAGCCCGTGAAGAAACCGGACTCACCGTCGAACCCGGCGAACTCCTCGGCGTCTACGATCGCATCCTGCGCGATGCCAACCAGCGCGTGCAATATCACTACGTCTTGATTGATTTTCTATGCCGCCGGGTCGCAGGAGACCTGGCGGCCGCGAGCGATGCCACAGAAGTCAGATGGTTCACCCGAAAAGAACTGCCGGTGCTGAAACTGGCGGAAGATACGTTGGATGTGATCGGCAAAGGCTTCGCGAAACAACAGATCCCATAACGCCGGCCGCAGCAGTTTTTTGGCGTGCTTCAGAACGAGGTCCCGTCTTATAATCCTCCCAACTTCGTGACCGAATCGGGTTGAAACAAAGGGGGGGCACGCGTCATGAGCATCAATGAAAACAAGCTACACGAATTGTTGGGCAAGGCGGTTGTCGATTTCGGAGCAACGTTTCATGCCGCGCTGGTGCAAGTTGGGGACAAGCTCGGCTTATACAAGGCACTCGCCGCGGGTGGACCTCAAACTCCGGCGGAACTAGCCAAACGCACCGGCACTGCCGAGCGTTACGTGCGCGAGTGGCTCTGTAACCAGGCCGCTGGAGGCTATGTCACCTATGACAGCAAAGCTGTCAAGTTCTCCCTGAGCGAGGAACAAGCCTTCACCTTAGCGGATGAAAACAGTCCGGCGTTCTTGCCGGGCATGTTCCAGGTTGCCTTGGCGGCAATCAAAGCCGAGGACCGAATTACCGATCGATTCAAGACCGGCAAAGGGTTGGGCTGGCACGAACATCACCCGGACCTGTTCGTCGGCACCGAGCGATTTTTCCGTCCGGGATATGCGGCCAACCTGATCAATTCATGGATTCCCGCGCTTGCAGGCGTGAAAGAAAAGCTCGACCAGGGCGCAACCGTAGCTGACGTCGGCTGCGGCCTTGGCGCCTCGACCATCCTGATGGCGAAGTCCTATCCAAAGTCGAAGTTCGTGGGGTTCGACTATCACGACAAATCGATTGAGACGGCGAAACAGCGCGCCAAGGATGCTGGCGTCGGAGATCGAATCCAATTCAAGGTAGCGATGGCGAAAGATTATCCGGGGAAGGACTACGATTTTGTAACCTTCTTCGATTGCCTCCACGACATGGGCGATCCGGTCGGAGCCAGCACCCACGTTCGCGGCACTTTGAAAAAAGATGGAACGTGGATGATCGTTGAGCCCTTCGCCGGAGACAAGATCGAAGACAATCTCAACCCGATCGGCCGAGCATTCTACGGAGCGTCGACGCTGCTGTGCACTCCGGCTTCGCTTTCGCAGGAGGTAGGACTGGCTCTGGGCGCGCAGGCCGGAGAACACCGGCTTCGCGAAGTAGTCTCTGCCGGAGGCTTTAACCACTTCCGCAGAGCAACACAGACGCCCTTCAATCTGATATTCGAGGCGCGTCCGTAAAATGTTTTGATTGATTGTTTCCGGTATTTCAGCCGAGAAGAGTTCGTGGAGGCTTCCAGAAGGTCGGTACGAGACGTGCAATGTCCCAGTCGAAGGCGGCATCCATCATATGAAAAGCGCGCGCGAAGCTAAGGAATTTATCGTCGCCCAGGTTGTTCTAGAAGCGCAGCGCGAAAATGTCATCCTCACCGAGGTCGAGCGCAGGATGCTCTATTTCTCGGAAAGCGGCTGGACGCTTCCCGACATAGCCGCGGTTTGCGATGAGTTTGATGCAGAATGCGACCAGGATAAGTACGAACGGAAAATCGCGAGGTTAATTGGCAGGGCCTACAGCCGCGCATGTAAAGGCGACCGTCAGGCGTACGAGAAATGGTGGGCCAGCATGCGTCTCCTTGGCAGGGAGGATCACTACATCGTCGTGATGATCCGGCTTGCTGGTTTGCGACCCCGCTATGACCAATTGAAACTCTTCGTGACGGGCCTCGCCATCGTCGCTCTTATACTGGGCGGAATGTTCGTTTCCATCAAATATGATATTCACCTGCCAAAATTCGCAAGACGTTTAGACCTGCACGCGTCCCTACGCGAATACATGTGGGCGTTTGCCGTCTGTGTTTTTATTTTGTATCAGTCGCTCCGTTTTGTGATCGGTGCGAAGAAAACTGATGATCTGACCTCAAAAGCACCCCGCGCTTTTGCGAGAGTCGGCAACCGCGTCAAGTAAAGAGCTTGTTAGGTCGCGTCCTACTTAGCTTCCTGCAGCAGCACCACATCAGACTCCGAGTGGTTCCGCAGCACGCCCAGGCTCTTTCCGTCCGGCGACCAGTGGAACGACGTGATCTGGTCGGACGTAAAGTTGGTGATTTGGCGGCCGGGCGAGCCGTCGAGCGGCTGGATCCAGATATTGTCCACGCCGTTTTCGTGAATGGGATACGCCACGCTCTTGCCGTCCGGTGTGAATTGCACGCCGCCCCGGGTGACACGTGGGTCCGCATCGGACAGACGAGGCGCGGCTGAGCCAATATCCAGCAGCGCTACCTTTTCTTTACCTTTCTGCGTGACCGGGTCTACGACTTCCACCAGATAGGCCAGCACCTTGCCATCGCCAGACAGTCCGAATCCAGCGCTCGCAACAAAGCTATTGGGTACAACGCTTCCCGGAACTGGCTCGCCTTTTCCGGAACCGTCCAGCGGCACTCGTGAAATCCGTCCCGCGTCTTGATCGTAATAGTAAGCCCATTTTCCGTCCGGAGAACAGACGGAGCGAATGTCCCGCTTCCCCTCGGTCAGTTGTACCGGGCTTGAACCATCCATGTTAGCGCGCCAGAGGCTCAATGTACTTGTGCCGCCATGGAACATCCACGAAAAGATCACACGATCATTTCCGCAGCTCGAAGGATCGATAATTCCAGCCGTGGAATCGCCGATAAGCTGGGTCTGATTCTTGCCGTCGGCCGTCAATCGCAGAAGCCGGGGGCCGTCGGTTGCGAGCAATCCTCCGTCAGCTGCCCAACCAAACCCGCGAACTTCCTGCCCCTGCGGAACCACGGCTTTGGAGTCTGCACTCTGGCTGCCGGCGCCGGGAAGAATATACAGGTTTTGCGTGATCTTGACCTGAACCGAGGCCAGCATCTTGCCATCCCCGGAGATCGTCAGCGTTATATACCGGTTGGTATCGCGGGTGATGGGCTGAATCTGTCCTCCGCCACTGGGAACGAATCCGATCTGTGCCCGCTGGAAGCTTGGCCCAGCTTGCTGGTAGATGCCAAGAATTCCGCGGCCATCCGGCAGCCATTTCAACTCAATCGGGGCTTTGTCGTTGAAAGTGACGAGCCGCTGGGTTTTTTCGCTGCCGATATCGAACAAATCAATTCCGCCCAGAGCTTGGTCCGGCTGGAATCTGCTCAGAGCGATCTCTTGGCCGTCCGGGGACCAGGTCAGGTATATCGTGGACTCGGCGATTGGCGTGATCCGTAGGACTTTCTCGTCGTTGCCGCTGAGGTCGGCGCTGAGCAGTCGGCTCTTGCCGATCTCGGGGTCATTCGCGCGAAGGTATGCCATGCGCTTGCCGTCGGGAGAAAACGCAATGTCGCTGTCGATGTCATGAACCACGGTTTGCGGAGTCCCGCCCAGCACCGGCGCACGATAGAGGTTGTAATCGCTATTGGTTGCATTCTGCGCCTTGCGGAAGTAGATGTAGTTTCCATCCGGCGAAAACATCAGGCTCCGGTAGGTGGAGGGCGAAGGTGCAATGATCTGGGTATCGCTGGCCGTGGGCACGTTGCGCAGCCACAAACTCTGCTGGCCGCTATCGTCTAGCACACTGAGTATGTACTTTCCGTCCGGAGAGATTGCGGCGAGAGCTGCCTTTCCGGAATTTGTGATCTGAGTGACAGTGAAGTTCTGAAAGGGCGCGGCGCCAGGCCGATGCAGCATCGAATAAACGCCATAACCCGCGGCAGCCAGCACGACGACCACCGTAATCGCGATCGCGCCAGTTCCCCACTTATGCTGCTTGGCAACGGCGACCGCAGAGCTGCTGCTGCGCGCGGGCTGCCCCTGACCGCTCCCCGAAACCGCCGTCGCGCCACTAGCTTGCGCGGCAGCTGATACCGCCGGCGTAGTGCCGGAACCGACCGGGGCGATCTCCGCCGAAGGTGTGGCCCGGCGGCTCGATTCCGTATCGCGCTTGAGCCGCTGCAAATCCGAACGCAAATCGGCAGCATGCTGGTAGCGCAAGCTTGGATCTTTTTCCAAGGATTTGTTAATGATGCGTTCCAACTCAGCGGGAATTTCCGGGTTCAGCCGAGTTGGCGGCACCGGCGCGCGGTTCAGAATGCCGTCAAAAATCTCGGCGGAAGTGCTGCCGGAAAACGCCGGTCGTCCCGTCGCCATTTCATAAAGCACGATCCCGAAGGAAAAGATATCGCTGCGCGCATCCAGATCGCGTCCGCGAGCCTGCTCCGGTGACATGTAAGCCACTGTGCCCAGCGTTGTTCCAGGACTGGTGAGATTGATTTCCCCCTTGGTGGCCGCGCCCCCGGTAAGAGTTTCGCCGTTGCCGCTGGAAACGACTTTCGCCAGGCCGAAGTCGAGCACCTTGGCTTGTCCGCGCTCGGTCACGAAAATATTGGCAGGCTTGATGTCGCGGTGGATGATTCCCTCCGACTGCGCCGCATCCAGCGCGTCGGCCACTTCGATTCCGAGCGTGAGAATCGTCTCTAGAGGCAGGGGAACGTTGCCGATCCGGTGCTTCAGGGTAACGCCCTTCAGCAATTCCATAGCGATGAAGGGATGCCCGTCCGCTTCATCAATGTCATGAATGGTGCAGATGTTGGGATGGTTGAGCGCGGAAGCAGCTTGCGCCTCACGCCGGAAGCGCTCGAGCACTGCCTCATCGCGTGCGATTCCTTCCGGCAGAAACTTGAGGGCGACAAAGCGTCGAAGCTTCGTATCCTCGGCTCGGAACACGACGCCCATCCCGCCGCCACCCAGTTTTTCCAGAACGCGATAGTGGGAGATCGTGCGGCCGATCGGAAACTGGTCTTCTGCCATGTGCTCGGAATCTTAGTTCTGCTTCGTACTCGCGTCAACCAGGGAACGCTAGCTCACGGAGCCGTCGTCTTCCCATTCCGCGTCGCACGCGTGGCACCGCCATCCAGTGCGCTGCACGGGCATCGGCACGCGCAGAAACGCAGTCATGTAAGCGATAGGCCGGTCCAACTCCTGGAAGTTCACATCGAGCGACTGGCACTTGGGACAGCGCGGTTGCTCGTATAACCCAACGCCTTGCACGTAGAGGCCTTCAAGAATTGGCTCGTCAAGCAACTTCTGCGCGTTCCCCGCGTCCTGAATTCTCACGTTGAGCTTGATTCCGCCGATGAAGTTCGAAATGAACCAGTCCAGGCGCACCAGATTTTCGTCAGCCAGAAAACATTCAATGCCTGCCGATTCCAGACTACCCTTCGCCAGCAGTGCCTCCGGCAAATCACGAAACTGCCGGACGGTCACCAGTTCCCGCATTTCCATCTCCTGCCGCGGTTCCGCTGCCGCATCGTCGGGGAATTTCAGATGCCGACGGTCCATCTCATCTTCGAGCGCATCCCAGGCCGGTTCGGTCAGCGACTCCGCACTTCGTGCCAGCCGCTGTAGCTCCCCATCGGTCATGCCGGCGTAGTTCGCGGCCAGCCGCCTCCGCTCTTCGTGTTCGTTCAGATCAGATCCGTCGAGATACGCCATCCGCCAAGCATACTGCGGACGCGTGTCGGCAGCCAACTGCCCAAAAAGACAAACGACCCGCCGGCTCTTCCGAGCCTGCGGGCCGTCCGGTGGACTGTTTGGGATTGACCAAGAGGTGGTCACTCTACGTGGCCTCTCACGGCAACTCCCGGGTCTGGGACTTAAGCTCAACGCCGAAGTCCCTAGAACGAAAGCCTTCGCGCGACCGACGCGATGCCTCCATCCCTACTCACCGGCTAGTGTGCGGGCTGTAGCTTCCGGCGCGATCTGATCTGCTTCCGAAAGCCCCGCTTAGAGCAACCAGCTCTAAGTCTCAGCCACCTCACCTGGTCTTAGACTCCCACAACAATTACCACATTCAGAACTTGTCATTCGACCACCTCCTTTCCGGTGTAATCGCAGATTAGTACGAAGTCCGCGTGTGCGTCAACCGGCACAAAAGTGGGTGCCGAGAATGCCACTCCCTCGATCTGTTAGCCTTGGAAGTCTCGGCCAATGAAACGGTGAAAGCCGATGGGAACCGCCACAAAACTTGCCACAGACATTCTTCACCAGCGCTGCCCGCGCTGCCGCACAGGAAGTATTTTTCGCTACTCCATCTTCCGAGGATTTCCCAGGATGCACGACCGTTGTCCTGGCTGCGGTCTTCGGTTTGAGCGCGAAGAAGGCTATTTTCTCGGCGCCATGTATATCAGCTACGCTTTGGCGATTGTGATCATCGTGCTCATCACCGCAGTCCTGTGGGCCATCACCAGTTGGTCGATCACGAAAGATACCATCTGGGGAATCGTGTTGTTCCTGCCGCTGGCACCCGCGATCACCCTTCTCGCCCGCGTCCTTTGGATTTATTTCGACCAGGCGATCGACCCCGAACGCAAGTCCTGACAAACACTCGTCACGCCTCTTCCTCCGTCGCCTTTGACAACGGCGGCTTCGGCGCCGCTTCCTCCTCCTCGCCCTTCATGGAGGACTTGAAACCGCGAATCCCTTCGCCCAGCCCTTTTCCGAGCTCCGGCAGCTTCTTGGGACCAAATACCAGCAATGCGACTCCAGCGATGATCAGTAGGTGGGTGGGTTGAAATAAGCCTTCAAACATCGGTGTTCCTCCAGTGAAATTGCCCAAGGTGGTTGAACCGTCAGAAAAAACAGGCGCCGGGACCTGACGATTCAGGCCACGGCACCCGCTGCTGCAATTCGCATGAACAGCCCCCCGGGTGGCTGCTGCGCGATTGCGGCGACTTTAGACCCCGCGCCGAGCTGCGTCGGCAGCCTCCGCCAGAGTGTTCAGGGTGTCGAAGAACTCCGCCGATTGATCGATGAAAAGCCCGCTGGCGGTAAGGCCTGCGACCGCAGCCATGGCGCCTCCAACTGGATCTGTCAGCGGACGAATGATCGAGACATGAGGTAGATTAGGCTTGAATTCACAGGGGACAGGGAAGATCAGACTGGGCTGAATCCGTGGGTTGAGCGGGCTAAAAAAATTGGGAAATGTCAGGCCCGATACGGAGTCGGTAAACGGGGCCACGGGAGCTTGCACTCCGTTCCCCGAAAAATCAACCCATTCCAGAAAGTGAGCGATCTCGTCTCCGCCGATGCCAAGGGTAATTTCGAGCACTTCCGGGCTCGTCACTTTTTGACTCATGGCTGCGTAAAGGCTCGATCCGCCCTGCTCAATTGCCCCGAAATGGAAGGCGGCTATATTGGCGATCGCCTGAATCTGTGCGTTACCGGGAACGCCGAAACTGGGGTCGGGAGTGCCGAAATCGGCGTCGGTTCGGGGAATGGCGGTAACTCCATTCAGAGTGAGCGCCTGAGGAAAGTTGGCGTCGAGATCCGGATTGGTCGCGCTGCGGTAGCGAACGAACCAGCTGGTGTCGACGTTGAGATTCATCAGGTTGGTGAGGCGGAGCTTGCCCGATGATCCCGTAGCCGTGCTTCCCGGTAACTTAGCGAACTTGCTGAGGTCGACCGGTGGGGCTCCTTTGGAGACGAGAAAAGCGTTGAGGAATTTTGCGTGGCTCACTTCATCCAGCGTGTTGCTGCTGATATATTGCGGACCATCGGAATCGAGGTTCGAAAGGGCTATCTGATAAGGGTTCAACGATTGGTTCGGGTCTACCTCGATGGGCGGGTTCTTGCCGATACCGCCCAACTCCGCATACTGTATCCAGAGGTCCGATTCAATCAATTCCGCTGCCGCCAGGAATCGAAGGATGGCGATATCTCCTTTGGTGATTGCTGCATCGCTGGTCTCTTCTGCGAACGCGGGTAGCCCGCTGCCCAGAATTCCAGCTCCTACGGTCGCCACTGCCCCGGCGATCATGCTGTTCTTGAGGAACGAACGCCGGTTCGCGCTGCGTTCCAGAACTTCCGTGAGTTGCTTCATGATTTCCTCTCTTATTCACCGTATCCACTACTTGCTTCGGATCACGGTGTAACGGAGAGTAGTGCGCGGCTGGTGAGCCGATGTCACCGAGAGGTCAAGAATCTGTATCTTTTTGGCGAAATCGTTCTCCTCGCCAATGCATTACAAGAATCCTTACAAACCTTTACTGAAATTTATCTGGGCCATATGCAACCCGCGCGCATGCCTCCGCCTTCTTGTATGCTTTGGTACGGGCATCTCCGTGAAGCTGCCCCATGGGTGGGTTGTGGACTGCCACATGCGCACTTTTCGAAACTGGAGAACCTAGACTTGAGAACTTGGACTGGAGAGCGTGGAATGATTCGAGCCGGAATGATTCGATTTGCCGCGACAACAATTATTTTGACTGTCCTGATTAGTTCGTTTGCCTTCGCTCAAGATTCAACCCCGAGAGTGCAGGTGTTTGGCGGATATTCCCTGGTCCATCAAGATACTGGCGGTCTGTCGCTTCTAACGGTGGACATGATCGTGCCTCACTCGATGGGCACGTTCGGAGTGAATTACAACTTCAACGGGTGGAACGCGGAAGGGCAATACAATGCCAACCGCTGGGTCGGTGTCGCCGCCGATTTTAGCGGCCGCTATGGAACTCCCATCACCTCATCGACCAGCGGAGTCTCTGGCCTTCCCAAATCTACCGGGTATTCCGTCCTGGCTGGCCCCGTCGTCTCCTACCGGACGAAATCGAGATTCACTCCCTTCGTACACGCGCTGTTCGGTTGGGATCGAACCAGCCTGGGTGCAAGCACTCTGACAGGCGTCTCTCCTTCGGCCTCTTACGCCGCCATAACTGCCAACGATTTTGCGTTCGCGCTGGGCGGCGGGGCCGATTTCAAGGTGTTCCGGGAGTTTTCCGTGCGGCTGGGACAGTTGGACTACTTTCACACCAGTGTTAATTTGAATAAGCTTTACGGAGCCGATTTTAATAGCGTCTTGTTCGAAGGATACCCGACTCACCAAGTCAATTTTCGCTTCTCGACCGGGATCGTTGCACAGTTCTGAGGGCGGCTTCTACGGCAATCCGAAGGCATACACTGCGCTGCCCGCCGCGATCGCAACATATTCTTTTCCGTCGACCGCGAAAGCCATCGGCGCAGCATAGACCGCACCTCCCATCTGAAAGTGCCACAGCGTCTTGCCCGAAGCCGCATTCAGGGCGATGAAATTTCCCTCGGCGTCGCCGGTGAATACCAGGCCTCCGGCGGTTGACAGCACTCCCGACCAGGTCGGAGATGTATGCTCAAACTTCCACTTGATCTCTCCGGTCGCCGGGTCGATTGCTTTCAGGAATCCGCGATACGGTTCGGCTTCATCGGACGGGAAGTAAGCGCTGCCATAATACGCATGCCCCGCCTCGTAAGGTTGCGGAGCGGTAGAAAAGATGTCGCACTGGTCCCGCGCCGTTACGTAGAACAGCGCCGTCTCTGGATCGAATGTCGGCGCCATAAAGTTCGTCGTCCCCAGCGCCCCGGGACATATCGTGTGCCCCTCGAGGGTTGGCGAAGCATGCTCATTCGCCACCGGTCGCCCTTCCGCATCTTTCGTATCGCTCCACGTAGTCTTGCCGTAAGCGTTTGCCAAGATCAGTTTGCCGGTCGCGCGGTCGATCACATAGAAGAAGCCATTGCGGTTGGCCTGAGCGATCAGATGTTTGCCTCCGGAATCGGGCTTTCCCAGGTCGACCATGACCGGCACCTGCGTCGCATCCCAGTCGTGCTCATCGTGTTTGGTGAACTGGAAATACCAGTTCAGCGACCCCGTGTCGGCGTTGAGTGCGAGCAGAGTGTTGCTGTAAAGATTGTCCCCGGCACGCCCCTCGCCGCGATTCGAAGGCGCAGGATTCCCCGTCGGCCAGAAAATCTGGTTGGTCACCGTATCATAAGTTCCGGTATTCCACGCCGGAGCACCCCCGGTCTTCCACGAATCTCCCTCCCAAGTGTCATTCCCCGGCTCGCCCGGCCCGGGCACCGTGTAGAAGCGCCACTTGCGCGCGCCGGTCACGGCGTCGTACGCGTCGATGAACCCGCGCACTCCATATTCGCCGCCGGAGACGCCGATCACCACCAGATCCTTCACCGCCAGCGGCGCGACCGTAAAGCTGTATCCCTTCTGATAATCCGCGGCTACAACATCCCAGATCACATTCCCCGTCTTCGCATCGAGCGCAATCACGTGAGCATCGAGCGTCCCCAGGAAAACTTTGTCTCCAAGAATGGCCAGCCCGCGATTTACCCGCCCGCAGCACGGTCGAATGTCCCCCGGCAGTTGGTGCTGATACATCCAGATGGGCCGCCCCGTGCGCGCATCCAGGGCAAACGCCCGGTCGTCTTGCGCCGTGGCGTAGAGAATCCCGTCCACCACCAGCGGCGTAGTCTCAAGCTTGCCCGTCGCCCCGGTCTGGTAGACCCACTTCGCCACCAGCATGCGCGCATTCCTGACGCTGACTTGATCGAGCGAACTGAAGCGCCTCCCCGAATAATCCCCGGAGTAAGTCAGCCAATTCTGCGGCTCCTTCCCGGAATTCACCAGCCGATTGAAAGTGACCTGACCATGAGTCTCCGATGCCAGCAGAGCGCAAGCAAGACAGCCCATCCATAGACTCGAGAAGATTCTGCGCGCCGTCATTTCGCCCCCACGCCGATCAGGAAAGCTACAATATCTTCAAGATCTTTATCGCTCAAAACATCCGGGTTGTAAGTCGGCATCAGCGACTGCCGGCTCTTCTTGAAGGAACGCAGCTTATCTTTTTCCAGCAGATAAATCTTTTCATTCGCATCCATCACCTGCACGCTGAAGCTGTCTTCGTTCAGCGCCACACCCTTGATTTGTTTGCCGTCCGCGGTCACCACGGTGATGGTCTCGTATTCCTGGGGAAACTCCTTCGTCGCCTCCGTCAATCCCCAGGCCAGCCGCCTGCTGGGATTGCGCACCGAATCAATAATGGCTTCCCGCGTACGCGAGCCGCCAACCGAAGTAAGTTCCGGCCCCACGCGCCCGCCCTTACCTTTTACCATGTGGCACAGCGAGCAATTGGCGTCGCCATAGAAAAGTTCCTTGCCATGCGCCGCGCTGCCGGCAGGCTTGGCCGGCGCTTTAACCTCCACGCTGCGAATGTAGGTGATGATCTGCCAGATCTCTTCATCCGTCATGCCAACGCCCTGGCCGTTGGTTCCGTTCGCAGGCATCGCGGTTCCCGGAATTCCATTGCTGATCACCTGAAACATCTCCGCGTCGGAATGCACGTGCTTTTTCTGCGCCCGCGTCAAGTCCGGTCCGCGTCCGCCTCCGTGTGCCCCCAGCCCGTGACAAAGCGCGCAGTTGATGCGGAACTCATACTCGCCTGCCTTAGCAGCGGCGGGGTCGCCTGCAAGCGGATTGCGATCATCGGCCGAGCACAAGGCGCCCACAACCATGAACACCACCCCTGCGCACCAGCATCTGGACATGGCCTCACCTTAGCGGAATTTGCCGCATTCTACGCCAACACGACGCAGGCGCGCCTCTGGAAATCCTCGCGAGCCAGATTTATCCGGCCGTACACGTCCCAGCGTTATCTGTGGCCGATGCTGGAGCACTCCTAGACTCGGATCATCCCCCGAAAGGCGTCACGGGTGTTCAAGAAGGCTCTATTTTTTGGGTTCCTGTTCCTGGTCGGTGCCGGCCTCGGCCTGTTCACCGGATGGGAACTCTCGTCCTCACGTCTAATGGTGATCGAGAGGCGCCCCTTCGACAATCCCGGTGGTAGAGATTTTCTCAAGACCTACGATCTGTTTGACCGGCTGTGGTCCCTCCACGTAGGTTCAGCGATGAGGCTCCAGGATCCGAAGGAGGGTCCTGCGCGCCGCCGGGAATACCTGAACCTTCTTCTGGCTACTGCTCAGAATGGCAGGGCGAGTGTGACAGATCCGGTCGTGCTTACGCTGATCGACGTCGAAATCGGCATCACCGATGTGCGGCTGGCAATGGTAGAAGAAGCTGCTGGCAATCTGCCGGCATCCCAAACCTGGATGCAAAAAGCTCAGGCTACCTTGAAACAGGCAGGCTGGCAGGACTACTCGGAGCCACATTTGAAAAAGTTGGTGCGGGCAATGAATAAGCAAGACGCTTGCGACAGCCCCTGCGGCAAGCAGTGAGGAGCACGTGAAAACGCTGAAGTTCTGCAGCACGGCGGTCTTATCCGGCCTAGTCATCGGAGTCCTCGGCGGCTGGCACTTCGGCGGCGTCATCACGAAAGGACGATTGATCTGGGAGGAAATGTTTGCTTCGGCTGGGCACGGTCAGCTCGCCCTGGTGCAGTACGATCAGGCCGATCCTGAACATGCTCGCCAGGCCCTTTTGAGTGACATAGATTTCTCAAAATCGATGGCCAAACTTCCGAGTGCACAAGGGGATCAAGCACTCCTGATCGACATGGGACGAAGCTATCTGAAGCTCGCCGCGATTGAGGACCTTGCCGGCAATAGTGCCCTTTCCCATCAATACGTCCTCAGCGCTCAGGAGAGCTTCAGAAGAATCGGCCGCGACATTCCGGAGGAAAAGCTCAACAAGGAAGTCACAAGAATAGCGGCTCTTCCTCAGCCAGCGAGTCCGCCTCTCTAGATCTCCCCTGTCGTACATGTCCGCCGGGCATCTGGGACCCACCCTTCCGAGTATCTACACTGAATTTCTCCCCTAGAAGTGCCGATCTTTACTGTAGCCGGTTCTTAGCGTGCTAAGTGGCTGATTTCTTAGCCTTTCCACTGAAAGGCGCCGACTTGGGGCAGGGCTAGGTGGGCAAGCACGCGGTAAGCGAATTCCCGGGCCATGTCATCCAAGCTCGCGGGCCGGTAGTAGAAGGCTGGGATGAGCGGAAAGACGGTCGCTCCAGCGTCGGCGGCCCGGTACATGTTGCGGATGTGAATTTTATTGAGCGGCGTTTCGCGCACGCACAGCACCAGCGGACGCTTCTCTTTCAGACAGACGTCGGCAGCGCGCTCGATCAGGTGCGAGGCGACGCCGTTGGCGATGCGGGCCAAAGTGCCCACGCTGCACGGGATCACGATCATGGCGTCCGCGGGATAAGAACCGCTGGCCACGTTGGCTCCGATGTCAGCATTCGATTGTTCTTTGATTTTCGGCGAAGTATTCGAGCCGCTGCGGGCCGAGGATTTCGCTTTTCCCCCGGCAAGGATCTGGGCAACAAGCTTCGAGCGGCCCCTGATGCCGAGTTCTTCCGCCAGCACGCGCAAGCTGGAGTCCGATGCGATGAAGTTTACGGTCCGTACGCGATCATCGCGCTCAACCGCAAGCAGGAGTTGCCGCAGAAACACCGACCCGCTGGCGCCAGTAGTAGCGACGGTCAGATTCTGCGGCGGATGATGCGGCAAAAAGCCTCCATCGAGGCGATGACAAGCGCAGCCCCGAAGTTCGGAGCATAGGGACGCCGAGCAACGGAAGTCAAGCAGCGGTAGCTGAGAACTGAGAGCTGAAAGCTGAGAACTGAGAACTGAGAACTGAACATGGCATCCACGGTCAATTTGCGATCACGCCGCAGCGCCGGGCAACTCCACGCCCTGGCCGGAGTCGAGCGCGAAATCCGCGCCCAGGATTCGCACAGCCGCCGCAAATACCTTCGCGAATTCAGCCAGGCCTTCCGCAACTACGATTCGCTCCTCGACTCGCAACAGCTTCAGACGGCTCTGCACGCCGCCGACGTGGTCCTGATTGGCGATTACCATGCCCTGCCGGGCGCCCAGCGCTATGCCGCGTCTCTCCTCGAGCAGCGCGCGTTAGCCGGAAATCGACCGGTCGTGCTCGGAGTCGAAACCATCTTCGCCCGCGATCAGCACATCCTTGATGAATGGTGGCGTCGCGAAATCGACGAAAGCGAACTGCGGCAGCGCATCCGCTTCGATCTCGATTGGGGATACGACTGGGCTCCATTCCAAGAACTGCTTGTAGCGGCCCGTGACCACGGAGAAGGTATCTACGGTCTCGACTGCATGCCCCGTGAAAACCTGCGCAAGATCGGTGCCCGGGACCGTCACGCGGCGGCAAAGATCGCAGAGATCCGCGAGCGCCATCCCAACGCCGTAATCTTCGTGCTGTTCGGCGAGTCGCACCTTGCTCCCGGACATCTCCCGCGCGTAGTCCACAAAGCCCTGCCCGGAGCCAGAATCCTCACCGTGTTGCAGAACGTAGACGCGCTGTATTGGCGTGCCGCGGGCGAGCGCGTCGATAAAGTCGACGCCGTGCGCGTCACCGACGACGTCCTCTGCGTCTTCAACGCTACTCCCCTCGAGAAGTACGAAAGCTACCGTCTGTTTCTCGATCAGTGGAGCCGCGCCGATAGCGGTCCGGATTTTGCGCCAACCATTTACAACCTGATCGACAGCCTGGCCAGTTTTCTCGAGATTAACCGTTATTCCCCACACAATGGCACGCAACCAAAGTTCCTGGTCGACATGCTGCCCGAAGTTCACGGCAACGCCTCAGACGCAGTGCTGCGCCGCCTGCTCTCCCGCAAAGGCATCACTGAACAGCAACTGAGAACCATGCTGGCCAGCGTTGAAGAGCGAGGCAGCGCTTATTTCCCCGAGGTGAATGCTTTCCACATCCGCGAATTCCAGATGATGCACGCCGCCGAAGATGCCACGCGCTTCCTGCATCACGCCTGTCGGGGTCTGCCCCAGCGCCTGAATGGGCACGAAAACGGCATTCGCGCGCAGGAAAATGTCGACGCACTCCTGCCCACCGACGCTTTCTACACCCGAGTGATCGAGCACGCCGTGGCCTACTTCGGCTCGCGTGTGCTCTATCCCTCAAGGCCCGCGCCCGAAACCGAAGACTCGGCCGCGTTGTCGCGCACCGCAGTCGAAAAAGCCGCACAGTCGGCCATCCGCTCAGATGCGGATAAATTCGAATCGATCGCGCAGGATTGGGGATACCGCCTGGGAAGCCAGATCTATATCGTCTACCTCGCGGGCAAAGTGAAGCCGCACGGCCTGCGCCGCCTGTTTCTTACTCACCTCGACGAGCCAGGCCTGCCGCGAAAAGTCTGCACCGCCGTAATCGCCAAAATCCGCAACGCCACAAGGTGACGCACGAGTAGCGCCGCCGTCCCGGCGGCTGTCCGGTGGGCGCCCCGCCCGCCGCGCCGAGATGAGGAAAGCCCGTTGGCGATTTCACGGCAGTTCTCGAAAAGCCGGCGGGACGCCGACGCTACTGTCGCGTCCAGTGCTAATCTGGAATCCGCCGTGAACGCCGAATCCATCCGCAAACTCTTCGAGCAGGTGCGCAGCGGAAAACTCACGCCCGACGACGCCGTCGATCGCCTGCGCCATTTGCCGTTCGAGGATCTCGGCTTCGCCAAGGTCGATCACCATCGCAGCCTCCGTGCCGGCATGCCCGAAGTGATTTTCGGCGAGAGGAAGACTCCGTCGCAGGTCGCCGAGATTTTCGCACGGTTGGCCAAGCATGGCGGCAACATCCTGGCCACTCACGCCGACAAGAAACAGTTCGCCGCAGTCAAGAAGAAAGTACGCGCCGCGGAATATCGCGAGCCGGCGCGGGCCATCGTGCTCCAGCGCGACCCGCACACCTACGGCAAAGGAACCATCGCCGTGGTGTCGGCGGGAACCAGCGACATCCCTGTGGCGGAAGAAGCCGTCGTCACGGCCGAACTGATGGGCAACAAGGTCGAACGCTTCTACGACGTAGGTGTCGCGGGAATCCACCGCCTGCTGGCCAATCGCGAGGCCCTGACGAAAGCCCGTGTAGTGATCGTCTGTGCCGGCATGGAAGGCGCACTGCCGAGCGTTGTGGGAGGCCTGGTTGGCGTCCCCGTTATTGCCGTCCCCACCAGCGTCGGCTACGGCGCATCGTTCAAGGGACTCACCGCACTGCTCGGTATGCTGAATTCCTGCGCCTCGAACGTGAGCGTCGTGAATATCGATAATGGATTCGGCGCAGGCTACGTCGCGTCCCTGATCAACCGACTGTAACAGCAACCGCTGTAAGCAGAAAGGGACGCGACTTTCGCCGCGTCCCTTTGCCCACCCCCAAACCGCATTACATCCCAGGTTGTCCCGACTCTACCTCCAGCTTGTTTTCCACGCTGAAGACGCCAGGAATTTGATTCGCTCGCAGGCCAGCGACGTTCTTATCCATGGTGCTATCGACCGAGCCGTAAAGCGTAATGTGACCGTTCACCACGATGATGCGAATCGGTCGCGCCGGATCCATCGCGTACTTGCTCAGCACCGAGTCGCGATAAATAGCGCGCGCCGTGCGCAAGCGCAGTCCCTCGTCAAATGGCGACACCGGCTCGACCGAGACGTTCGCGATCACGTCCTTCACCCCGGGCATCGAATCAATGTCGGAGAGAGCTTCATCCCGGCCCATGCCGGTCAGATCCTGCCCCTCCACCGTGACGACGCCATCCTTCACGCCGAGAGCGAAGTAGTCGAACGTGCTGTCGTAGCCTTCGCGCACATAGTTCAGCTTCCGAGCCAGTTTCTGCTCGAGTTGCTCATCGGGAACGTTCGGCCCCGCCACCGTGATCAGATTGTCCACACCCTGCACGCTCGCAGTTTTTCGAGCGAGCTTGGCAGCATCCAGTTTGCGCTGGTAAAGATCGACTGTGCCCGTCAGGGTAACAATGCCATCCTCAACGCTGGATTTCACATCGCTAAATTGACTTTTCTTTGCCAGTTTTTGCGTGACGCTGGCCTGAATTTGACTGTCATAGCGCTCCGCAGCCGCGGTCTGCGCGACAAGTGTCGCGTTCAGCAACCCCATCGCTAGCAGAACTCCCGCCGCCTTCGCCAAACTTCTTGCAGTCATAAGGTCACCTCCGACCCAATTGACAAATCTTTACGATTTAACCGTACGGTTAATTCCTTTGTTAATAAAGTGAACCCGGCGGGACTCGGAAAGTTGCGGAGGAAGACAGTTTGCGGAAGAGATCAGCTGCGGCAGAAGTCAGCGCCGCTTTTTTGTCGTGCGGGACCGCTTGGCGGGTCTGGCGGCATTCGATCGGCCAACGCTGCCCGCTGGCCGACTGGCACCGAACACTCGGGCGAAGATCTTGTCCACGTTCTTCAACTGGCGCTGCAAATCAAAAGCATGCTCGACTTGCTTGCGTGGGACTCTCTTCGTGATCTCCTTGTCGGCCAGCACAAGCTGGTGGAAGTCGAGACCCTCCTTCCACGCCCGCATGGCATGCGACTGCACCAACCGGTAAGCGTCTTCGCGGGAGACTCCATGCTCCACCAGGTCAAGCAGCAGCTGTCCACTGAAGATCAAGCCATGCGTGCTCGCCAGATTGGCGCGCATCCGCTCGGGATAGACAAACATTGTCTCAATCAAATTGGCAGTTTTGTTCAACAGATAATCAACCAGCGTGGTCGAATCCGGCAGAATCACCCGCTCCGCCGACGAATGCGAAATATCGCGCTCATGCCACAAGGCAACATTTTCAAATCCTGCCTGCGCATTGCCGCGCACCACTCGCGCCAGCCCGCTGATCTGCTCGCTGGTCACCGGATTCCGCTTGTGCGGCATGGCCGAAGACCCTTTCTGCTTTTCGCTGAAGAACTCCTCAGCCTCGCGCACCTCGGTGCGCTGCAAGTGCCGAATCTCAGTAGCGATCTTGTCCAGGGTTGAGGCAATTACGGCCAGCGTCGCCAGATACTGCGCATGCCGGTCGCGCTGGATCACTTGCGATGAAACCGCGGCCGCCTTCAGACCCAGCCGCGCGCAAATCTTCTCTTCGATCTCCGGCGTCAGATGGGCGAAGATTCCCACCGCGCCAGAAAATTTTCCCACCCGCAAGTCCTCGGCCGCAGCCTCGAAGCGAGCAATGTTGCGCTGCGTCTCCGAATACCAGTTGGCAATCTTGAAGCCGAACGTGATGGGCTCGGCATGAATCCCGTGCGTCCGCCCCACCATCGGAGTGTCTTTGAATTCCCACGCCCGGCGCTCCAGCACGTCCGCCAGCCGCTGCAGATCCTGCGCAATCAACGCCGAAGCCTGTTTGATCAGCAACGCCTGAGCTGTGTCGACCACATCATTCGAGGTCAGGCCATAATGAAACCAGCGCGCATGCGGCCCCACGATCTCGGCCACAGCCGTGGTGAAGGCAATCACATCGTGGCGCACCTCGGCTTCGATTTCGTGAATGCGCTCCACGCTGAAATCGGCACGCTCGCGAATCGCCCGAGCTGCCTCTTTCGGCACCATGCCGGCCTCGGCCAGAGTCTCGGTCGCGGCGACTTCCACCGCCAGCCAGGTGCGAAAGCGATTTTCGTCGCTCCAGATGCGAGACATCTCCGGACGGGTATAACGCGGAATCAAGGCGGATGCGCCTCCTGTAGATTCTGCTGCAAGTAGGACAGAGGATTCTAAATGGTGCAGACAGAAAGAGGCCAGCCCTGCATTTCCTCGGCAGCGGCCCAGTTCGACAATCACACGAGGACTGTCATCCTGAGCGTAGCCGTTTTTCATTCGTAGCGAAGGATCTCCCGCTTAGCCGGCCCAACGCGCGAGCCGAACTGCGCCACCACCATTTCCTCCACCCATCCCGGCTCAACTCAAGTATTCTTTATCGTTCCGCGCAATCATTTCGTCCAGAGGATCTCATGAAGATACGATCCAGTCTTTGTCTTTGCCATCTCCTGGTCGTGCTGGCTGTTTTCGAAGCCGGCTTCCTACACGCGCAAACACAAACTTCATCAACAGCGAAACACGCTTCCCAGGAGGCGATGGATCGAGATCTGCTCGAAATCACCATCCCCAGGCTGGAACAGCTCTACCGCAACCACAGATACACCGTGACCGAAGTCGTGCACTGGTATGTTGCGCGCATCGAGAAATACAACGGGATCTACCGCGCCGTCCAGAACCTTGACCTGCCCGGAGCTTTCGCCACCGCCGCCCGCGAAGACGCGGAAGCAAGAGCCGGTGGCAGCAGTTTTGTGCGCGGCCCGCTGTGGGGCGTTCCCATCGTCACAAAGGCGAACACCAGCATAAAAGGTCTTATCACCACAGATGGATGGAAGGGTTACACCATCCCCGGCCACGAACTGGTCGCGCCCAAGGATGCGACTATCATCGCCAAGCTGCGCGCGGCCGGAGCCGTCATCCTAGGGCAAACCAATATGCCGGATTTCGCCGCCAGCGACACCAACCGCAGCACGGCCTACGGACGCACCGGCAATGCCTACGACGTGCGCTTCAGCCCCGGCGGCTCCTCCGGCGGCACAGTCACAGCAGTCACTTCGAACTATGCGGTGCTGGGCAACGGAACCGACACTGGCAATTCGATTCGAATGCCGTCTTCCACCAGTTCGGTCGTAGGTGTTTTCCCCACGCGCGGCCTGGTGAGCATCGCCGGCATCGCGCCGCTCGACTGGCTGCTCGACAACACGGGACCAATCGCCCGCGACGTCACCGACGCTGCGGTCGCGCTCGGCGTGATGGCCGGGGAAGATCCTCTGGATCCCCCAACCATGGGGTCCTCCGCAAAAGCCCAGCCCGGCCCCTACACGCAGTACTTAAAACCAGAGGCGCTCAAGGGAAAACGCTTCGGAGTGCCCGCCTTCATTCTCGCCGGAGCCGGCATCCCGTTTCAGGGAATTCCCGCCTCTGAATCGCCGGCTGAGGTCGCGGCCGACACGGATGCAGCCCGCCTCCCGCTGCGTCCAGAAACCCGCGAGGCTTTTATGAACTCGCTCGAAGGCCTGCGGGCCGCGGGCGCAACCGTGGTCTTCGACGATTCCATCCTCCCCGACAGTTTCGCCGTCACCATCGCTCGAGTCGGAACCTTCCCTTACGTCCGCGAAGGAACAGAAAAATTTCTGGCCGAGTACGGTCCGGCGCAATACCACTCGCCCGATGAATACCAGAAAGCCGTCGGCTCTCCCTTGCCATCCACCATCATCGGAGGCGTCGACGATCTCACCCGAAAAGATCGCCCGCCAGTGATCCAGGCCATCTTCGAAACCGACCCGCAAGCCGAAGCCAATGTCGTTGCGCCCCGGCGGAAGGCGCTCGAAATGTACTACGAAACACTCGACCGCCTGCATCTCGATGGCTTCGTCTATCCCGCAACCCAGATGCCTCCGCCCGATGAGACCATGCCGCAGGATGGAAAGATCAGCGAAGGTCCTCACAGCGACACGGGATGGGTCAACATGATCGGTGTTCCCGCGGTCGTTGTTCCCGGTGGGTTCTATCCCAGCGGTCTCCCCTTCGGCCTGGAGATTTCAGCCCGCCCCTGGAAAGACGGCGACTTGCTAGGCTGGGCCTACGCCTATGAGCAGGTCACCCGGCACCGCAGGCCTCCGGTGCTAGTCGAAAAAGGCCTGTTGCCAAACGCAAAATGAAGTTCACCAATCGCTGGCTGGCCCTGAAACCACGGTGCGCTGGCAGCTTCGTGCCCAAACGCATACAATGTTGTTTCGGGTTCTGCTATGTCGCCCACGCCAGAAGATTTAACCATCATCAAAGATGACATGATCGCCTTCATCGAAGGCCACGGCATGAGCCGCTTCCACGGTTATGTCGATTATGAAGAAGTGCAGTGCGTCATGTGGGAAATGGGCACGAATCCCGATGGCTGGAAGGACTTCGTAGAACTCGCCAAGAGCGCCGGCACACCATTCCTCACCATGCACTCCTGGAAGCTCGAGCGCGAGGAACTCGACGAACTCGTCCAACGCCTCACCCACTCCGAGTTCTCCGACGGCGACGACGTGGAGGATGCACGCTGGCTCCGCGCCCACATCGGCAAAGTCGGATTTCTGCAACTCGGCTGGGCCTATCAGGGATCGATGTTTCTTTGCGAAGTCAGCACCGATTGGTACGACCGCTACCAGCGCCTGCTCGAAGTCTCCGAAGATTTTGGTGGCATCCCCATCGACGAACCGGACCAGGACGACGAAGGCTAAGACTGACGACGAGGGCTAAGAATAACGTGCGCTGGGAACTGGCCACCGAAGACCCGGTTCGCGTGCAGAACTTGGCCACGGCCCTCCGCGATTTATCGGATCTCCCGATTCCGAATCAAGCGCGGGATCATAACAAGCGAGGCAGTCCGCTTCACACCCTCGCCCGCTTGCTCATCCGCCGCGGCATCACCGATCCCGACTCCGCCGCTCGCTTCCTCTTCCCCTCTCTCGATCACCTGCACGCACCCGAAGAAATGCTCGGCTTGCGCGCGGCCGTTGATCGCCTCGATGCCGCCATCGAACGCAAGGAGCCCATCCTCATCTACGGCGATTACGACGTCGATGGCACCATGGCGGTCATCATCCTGAAAACGGCAATCGAACTCTGCGGAGGCGTCGCCGATTTTCACGTGCCCCACCGCATTCGCGAAGGCTACGATCTCCGCGACGATGTGATCGAACGCGCCGCAGCCGCGGGCATTCGCCTCATCATCAGCGTCGATATGGGCATCCGCGCCTTCGCCCCTGCGGAAACCGCGCAGCGCCTGGGCGTCGACCTCATCGTCACCGATCATCACTTGCCCGGACCCGACGGCGTTCCCCGCGCCATGGCGGTAGTCAATCCCAATCAGGCGGGATGCCAGTACCCCTACAAACAGCTTTGCGGAGCCGGAGTAGCCTTCAAAGTCGCCCAAGGATTAATGCAGCGGCGCCTGGACCAACGCCTGGACAAAAAAGACCAGCTGCGCATGTTGCGATCCTTCATGAAGGTGGTAGCGATTGCCACCATCGCCGATTCCGTTCCGCTCACCGGCGAGAATCGGGTGTTTGCCAGTCTTGGCCTCGATGCCCTGCGCCGCGCGGTGAATCCCGGCCTGAAGGCCCTGCTCGAAGTAGCGCAGATTTCCACCAAGCGCCCTCCCACTTCCACCGAAGTTGCATTCCGCATCGCGCCCCGCATCAACGCCGCTGGGCGCATGGATGTCGCCCGCGATGTGATCGAGCTATTCAGCGTGAAAGACCCCGCGCGGGCCCGGGAACTCGCCGCCAAACTTGATCGTCTCAACTCCGACCGCCAGGAAGAAGAGCGCAGCATTCTGCGCGCAGTCGAAGAGCGCATTAGTGCCGATCCGGCGCTGTGCGAAGCCTATTGCATTGTGCTCGATGGCGAAGGCTGGCACCGCGGCGTGATCGGCATTGCGGCCACCCGCGTAGTCGAGCGCTACCACCGCCCCGCCATCGTCATCGCCCGCGAAGGCGAAGAGGCCTTTGGTTCCGGCCGCTCCATTCGCCCCTTTCACCTGCTCGAGGCGGTCGAGTCGTCGCACAATCTCTTCACTCGCTACGGTGGACATTCCCACGCCTGCGGCTTCGCCATGCCGTCCAACAACGTGCCGCAACTGCGCGCCCAGCTCGATGCCTTCGCGCGCACCCGGCTTACTCCGGCGGATTTCGATCCCGTGCTCGAGCTGGAGGCAGAACTGGATCTCGACGAAATTACTCCGTCACTGTTTCGCGTGTTGCAGTTGCTCGAGCCTCACGGAGCGGGAAACCACGAGCCGGCATTCGCGGCCCGCGGCGTGCGTTTGATCGCTCCCCCGAAAATCCTGAAAGACAAACACATCAAGCTGAAGCTGAAAGCGGGAGAAGACGACGGCCACGAATTCTCTCCCCGAGAATCTGCCGAAGAAGACGCCGATAAGACAGAACTCTCAGCGGTAGCAATTCTGGCAACTCCAAACTGCCACCCAGATGGCGCAGCCATCGGACGCAAAGAGAAAGCCGAAGCAAAGGGTTTTCAACTGAGAACTGAGAACCGAGAACTGAGAACTGTTTTCAACGCCCTGGGCTGGCGCATGGCTGAAAGACTGCAGCAGTCGCCCCTCTTGGCCGGAGACGCCATCGACATTGCCTTCACCATCGGCCACAACGACCACCCCGATTTCGGCGGCCTGGAACTGACCTTGCAGGATCTTAAGCCCGTCACCCGCGACCCGGAAGGAATTTCAAAGCAGGGGTGATCTGTTTCCGGGGCGGGTTCGACCCCGGGTTGAAGTTTTCTCCCAGCCATGTAAATATCGTCGTCGCCCACCCGCCCCATATGGGTGGAAACGATATGGAAGCCCTTCTGACCAAGATTCAAAAGCTCATTGCCGTCGCGTTGGCGGTTCTTCTAGTTATCGTTGTAACGCTTTCCACCGTACATCTAGGCTTCCTCATTGCAGAAGAGATCTGGACGCCTCCGCGGTTCCTCATCCCAGTGCAAGGCCTGCTCGAAATTTTCTCGTTCTTCCTCCTGATCCTTATCGGCGTCGAGTTGCTGGAAACCCTGAAGGCATATCTGCGGAGGGATGTCATTCATGTTCGCCTCGTCCTCGAAGTGGCCCTCATCGCCATGGCGAGAAAAGTCATCATCCTCGAGCCCAACAACATTCCCGCCGCGACCCTGTTTGGCCTCGCGGCTCTCATCCTTGCGCTGGCCGTGGCCTTCTACTTTGAGAGACAAGCGCATCGGGAACAACCCTCCTGATTGATCTGATGTGGCGAAGCCCCTATCCGCCGCTTGTTCGTGATTACTCTCACCCTCCGCTTCCATTAGACTGAACCTACATGCCGCTCCCCATCTACCGCCTGCGCCGCTGGCTGGCCGTGATCGCCGTGTTGTTCACCGCGACGATCTCGGGAATGTATTTCTACGCCCGCATGCGCCAGCGCAATGTGCTGAAGGAAATCCCCAACAAGATCGGCATCGACATCAAGCAGACCGCGAACGGTTTTCAATTCTCCAAGTCGGACGGCAAGCGAACCCTGTTCACCGTCCAGGCCGGCAGCCTCAAACAATTCCAGCTCGACGGCAGCGCCGAACTGCGCCACGTCAGCGTTATTCTCTACGGCCGCGATTCCTCCCGCTTCGACCAGATCTACGGGGACGATTTCTCCTACGACAAGAAATCCGGCAACATCACGGCCCACGGAGACGTCCAGATCGATCTGGAATCGAACCCTGCGGGCGGAACTGGACCGGATCAGGGAACTCCGAGAGAACTCAAAAATCCCATCCACCTCGAGACCACAGACCTCATCTTCAATCAAAACAGCGGAGACGCTTTCACCGGTGCGCGGGTTAACTTCCGCACACCCCAGGCCACGGGCTGGGCCGTCGGCGTGCAGTATTCCGGCAAGAGCAACACGCTCACGCTGGTTTCGCAGATTCATGTGATGCTCGGCGGCCCGCAAGCAGACACGCTCGTCGCCACTCACGGCAGAATCACGCACGACCCTCACGAAGTCGTGTTGGAGAATCCCCGTCTGGAGCGCGCACGCGGAACCATGCAAGCCGAGGAAGCCACATTCTTTCTCGGGCCGGAGAACGAAGTGCAGCGCGTCCTGGCCACAGGAAACGTGAACGCCGAATCCAGCGGAGAAGACGCCGACCAGATGCGGGCCCGCGCCGATGAAGCCGAAATGTTTCTGATCGGCAAACGAAACCTGCTGCACACCGCGACGCTGACCGGCAATGTCCACGCCGAGCGCCTCGGGTCGCAACCCATGCAGGGCGACGCCGGACGCGCGATCTTGGATTTCATCGGCCGGAACGAATTGAAGAAAGTGCATGCCACCGACGGAGTCCATTTGGCGCAGCACCCGAACGCCACCAGCGCGCCGGCAGCGAACGCCACAGAACATGCCGCGCAGCGTGACTCTGAACCCCAGAATTTCGACCTGACCGCGCCCACCGTCGATTTCTTCATCGCGGACGGCAACCAACTGGACCATGCCGAAACCTCCGGAGCGGCGCAGATCGCAATCTCCCCAGCCCAGAACTCGAACCCCGCCACCGCGCACGCATCTGCCGAGCACACGGTGGTCACCGCCGGCCGTTTCGACGCGAAATTTGCCGCGACCGGCGACGGCTCAAGCCGCCTGACCTCGATCCATGGCGCACCCGACGCGAAGATTGTGAACTTCACCCCGCAACTACCCGACCGCGTCAGCACCAGCCAGACGCTCGATGCGCTGTTTCTCCCGCAGGGAGGAATTTCTTCAATCATCCAGAAGGGAAATGTGGCGTACGATGACGGCCAGGTTCCCAGCAAACGCACGCAAGCCTGGGCGGACAAAGCGGTCTACACTCCCGCCGACCGCATTCTCGTGCTCACCGGCAGCCCCCGCGTCTCCGAAGGCAGCATGGTAACCACGGCACGCACCATCCGCATCAATCGCGCCACCGACGACGCCTTCGCCGACGAAGACGTGAAAAGCACTTACAGCGAACTCCAGGAACAGCCGAACGGAGCGCTCCTGGCCTCCGCTTCGCCAATTCACGTAACTTCCGCCACCATGACCGCGCACAACTCTCCCGCAGTCGCTCTCTACCGGGGCAACGCCCGTCTATGGCAGGACGCCAACATCATCGAGGCGCCCTCGATCCAGTTTGACCGCGACCGCCGTTTCCTAGTCGCCCAAGGTACGCCCACGCAACCGGTCTCCACCGTCCTGGTCCAGGCGAAGCTGGCTCAACCAGGACCGGCCCAACCAGGCAAAGTCGAGTCGGATAGCTCTCCCGCCAGCAAGGCCCAGGCCAAAGGAGAATCCAAAACGAAGGCCAAATCTGAGGAAAAACCCGCCGGCGAGGGCCCCGTGGCCATCACCTCAGCCCGGCTAACCTATGCCGACGCCGAGCGACTAGCTCACTATGAAGGAGGAGTAGTGGCCAAGGGCAGCAACTTCACCGCCTCGTCTAACACCATGGATGCCTACCTTGTGCCGCGCAGCCAAACCTCGAGCAATCAGACACTTGCAGGTCCTACTTCCGGACCAGGACAGCTGGATCACCTGGTCGCCAAAGGCAACGTCGTCGTCCAGCAGCCCAATCGGCGAGCCGAAGGCAAAACCCTGGTCTATACCGCCTCCGACGACAAATTCGTGCTCACCGGCGGACCGCCCAGCATTTTTGATGCCGAACGAGGCAAGATTACCGGGGTTTCGTTGACTTTCTTTAGGGGCGATGATAGGGTGCTCGTAGAAGGCGAAGCAAGTACTCCTGTGGTAACTCAGACCCGAGTGGCCCGTTAATGGCAAGATAAATGCGTACCCTGGCGACCGATGAAATTGGCAAATCGTACCGGGGACGCCGGGTCGTAAATGGTGTCAGCCTGCGTGTCGAGCAGGGCGAAGTGGTTGGTTTACTTGGCCCGAACGGTGCAGGCAAGACGACCACATTTTATGCAATCGTAGGCCTGATCCCCCCGGACACCGGCCGCGTGCTGTACGACGGTCAGGACATCACTGACGTTCCCATGTACCTCCGGGCCCGCCAGTATGGCATCAGTTATCTCCCTCAAGAAGCTTCGGTTTTTCGCAAACTCACGGTTGAGGAGAACATCCTCGCGGTGCTGGAGGCGCAGCCTATGTCCTGGCACGAGCGCCGCGAGAAGATGGAGAAATTCATCGATGAACTCGGGCTTGAGCACATCCGGCAGAATCGGGGCTATGCCTTATCCGGCGGCGAGCGCCGCCGCGTCGAAATCGCCCGCTGCCTGTGCATCAGCCCAACCTTCATCTTGCTCGACGAACCATTTTCCGGGATCGACCCGATCGCCGTTCTCGACCTGCAGAAAATCATCAGCAGCCTGCGGGCCAGCGGCATCGGAGTGCTGATCACCGATCACAACGTGCGCGAAACGCTCACAGTGACCGACCGCGCCTACATCATCGATGACGGCCGCATCTTCCGCCAGGGCCAGCCCGAACAGCTAGCCACTGATCCGGAAGTCAGAAGGGTTTATTTAGGAGAGAGTTTTTCGCTGGTATAGGTTCGGGAAGGGCACAGCTTACGCCCTGCTGCGGGGAGCAAGCGGTTGTAGGCCTCAGCGCCTGAGGGCGCTGGCATTAGCCCGACTGACGAACAACCAGGAGACTACTGTGAATAGAAAATACCGAAGCTGGATTCCTGGGATTGTGTTTTGGACTTTGTTTCTGGGATCTCTTGCTCTCGACAGGCGCTATAGGTGGGTAGATGCCATCTGGAATGCCGTGTGGCTGTTGTTTCTCTTGGTGTTGGCCGTCTGCGCTACAGTCCAGATATTTCGCAATCGTAACGAGAGCGGAGGCTACATCGGGTATAGGGGCGTGCCTCGCTGGGCTGTAACACTTTTCGGGGGCGACGCGGAGCAGCGCAAACCAAGCGGGCGCAAATGACTGAACGACAAACGTCGAACATTGTGCAGATAGTTGTCGAAGAAGATTAAGAAGGGGGAAGCAGCGATGACGATTGACGAACGGCTGGAAGCTTTGACTCGCAACTTGGAGCTGTTATCGCTAGAGAGCGAAAAACATGATCGCCAGCTTGATCGGGCGGCAAAGCTAGTCACCGAAGTTGCTGAAGGCACAGCCAGGTTGCTGCGCGTGGTGGAGATGCACGAACACCGGCTTGACAGCCACGACAATCGGCTCGACAAGCTGGAGTAAACGTTGAGACCCTGAAACCTTGCAACCCTGAAACCTTGAAACATGGTCTTACTACAGCACAAACTGAGCGTCAAACTATCCCAACGCCAGATCCTCACCCCGGGTCTGGTGCAGATGGTTTCCGTCCTCGCGCTCAACAAGCTCGAACTCAAGGACATGATCAACGCCGAGATGGTCGAGAACCCGGTTCTCGAAGAACTCGAAGATTCTGTCCCGCTCATCGACGAAATCGGCCGCAAAGAAGAAGAGCGAGACCGTCCCGCTCCCGCATCCGGCGAGGAAGCTCCCATCACCGCCGAAAAGAAAGACCCCTTCGAAGAAATCGATTTCGGATCGTTCTTCCAGGACTATCTCGATCCCGGCTACCGCACCCGCGGTGAGATGGAAGAGATCGAGCGCCCGTCATTCGAAAACTTCCTCTCGAAACCCACAAATCTCACGGATCACCTGGCCTGGCAACTGGGCGCGCTAAGCCTCAGCCGCGCCGTGCGCGAAGCCGCCGAGCAGATCATCGGCAACCTCAACGAAGACGGTTACCTGATCGCCAGCGATGAAGAAATGTTAGGCGTAGCCCCGCCCGCGCCTCCCGAAGCCGATGCCGCCGCCGCCAGAAGTATTGCCAGCGAAGCGCAGGCTCTGGGCCTGGTCCCGGATGAAGTGCAGGACGAAGTCCCAGGTGAAGCGCATGACGAAACGCTGGACGAAACGCTGGACGAAACGCAGGCCGCGGCGCTGCTCCGGCCAGCTTCCGTAGACGCCAGCCTTAACTCCAGCGCCTTCACAACCGACGCGAACGAATTCTCCGCCGCCAATCTTCTTACAGGAAACTCCATCGATGAAGTGGACGGCCTGTCCCCCGCGGCCCGTATCGAACCCTTTCTTCCCGGACGCAACGGAAACGCCGCTGCAGCCGCCGCTCCCGCACCCGAACCAGCTCCCGCCGCTGCACGCCCAGTCTACAAACCCAGCTTCACGCCCGCCGATCTCCAGGAAGCCCTCGAAGTGATTCGCCAACTCGACCCTCCCGGCGTAGGTTGCCGCACTCTGCGCGAATGCCTTCTGCTCCAGTTGCGCTATCACCAGCACCAACTCGCGCACCACAAAAACGGGGACAAACCAACCAACGGCACCGCCCAGGTCCTCGAGGATGCCGTCGCGATAGTTGACCAGCACCTCCGTGCCGTCCAGAGCAAGCAGCACAAAGAAATCGCCAAGGCCATCGGCCGCCCCGCCGACGCCGTTCAGCAAGCCCTCGACTACATCCGCACCCTCGATCCCCGGCCCGGCCTGCAATACAACAAAGTCCAGGCCCGCCTCATCGAGCCCGATGTCGCGTTCATCAAGCACGGAGACGAGTGGCTCGTCCTGATGAACGACGATGACCTGCCACAACTCCGCCTCAACCCCGCCTACAAAAAGCTCATCACCCGCGACACCAACGACAAAAATACTCGCGACTACGTCAAAGAGCGCTACAAGAGCGCCATCCAGCTCATCAAGAATATCGAGCAGCGCAAGCAAACCATCACCAAAGTTTGCTATTGCATCGTCGCTCGTCAGCAGGATTTTCTGGAAAAAGGCATCGATCAGTTAAAACCCATGATGATCAAGGAGGTGGCCGAAGAAATCGGCGTGCATCCTTCCACCGTCAGCCGTGCCGTGGCCAGCAAGTACGCCCACACACCGCAGGGTGTATTCGAACTGCGGTACTTCTTCAGCGAAAGCGTCCAGGGACCCGAGGGCGGCAACACCTCGCTCCTGATCCTGAAACGCCGCGTCAAGAAATTGATCGAAGAAGAAGACCCCAGCCGCCCGTTAACCGACGAGCAGCTAACCCGCATCCTGCAATCCCAAGGCATCCAGGTAACGCGCCGCACGGTGGCGAAGTATCGCGAAGACATGCGCATCCCCAGCACCCACCAACGCAGAGTAAAGGAATGACCGAGTGAAGCCAGAAAAAAAAGGTTGTCATCCTGAGGCCGCCGCTTTTGCGGCCGAAGGATCCGGGCGAGCCGCGCGAAGCGTCGCGTTCTTTGCGACGCATTAATCGCGCGTTTGGCTCGCTTCCTTATAAATGCAGTGCCCAACTGACCAAGCAAGACCAAGGAGGGCCGCTCGTGAACGTGGAATACACCGGCAGGCACTACGAAGTAACTCCCACCATTCGCAAGGAAGTAGAAACCGGCATCGCCAAACTCCGCAAAATCCTCGGCGACCACTTCGAAACCAAGGTCATCCTCGCCGTAGAAAAGCACCGCCACAAAGCCGAAATCACCATCAGCCCGCGCAACGGCCCGCTGGTCGGCCTGGCTCAAGCCAGAGACATGACCATCGCCGTCAGCGAAGCCCTCGACCACCTCGAAAAGCAAGCAGTGAAATACAAAACCCGCTGGCAATCGAAAAAACGCTCCGCCCGCAAGACCGAAGAAGTAAAGAAGTGGAACGGCCACTCCCCGCAATTCGCCGAAACCGTACAGACCGCCGTCGGCCTGACCGAAAAAACAGCGGTAGCGGTCGTAGTGCATCGCTATCCCGCAGTCGCCAAAACCACCGAGGTGCACCTGGTCCGCTCCGACGAAGCCGTAGCCATGCGCCCCATGACACTCGAAGAGGCCATCAAAGAAGCCCACTTCCGCGATCGCGACGTCTTCGTCTTCCGCGATCCCAAAGGCAAAGTCATGGTCCTGCACCGCACCCGCGACGGAAAAATGGAGCTGATCGAAGCGCCATAGAAGAAGCGCCATAGCAAGACGCGCCCGAGGACCCGGCGACCTGTCACTCCACTCCTTGTGCTCCCGAAGTCCGCGCCTTAGAATGACCTCGGTTGGAGGGGGCACATGGTTCCACGCAGAATCGTTCTAATCCTTATCGCAATAGCGTTTTGCAGTCTGTTCCTCGGCGCCGGGCAAGACAACACGACTCAGCCGAGTCCTCCGAAAGAAGCCACCTACAACCGCGACGTGGCTCCCATCCTCTACAAGAACTGTGTCACCTGCCATCGTCCCAACGACATCGCTCCCATGTCGCTGATGACATATAAAGATACCCGTCCCTGGGCGAGACAGATTCGCGAAGCGGTCGTACAACGCAAGATGCCGCCCTGGCACGCCGATCCCAAGGTAGGCGAGTTCCTCAACGATCCCCGCCTCAGCGACGCCGACATCGCCACCATCGACGCCTGGGTCAGAACCGGCGCCCGCGAAGGCGATCCCAAAGATCTTCCCCCGGCTCCCGTATTTGCCGAAGGCTGGCACATCAAGCCCGACGTGGTCTTCACCATCCCCGAGTTTACGGCGACCAGCGCCAGTCAGGACGATTACGAATACATCTACGTCCCCACCAACTTCACCGAAGACAAGTGGGTGCAGGCCGCCGAGGTGCTTCCCGGAGACCGCCGCGTAGTGCATCACGCCACCGTCTCCGTAATCACGGCCGACAAGGTCGCAAAAGAAGTAGCGGAACACGGAAAGCCCGATGCCGGAGTCGACAAATACCACTACCGCACCGGGAAGGTTTTACACCTCAGGGCTGACGCGCCCGTAATCGACGACGGCTGCTCTTCCCCCGATGGTGGCGGCGTTCCGGGTATGTCTTCCGGATATATAAACATCGTCCCCGGCATCTATCTGCCCGGACACTTGGCCGAAACCCGCCCCGCCGGTTACGCGTTGAGAATTCCCGCCGGTTCCTATCTTCAGTATCAGATTCACTACAGCAACCGCACCGGCGAGGATGTGAAGGATCGCACCAGCATCGGCATCGTCTTCGCCAAAGAACCCGTGAAGCACGAAATCGCCCAGTACGAAATCTGGAATGACCTCTTCCTGATTCCGCCCAACGACGGCAACCACCGCGTAACTTCCTGTTTCACGCTGCCGAAAGATGTCACGGTTCTCGCCTACACCGCCCACATGCACTTTCGCGGGAAAAGCATGACCACCGAAGCCATCTATCCCGACGGCCATCACGAGGTGATCCTCAACGTGCCGCACTACGACTTCCGCTGGCAGGAAACGTATTTCCTGAAAAACCAGTTTCTCCTGCCCAAAGGCACCAAGCTTGTGACCACCTCCTACTTCGACAATTCCTTCGACAACCCGCAGAATCCCGATCCCTCGAAAGCTCTTCGCTGGGGTGAGCCGAGCGACGAAGAGATGATGGGCTTCTGGCTGCAATTCGCCGATCCGAAACTAGTCGATCAAAAAACGGTTGCAAGCAAGTAATCCATCAGGAGCCCCGATCATGCAAGTCACGCGTCGCAGTTTTTTAGTCACGGCCGCCGCGGCGGCCGCCGCTCCTGCGTTGCTCGGCACGACCGACAAAACCGGCAGTAAAGCGCCCATCCTCGGGCAAGGCGACCACCAATACGAAGCCATCCACGACTGGGGACAGCTCCCGCGCACCATCAAGTACGGCAACACCCACGGCGTCTGCGAGGATTCCCAGGGCAACATCTACATCCACCACACCGTGAACGCCACCAGCGAAAGCCTCGACACCATGGTGGTCTTCGACGAAAAAGGCAAGTTCGTCCGCTCCTGGGGACGCCAATTCAAAGGCGGAGCCCACGGCCTGACCCTCCGCAAAGAGGGAAGCGAAGAGTTCCTCTATCTCTGCGACTACGAGCACGGAATCGTTACCAAGCGCACGTTGAAAGGTGAAGAAGTATTCACGCTGGGATATCCGTCAGAATCCGAGTCCTACAAGCCAAAAGACAAGTTCTCAACCGTAGCGTACCGCCCGACAAACGTAGCCATCGCCCCGAACGGCGACATTTATGTCGGCGATGGATACGGCTCCAGCTTCATCAACCAGTACAACCAGAAAGCCGAATTCATCCGCACCTTCGGCGGACTCGGCAAAGCCGACGACCAAATCGATTGCCCGCACGGCCTCTGGGTCGACACGCGCGGGCTCGAAACCGGGAAAGAGACCAGCAAAGAGCCTCCACTGTTAGTAGTGACCGACCGCGGCAACAGCCGCCTGCAGCGCTTCACCCTCGATGGCAAACACGTTGACTCCATCGCTGGCACTTCGAAGATGCCCTGCAATCTGCAAGAGCGCAACGGCGAAGTCGTAATCCCCGACCTGCTGAGCAAGGTGATTGTCCTCGACCTCAAAAATAATGTAGTAGCAACGCTGGGCGAATCCGAATATTCCAGAGAAGACTGGAGCACAGTCCGAAATCAGCCCCCCGGAACCTTCATCCCCGGCCGATTCGTCTGCCCCCACGGCGCCTGCTTTGACCACGCCGGCAACATCTTCGTAGTTGAGTGGGTCGAGTCAGGCCGAGTAACCAAACTGCGCCGCGTAGCTTGAGTAACTCATTTAAAAGTGGAAAATCAGATCGCTTGCTACGGTAAGCTGATTCTGCCGTCGCCCGTCGTCGTATGCCTTCCCGTCCCAGGCCCGCTCGAACCGCAATTCCGGACGCAACTGCACCGTTGAACCAATCCAATGACACCACATGATCGTGTTCCCCGAGTACTCGGTCGCGTCACAGTGAGAATCTGACCACGGCTCAAGCACGGTTGCAGAGTTGCCGATGGTTGCTGTAGAGGGCTGTTTCATGAGAGGGAAAGTTCTGGTTTTGGCGATTGTGGGCATCGCATGGTTGGGGGGATGGAGTCAGATTGATGACGACCAGGCCAGAATCCTGAATCTCGAAAATGCGTGGAATCGATCGGTGCAAACCAAAGACACGGCAGGCCTCGACCTGCTGCTGGCGCCGGAACTGGTGTACGTCGGTATTGAGGGGAAGCTGATGAGTAAGGCGGAGTATATGGCCAGCGTGGAGTCGCAGCTGGAGCATCCCGCACGGGTGGTGAGCGAATCCATGAAGGTCCATGTCTACGGTACGGCTGCGATCGTCGACGGCGTTTATCGGGAAAATGGCATGAGGAAGGGGAAGCCGTATAGCCTGCGGGCACGGTTCATCGACATGTGGGTGCGCCGCGGGGATAGCTGGGTGTGTATCGCCAGTGATGGGACGGTGATGGGGCCTTGAGCACAAGCAGAGAGCTATAAACGGATGGTAGGCTTCGCCAGTCGAAACTGGGGGATCCCATCTGTCGCGGGTTTCCTGGCATGGCCATCGGTCAATGACGGACCGAGGGCAGCCTCATCGGCGAACCTCTAAGACCCCTGTTCTCTGGATTTTGACCTCTAAGTTCTTTGACATGCGGATTTTACGGGCGATTCCTTGCTTAACCCGATGATTCTAAAGATCGAGGGGGTGGGGAGGGGTATCCAAATTGATCTAGACCGCGAGACCGCGCGGCCATGGCCCAAAAGTTTATTTTGGTGAGGATTCACAGCCCAAGCCAAGACATTGTCTTCCCGAAAACATTGTCTTCCCGAATCGCAAGAGGGATCCTGGTTTCTGCACCGTGCTAGAATTCGCCGCCGAGGGAATCGCCGATGACGACCAGCACGCGCTCCACGATCGTTTCGATCCTGCTAACGGTTTCGCTTTCAACCATCCCGAGCACGTCGCAGACGCAAGCGCCA
>JBEKWP010000006.1:0-65403 GCA_049512915.1 Candidatus Sulfotelmatobacter sp.
GAGCCCGACGGTCCCATCAGCGCCAGAAATTCGCCGGCTGCGATGTCGATCGACACATCGTCCAGAGCCTTCACTTCAAAGGCCTCGCGCTTGAAAATCTTGCTGACGTTGCGAGCCTGAACTACTTTGGTTCCGGTAGCGACTTGATTTTCAGCAACAGTGCTCATGATTATGACTGCCCCTTGATTTTAATTGTGTCCCCGTCTTTCAGGTCTGGCGGACCTTTGCTGATCACGCTTTCGCCCCCCACCAGCCCGTCCACCAGAACCCCGTCGCTGCGCTGGCCTAGCACACGAACCTCGCGCATCCGCGCCTTGCCATCGAAGGCCAGGAACACAACCTTCTTGCCGTCATGATCCCGCAACGCGCCGGTTGGCACAAAGACCCCGGCCGGCTGATTGCTCCCGGATTTCGGTTCGTCTGCCAGGAATTTCACGGTGGCGTTCATTTCCGGCCGCAGATAGGAATCCGGATTCAGCACCTGCACCTTCACTTGCACTGTGGCCTTCTGCCGATTCGCCTCAGGAGAAATCTGTGCGATCTCCCCGTTATATTTCTTGTCGGGATAGGCGTCGGTAGTGATGATGCCTTTCTGCTTGGGCCCCAGCCGGGCAAAATCAGCCTGCGCGATATCGAGTTCGACCTGAAGATCGTTCAAGTCAGCCAGCGACACGACCGATCCTTGCGGACCGCCCGCCGCCGCGCTGGCAAACTGCGCGGTAATCAGCTCTCCTTTTTCGGCCGTACGGTCGAGAATTGTGCCGGTAACCGGCGCGCGAATCACGGTTGCATCCAGCTGCGACTTGGCGTAATCGAGCTGGCCTTGCGCCTGCGCGAGCGCTCCGCGGGCGCGGGCAATCTCTTCCGCGCGCGGCCCGATCTTCATCAGTTGAAACGCTCTTTCCAGCGAGTTGACACGTTGCTGGTCCGATTCGAACTTGGCGGTCGCATCATCCATTACCTGGCGTGAAACCACGCCCGCGCTCGAAAGTTCCTTGGTGCGGTCCAGAGTCAGTTTGTCATCAACCAGCGTGGCGCGGGCTTCGTCAAGGTTATGCTGAGCCTGTTGAATTTCTTCCGGCCGCGACCCATGTTGAAGTTCATCAAAATATGCGCGCGCATTGTCTAACGCGCCCTGAGCCTGTTCGTAGGAAGCGCGGAACTCCTGATCCTCCAGACGCACCAGAACCTGTCCTTCTTTAACTTTGTCGCCCTTTTCCACGCCGATCCAGGCCAGGCGCCCTGTGACCTTGGAATTCACATTGATGGTGTGATGCGCCACTATGTAGCCGGTGGCCGAAAGCACGGTACCGCCTACGTCGCTGCTCTCCGCGGAAGCGCGCGTCACCTCGACCTCCGGCACGTCGCGGGAAAGCATCCGGTACCCGAGCGCGGACAAACTCAGCACAACTACGATCACGATCCCGATAAGAATGTAGCGGCGCGCCCACACGGGCGGCTCACCGCTGCCCGCGCCGTGGCCCGTGCGGTCGATTCGCAAACTCTGCAAGTCTTCGTGCTTGGCATCAATCGGCATAAACGTTCGTTGTCATCCTGAGCAAGCGTCCTTTGCGCAGCGAAGGATCCGGGCGAGCCGCGCGAAGCGTCGCGTTCTTTGCGACGCATTAATCGCGCGTTTGGCTCGCTTCCCTATAACGCAGGCGGCAGAATTGCGAATCAGCCTCGCAACGCCGTCAGAATATTCTTCCGCGCCGCATGCCAGGCGGGCGCAAATCCTCCGAACAGTCCCATAATCAGCGCGAATGCAATCGCGTAGAGGGCAACCCACCACGTAATTTGCAGGGTAAACACCACTTCGCTAAACGTCACTGCATTGGACGTTCCTGTCTGCATCCCGTTAAAGGGCAACATCAGCAGAATTCCCACTACCGCACCCAGCAAAGCCAGCATCAGAGATTCCAAAACAAACGACGTCAGAATCGCCGGCCGCGAAAATCCTAGCACGCGCAGGGTTGCAATTTCGCGCCCCCGGTAGGCCACCGCCGCATACATCGTATTCATCGCGGCGAAACTCGAGCCAATCGCCATAATGATCGCCACCACGATGCCAATATATTTGATGGGAGCACCCGAACTAGTCTGTTTCTCGTAATATTGCGTTTCCAAAACTCCCTCGAGCTTGAGCCGCTGGTCGTCACTGACCCGCTTCGTAAGCGCATCGGCGGCAATGGGATCAGTCGCACGCAAGTAGGCCGACGAGTAACCGCCCTGCCGGTCGAAATCCGATGCCATCTGATTCACGTCGCTCCATATTTCCGACTCGTAAGCCGAACCACCAGCGTCGAACACGCCCACAACTTTCCACGACCCTTTGCCGAATTCCATGGTATCGCCGATGTTGGCGTGCGCAAACCGCGAGCGGATGGATTTGCTCACCACAACCTCACGCTGCCCGGTCTGGAACCAGCGGCCTTCGATCAGTTTCGCGCTGGGCCGCAGCTCGAGACCATCGGGCATCATGCCCCGCACCGTCACGTTCACTTCGCCGGTGCCGTCCTTGCGCGGAAGCACGATCACCACCACCCATTCGCCCGAAACCATAGGCTCGCCGTGGCTGTCTTTCGCGATGCCAGGAAGAACCTTGAGTGTGGGAAACAGCGCCGCGTCAAAGCCGCCCGACAGCTCCGCCTCCGATCCTTTGCGCAGCACCAGCACGTTCATGGGGTTGCCGCTGGAAACAAACGCCCGCTGCAAGCCCGCCAGTAGTGCCATCAGGAAGATCGCGGTGGTGACGGTCAACGCGATGCCCAACGCGGTCATGATGGTAAGCCCTTTGCGGAGCATCAAATTGCGGATGTTGTAGCGGATCGGTATCGCCATAAATTCACTTTCAAACCAAACTGGAGCAACTAGCCGATGTGGCGCAACCCTTCCACAATGTTTATGCGGGAGGCACCGGAGGCCGGAATATAACCGCTGACAAACCCTACCGTTGCAGCCACCAGCAACGACAGCCCCACCGCCGGTAGCGTGACCCGCATCTCTGCTGGAACGCCGATCGCTACCTGGGAGTGGGTTATCACGCGGATTAATCCGGCCGCTGCCACGATGCCTACTACTCCACCTGCAACTGCCAGAGCTATGGCCTCTAACACGAACAGCGAGAGTACACGCCCCTGCGTGAAGCCCAAGGTTCTCAACACGGCCACTTCGCGCGTGCGGCTGCGCACCGACATCGCCATGGTGTTGGCCGAGACCAGCAGGATGGCAAACACCACAGCGCCGCAGATGCCAAGGATGAAAGCCTTCACATTGCCCAGCATCGCGACAAACGAAAGCATGAACGCCTTTTCGCTCTCCGTTTTCGTGGGTTGAGGGGAGTTCTTAAACAGGCTGTCAATCTCGCTCGAGACCCGCGCCACGTCGTCCGGTGAGGACACCTGAATGACATACCAACCGGCCTGCCCCTTAAACCACGATAACGCCTCTTCCAGATACTTGGCATTGAAATAGAGCGTGTTCTGCGGCGGATCCCGGTGGTAGATAGCCCGAATCGTGAGTTCGGGATTCACCGAGAATATCGTTCCCTCCAGCGTGATCTTATCGCCAACTTTCCAACCAAATCTCTTAACCAGCGTTTCATCCACCAAAGCTCCGGCGCGGTCGCGCTGCCAGGCTACCGCCTGATCCGGCGGAACGATCTTGTCAGCCGCGACTTTCAGATACTCCTCGGGATCGGTGGCCATCTGCGCAAAAGAGTTTTCTGGCCGGTCATCTTTATAGCGGCCGCCAAACCACGTCATCGGGGCTACCGCCACCACCCCGGGAATGCTTTGAATCTTGTCGCGATAATAGCCCGGCAGAAAAAATGACAGCGAGACGCGATCGCGCGTAATCACCCGCCTTCCCGAAAGTGCCGCTCCCTGGTCGATGTACAAGGTGCGCCAGATCGACGTCATCAGCGTCAGCAGCAGTAACGAAAAACTGATGCTCAGCATCGTCAGCGCGCTGCGCCGCTTGTTGCGAAATGTATTGCGCATCACAAAACCGCTCAGCGTCATAAATTCAACCTGCTACATTCCACCGGCCGTACTCAACCGATGTGCCGGAGCCCTTCCACGATCTCTACGCGCGATGCATGGTAGGACGGCACCAGCGAACTGAACAAGCCGACCAGGGCCGCCGCGACCAGCGCCACCCCCAGCGTTCCAGGCGTAACCGTCATCTGCGCCAGAAAAAAACCCATGGGCGACTGCTTCATGATGGTCAGAAGCAGCCACGCGAAGCCGCATCCAAAAAGGCCGCCCGCAATTGAAAGCGACACGGCTTCGCCCACGAAAAGGCCCAGGATCGTCCGGCGCTCGAATCCCAAAGTCTTGAGAACAGCCACTTCGCGGGTGCGCTCACGAATCGACATCGCCATGGTGTTCGCAGAAACCAAAAGCGTGGTGAAGACAACCGCCAGACAGATGCTGAGAATAAAAGCTTTCACATTGCCCAGCATGTTGACGAAGCTCAGGCCAAACGCTTTCTCACTTTCAGTCTTGGTGGGCTGCGGCGAATTGCGAAACATGTCGTCGACGGCGCTCGCGATCCTGGCCACGTCGTCGGGCGATTGCGACATAATGCTGAAGGTGCCAGCCTGGCCCTTGAAAAATGCGACCGCCTCTTCCACGTACTTCGCGTTGAAGTAGACGGTTTTGTTCGTCGTCGGCCAGTGGAAGATGCCACGAATCGTCAGTTCCAGGTTGACGGGGTAGATCGTGCCCTGCAGTACGATACGATCCCCAACTTTCCAGCCATATTTCTGAGCCAGTTCATCACTCACGATCACACCGGCGCGGTCGCGTTGCCATGCCGCGAGCTGGTCGGGCGGTAACTGCATCTCCGGATAGACTTTTGGAAATTCGTCAGGATCAGTGCCGAACTGCGCGAAGAAGTTCTCCGGCTTGTCGTCTTTATATAACCCGCCGAACCACGAATTCGGTACGACCGCGACCACTCCGGGGATGCCACGGATTTTTTCGCGATAGAAGCCGGGCAAGCTGAACGTCAGTGACACCCGGTGTCGCGTCACCAGCCGCCGGGTCGATTCGGAGCTGCCCTTGTCGATATAGAAACCCTGCCACAGCGTCATCATGAAGGTCAGCAGCAGCAGTGAAACCCCGATACTCGCGATCGTCAGAATGCTGCGGCGCTTGTTGCGGAGGGCGTTCTTGGTAACGAATCGGGTCAAAGTCATATTGCGAAACCCAGTCGAGCCCCCAGGAAAGACGCGGCGTGCCGGACAGCGGATGAGCCTGGTCCATGCAGGCCTCCAGCATAAACGAATGAGTCCCTCACGACAACCTGCGCCCAACAGGCTTTAAACGTGCCTCGCCGCGAAAGGTCACGTCGGCGACGGCTTATTTTTTGTCGCGTATCGAGGCGGCTCTACGAAACGCGGTTGAACCCGGCAGTCTCGATCACCCCGTTTTTCACGGTACTTCGGTAACTCGAACCTTGATCTCGCGAGCGATATCCTAGCTTCAACCTGCCTCGGGTTCTAACCCACGCAGCTCGTAACCGAGAACTGCGCGGCTTGTTTCCCGGGATGAGGGCACGGAACCATGTCCACTAAAATCGGCCACTTCGAAATCCTGAGCGAGCTGTCTAAATCCGCGACCTGCGTGGTTTACAAGGCGAACGACGCGGAGACCAGCCAAACCGTCGCTTTAAAAGCGATTCAGCTGTCTGCCTTCGGCGATAGCGCCGCTGAGCTGCAGCAGTGCCTCCTCGCAGAGGCAGAGGCTGCCAAAGTTTTGAGCCATTCCAACCTCACGCCGGTTCGCAGCGCGGCGGAAATCGACGGCCAGTTCTGCGCGGCCATGGAATACATTCAAGGCAACAGCATCGCCACCATGCTGGCGCGCAAAGAAGGATTTTCCATCTGGGACCTGCTCGATATCGGCAGGCAGGTATGCAGCGGTCTCGATGACGCGCGCTCCCACAATATATTTCATTTCAGTTTGGAGCCCTCCAAGATCATGTGCGGCTGGGACAGCACGGTCCGGATTCTGGGCTACGGCGTCTCCGGCATCGGCAAGTTTACCGCGCAAATGCCTGCAGTCCCTTCAATCCTGCATTACATGTCTCCGGAGCAGGTTCGCGGTGAGAGTATCGATGCCCGGTCGAACCTATTCAGTTTGGGCGCTATGTTTTACGAGATGGTCACCGACCGCAAGGCCTTCGATCGTGAAGATGCAGAATCGCTCCGCCAGAGCATCCTCGAGAGCACGCCCGTACCGCCGATGCACGTGAATCCTAAACTTCATCCCGTGTTGAGCGATCTCATCATGAAAGCTCTCGCCAAAGATCCCGCGGAACGCTTCCAGAACGGAAGGGAACTGCTCGACGAGCTGGAAAAATGCAAGGAATCGAAACCGCAGGCGGCGAAAGCAGCGGCAGCAGCGCCCGCCAAGGGCATAGCCGTTCCAACTACAGTCAAGGCCGCGGCCCAGACGAAATTTGCCACTGCGTCAGCTCCAGGCCGGCCGGCTCAGGCGAAACCTCCTGCCGCGCCGCCGGTGCAGAGCAAACCGGCCGAAAAGAAAATTTCAGCTCCCGCATCGGCTCCGCGCAAGGCGGCTGCCGCGGCAGCAGGATGGGCTGGCGGCCAGGGGGCATCCTCCGCACCCGTCAAGCCAGCTCCCAGCGAAGCACCGGAACCATCCGCGTACATGTCTTCTGCCGTTGATGAGCCCCCGGTAGAAACACCTGAAATCGAAGAGCCAAAAATAGCCGTCGATCCCATGATGGCCGAGGGCGGTTCGTCAAAGAGTGGCGGCGGCATCAGCTTCTCGGATATGACCGAACTGCCTCCGCTCAAGGAAGTTTATATTCCACCTCCTCCGCCACCACCGGTCTTCGAGCAAAAGACGCCACAAGCTCCCACAGTTTTCTCAGGCTTTTCGGGCGAAGACGAACCGGAGAAGCCGAAAGTTCAGCCTCGTGTAGTCGCCCAGAAGGCGATCAAAGAAATCAAGAGCGTCCCTCCGCAGTTGATGATTTACTCCATCGCAGGCGCGGCGGTTTTGATTCTGATCATCGCAGTTGTCCTGGTGCTGCACGTAAACACTTTGAACAGCGATGGCGATACGCCGCGCCCGGTCGCCGCCGAACCGGCTCCGCAACCAGCGGCCAGTGAACCTGCCGCTCAACCCGCGCCGGCACCAGTGCAAACCGCGCCAGCGCAAGCTCAACCGGAAGCTCAAGCGCCCGCCGAACCAGCGGCTGAACCTGAGCCCGAGCCAACTCATTTGGCTGCGGCCGCCAAGGGCAGAAACTCCAGGAAGAAGCCAGCGCCCGCTCCCGCAATCGCCCCCGGACAGATGGCAATCGATTCCACCCCGCAGGGCGCGCAGGTGCAAGTCGATGGCAGAACGGACCCGTCATGGGTCACGCCGTTCGCTCTGACCGGTTTGGCCGCGGGCATGCACACGGTTACGGTCACCAAGGCCGGTTATTCCACCGATACGCGGACCGTTAACGTAGCTTCCGGCAGCAAAGCATTCGTCACCAGTCACTTGTCCCAGCTCATGGCGACGCTCGCCGTTTCCAGCAGCCCCGCCGGAGCCGACGTTTTCGTTGACGGCAAGAACACAGGCAGGGTCACTCCCGCGCAGGTCCCCGTCGACAAGGGCCAGCACGTCGTGCTGGTGCGCAAGGCGGGCTACATTGACCAGACCACCAGCGCTCAGTTTGCTCTGGGCCAGACCACCAATTTCTCGCCCACACTCCAGCCGCTCGGCAATGTCGATGACATCAAGACCATCGGAAAAATGAACAAGCTCTTCGGCAACAAAGAAGCGCAAGGCATGGGCACGGTCAACGTCAAGACTACGCCCAAGGGAGCCCAGGTCGCCGTCAACCAGCACATGCTGGATAAAGACACGCCGGTTAACTTTATTCTCGATCCCGGCAACTACGTCGTGGACATCACCTTAAGCGGCTATGTTTCCATCCACAAAGTCATCTCCGTGGATCGAGGCGGCAAAGTCGTTATTGATGAGGTCCTGCAGCACGAGTAGACAACGGAGTGCGATTTCAGCGTCCCGTCAATTCACTCGCGCGCTTTTGTAGCTGCGCTCTCGGCCGCAACCGGGACAAAACACTCGGCTCCGGTTCGAAGTAGCCGAAGCTTCTTTTAACACTCCTTTAATCCTGCCTTAACTTTCGCGCCGTAGCATCCTCTCACAGCGAAATCCCTGCACCGCCAATATCTCCGAAAGGGCAAAACTCTATGCGTAAATTTCTCTCTGTATTGCTCACCGCCGCCATGGTTGCCGCGCCAGCACTCTCGCCGGCAGCCAACGCCGCCAATCCCAAAACCGCCACGCCGATCAAGCACATTGTGATCATTTTCGGGGAGAACCAGTCATTCGACCACTATTTCGGAACCTATCCCTACGCTCTGAATCCGCCGGGCGAGCCGAAGTTCTTCGCCGCTCCCGGTACTCCCACCGTGAACGGTTTTGGCAACGCGCTGTTGAACTACAACCCCAATCTGAATCCGGCGAATGGCACCGGCGCATCCAACCCCTTCCGCCTTGATCGCTCCCAGGCATTTACTCAGGACATGGATCATGACTACATGGCCGAACAACTCGCCTTCGACGGCGGCGTGATGGATCTGTTTCCGCTGAACACCGGAAGCCCAGGCCCGCCGCCGAGTGCTCCGCCCGCCGTGGTGAACACAAACGGCCTGGTAATGGGCTACTACGACGGCAACACGACAACGGCGCTCTGGAACTACGCCCAGCATTACGCCATGAGCGACAACTCCTATAGCACGAACTTTGGTCCTTCCACGGTCGGAGCGATTAATTTGATTTCGGGCCAGACTAACGGGGTCGTGAACTATACCGGCGGCACCGGCGGCTTTGTCGGCGACGGGAACGGCGGATACACCGTGATTGGGGACCCTGATCCCTATGGCGACGTTTGCTCCGGCAGCGGCACTGCGCAGTTGGGCGGAAAAAATATCGGCGACCTGCTCAACGCAGCTGGCATTACCTGGGGCTGGTTCGGCGGAGGCTTCAACCTGAACATCGTAAATCCGGACGGCAGCACCGGTTGCAACCGCCAGTCGACCTCACCTATCGCTGGTACGCAGGGTGATTACGTTCCCCATCACACTCCGTTTCAGTATTACAAATCCACCGCGAATCCCACCCACGCGCGCCCCAAGTCGATTACGGCGATCGGTCGCTCAGGCGATCCTGCCAACCACGACTATGACATCGATGATTTCTTCGCCGCGGTGTCAGCTGGTAATTTCCCGCAGGTAAGTTTCCTCAAGGCCATCTCAATTCAAGACGCCCATCCAGGGAATTCTGATCCTCTGGATGAGCAGCACTTCGTGGTTAAGGTGGCCAACTTCCTGCAAGCCCAGCCGGAGTGGGCCAACACCGCGCTGGTTGTGCTCTACGACGATTCTGATGGCTGGTACGATCATCAACTCGGCCAGATCGTGAACTCTTCGGCGACCGCTGCCGATGCGCTCACCGGCCCGGGAACCTGCGGCAGCGGCGCCAATGCGCTGCCCGGTCTCAAGCCCGCCACCACACACGCGCAAGGTCGTTGCGGATACGGCCCTCGACAGCCGCTTCTCGTAATTTCTCCCTGGGCGAAGCACAACTTTGTGGATCATTCCATCACCGATCAAACCTCGGTCATCCGTTTCATCGAGGACAATTGGCTGAGCGGTCAGCGGATTGGAAACGGATCGTTCGACACCATCGCAAACTCGATCAGCTCGTTGTTTGATTTCCAGCAGAAAGTGACCAACGACCTGTTCCTTCTCAACGAAAACACAGGCGAGCCCGTGAACATTTACTAGCTTCCTGCGGATCGTCTACCGTAAGCGGCAAGGCAGGTGCGGCGTCCAGGCGCTCACCTGCCTTGTCGTTGTTATAAGCTTGAAGCCCGAAAGGAATGTGGTGATCACACGGCGAAACTTTCTGCGACGATCGAGCCTGCTGGCGGCAGCCCTGGCGACCGGCAAAAGAGGGTTCCTCAACGCACTGGCGCACGCCCACGCAGCGCCCACCATGGCCCCGGCACTCGACGTCAATACCCTGCCGCAATTTGTCGATCCTCTTCGGATTCCTGAACTCGCGCAGCGCCAGGGAACGCGCCCGAGTCCGTCCGACCCCAAGCAGACCGTAGCGTTTTATCGCATCCAGGCTCAGCCCACTACCAGCAAAGTTCATCGCGATCTGCCGCCCACCAGGTTCTGGAGCTTCGGTCGCTCCACGCCCGGCCCCACATTCGAAACGCGGTCCGGTGAACCTCTGCTGGTGGAATGGGTGAACGCACTCCCCAACGAACATTTCTTGCCAGTCGACCACACCATTCACGGAGCCGAGGCCGACAAACCTGCGGTCCGCACCGTTGTGCACCTCCACGGCGCGAAAACCGGACCCGAAAGCGACGGCTATCCGGAAGACTGGATCGTCCCGGGAAAATCGTCGTTCTACTTCTACCCGAACCAGCAAGACGCCGCGATGCTCTGGTACCACGACCACACCCTGGGAATTAATCGCCTCAATGTTTACGCAGGATTGTTCGGAACATTCCTCATTCGCGACAGCGTTGAAGACGCGCTCAATTTGCCCAAGGATAAATACGAAATTCCGCTCGCTCTCTACGACCGTCTTCTGACGCGAGACGCACAGCTCTTCTACCCGGTTTCGCCCGATCCACAATCTCCCTGGGTTCCAGAACTCTCAGGCAACGCCATTCTGGCGAACGGAAAGCTCTTTCCCTATCTCGAAGTCGAACCCAGAAAATATCGCTTCCGTGTCCTCAATGCTTCCAATGCCCGCTTCTATCATTTATCGCTCCTGCGTAAAACGTCTGACGGTGAATCGTCTGACAGCCGCGCGACCTTTCACCAGATCGGCACGGACCAGGGCCTATTACCCGCTCCAGTCCCGCTTGCCAGCCTTGAAATCGCGCCCGGCGAACGCGCCGATCTCATCGTCGACTTCAGCGAGCACCGGGGCGAGCAGCTGATCCTCATGAATGACGCGTTCGTGGTAATGCAATTCCGCGTCTCAGCAACCAAAGTCACCGACACGAGTTCGCTGCCTTCGACTCTGCGCCCGGTGCCCAGGATCCCGGAATCGCAAGCCGTGAAGACCCGCCTGTTGACGCTCGACGAATACGTCAACAAATCGGGCAATCCCGTCATGCTCATGCTGAATGCTTCCCATTGGAGCCATCCGGTCACGGAAAAGCCGGTGCTCGGATCGACCGAGATCTGGACCCTGATCAATCCCACCAACGATTCCCATCCCATTCATCTGCACCTGGTGCGCTTCCAGATCCTCGACCGCCAACCCTACGAACCCTGGCTCTTCCAAACCAGGCGCCAGCTGCACTTCCTGGGACCACCGCAACCTCCCGCTCCAAATGAAGCCGGCTGGAAAGACACGGTACGCGCCGATTCCCGCATGGTCACGCGAATCATCGTCCCCTTCACCGGCTACACCGGCCGCTACGTCTGGCACTGCCACATCCTTGAACACGAAGACAACGAAATGATGAGACCCTACGAAGTGGTAACCGCGTCGTGACCCTATGAGGTAACGAATAGCCGTCGAAAACGCTGAACAGGCCGCACTCGGGTTCATTGGGAAAAGATTTCGCTGGTCCTTGACCTGTCAAGTTGCCATTTGATTGCCATCCTGAACAAGCATTCTTTGCGCGGTGAAGGATGTGGGCGAGCCGGGCGACGTGCAAAATTCACCCGAACACCGTCCCTGGTCCTCTTTGACAAAAGTATTTCAGTGGTAGAAATTCACAAGCTCGGTCCTGACAGGCAGGGCAATACGAGCGCTGGATTTATAGACGTTGAGAAACCGCGTTTAAGACTTAGTTAGGCAGCTTGAAGTTCACGGACCTATGTACTCGCCGACATCATGATGAACCACGGGCGGAGATGTCGGAGGCCGATCCAAACCAGCGCCAGAAGGCACGAGATCGAGGAGTGGACAGCCCAAAAGCGCGATCGAGCCGCGGGAGGACCTTGTCCAGCGGTCGAACCGCCCCACTCAAGCCGAAAGCGGGCTTGAGTGACCTGCCCGCCTGGGCCAATGAGCGGAATGGCGATTTTTCACCGGTCGAGTGGTACGGCTTATTGCACCGCCAGCCATTCCAATGCCTCTTCGCGAGTCTTGAAGGTCACAGTTTCCCGTCGGGAAAACATGTGAAGGTTTTCGATGAGGGCGTGCATGTGCTCCGTGCCTAGCCAAGCCGCCTTCTTTACGAACGGGCGGTCGAGCGTAAGCACTTCCTTGATTTTCATCGCCACCTTATGGTCGATCTCAGCGCCCGCATAGTCGGCCAGAATTAAAACCGATTTGGGATCCTGCTGCGCTACTGTGGTCTGAACTCGCGTGAGCAGAGAAAGCATCTGCTGAGCCGTGGCGAGTGAAAAATCCAGCAGCAAAATCTGCTTGCCCCTGTGCTCGATGAATCGTATCCGTTCGTCCATCCCAGTGACGGTTTCACGAGCACCCGCCCTCATAAAAAGTCCGCATCTTCGATTAACTTTCGGTACACCGGTGAGTTGTCTGCTGCTGCCACGACCTTGAATTTTTCCAGCGAAGCCTCCCACCCTGCCTGGGTCTTAAACGAAAGCTCAGCCGTACTTGCTGGACCTGAGTGTGAGCCTCCCGTGTGACACTCTCTGACCAGACCGTAACATTTGCGATTTAAGTCGCAACTGGACTCTCGGGTTGTGGCACCCTCGACTGAGTCCAATGCCCAGTGACGACATTGAAGAGGTCTTTCTCTACGGTTGCCAAGTCTGCGTCGGCGTCCAGTACGAAATCGGCATAGCCCTTGCTAGGTACCACATACTGCCGCTTCGCGGGCAGAACGTTATTTTCCCATTGCCACAGGATAAAGTCGGCGGAACGCTGGCGTTCGGTGATATCTCTCACTTTTCGACGATGGAAACACACCTCGTCGGAAGCCTCAAGGTAGAAGGATAAGGCGAATTGAGCGCGAAGTTGCGGAAAATGCAAAGCCAGGATTCCTTCCACGATCAGCAACGTCGAAGCCCGAACGAGTTCGTGCCGGTTGTCGGCACGGGAGTGCTGCGCAAAGTCGCAAATGGGAGTCTCGATGGCCTTGCCTGCTGCGTAATCGCGGATTTGGCTCTCCAACAGCCTCACATCGATTGCAGAAGGCACGTCGTAGTTTGCCTTGGCTCGAGCCTCCAGAGGAAGATGCTCCATTATGACGGAGTAGTTTTCCATCGAGATAACGCGCCCGTTCAGGCGAGTGGCCACCCGTCGGGCCACGGTCGTTTTGCCGCTGCCGGAGGGCCCAGCTAGTCCAACAATGAAAACCTGAGCAATACCCATCGCGGTCGATCTTCTCGCAATCGTTGAGCCCCCGCTGATCAGAAATGCTCACAAAGGTGAGCGGATCATGGGCAACCAGAAGTAACTGTTGTGAACAGGCGTTAGTACTCATTGACCCTCAAATGAGCGTAATGGGAGTGTTATGCCAGCTCGCGCTCTCCTATAGAATCCGGGGCAGGCGGGACGTTCCCCAACTCATCCTCGGCTCCTTAGAATTTCCACAACCTCGATGTGACATCTGACCTTGTGCGCACAGTAAAATCGCGCGATCATAGTCGAGGCCGTGACGGTTGGCCGAACCCAACCCGTCGCGCTCCTAACTCGTTTGTTCTCTAGATTTTGACCTCTAAGCTCTTTGCAATCCGTATTTTGCGGAGAATTTCCTGCTAACGTGATGATTCCACGGATAGGAGGGGGGAGGGGGATACCCGATGTTTCAGCCAACAGGCGGACAACCCACCCATCCCCAAACCATCGCCGCCAACTTTATTTTCAAGCAGGAATCCACAGCCCAAGCAGGCAGGATGAGAACCGAGAGCTGAGAGCTGAAAGCTGAGAACTGAGAACTGAGAACTGAGAACTGTTAACCCTTATTTAGGCAGCTTGAAGTTCACCGTGACCTGTGTCTGAATCTCAACCGGTTCGCCGTTGAGCAGGTACGGTTTGTATTTCCACTGTTTCACCGCATCAACCGCAGCGCGCGCCAGCTGCGGATTCCCGCTGGAAACCTTCACCGCGGAAATGTCCCCGCTCTTGGAAATGGTTGCGACAAGCTCAACTGCACCTTCGATGTGCATCTGCATCGCGCTCGGCGGATACACGGGCGCAGTCTTTTTCACCAGAAGTCCTCGCGACACCCCCTGCGAGACATTCAGCGTTCCGAGCACGGGAGCCGGCGCGTTGCTCTCGCCGACCATCAGATTGGGAAGCGCTCCGCCACTGTTTTCAGCAGCAATACCGGTCATGCTCGGAGCCTCCGCATCGGGCGCCGCCGCTGGCTTTGCAGCCGGCCTTTGCGAAAGGTTGTTCTTGATCACGATGGCTGGCTCAGCTTCTTTCGTTGCCGCAGCTTTATCGGCCGTCGGAGCCGAACTCTTGGCAGAGTTCCCTTTCGGATTAACCTTATCCGAATGTGCTGGCGCTTTCTCCGCATCGTCCTCGTCGGACGTATCGGAGTTGGAAGAAGTCTTGGCTGTCCCGGTTGGTTGTGCAGCCACTTCAGTGCCCGGAGTCGAGGACGGAACCGGCGAAGGCACAGAAGCCGTCGCGGAAGAAGTGGCAGCAGGCGCCGCAGCATGAGCCGCGTTCAATGCTACCGGTGGAACCACAACAGGCGTTTTCGCGGCCGGCGCGGCAGCGTGCGTGAAAGGTGCTGCGGCCCCGCTTGAACCCACCCATTGCGTCCACAGTGCGTAGCCGCCAACCGCAATGAGCACCACAGCAGCCACGACCAGCAGCGTCTTCTTGCTGCCGCTGGAGGCAGGCTTGCCATCGCTGGCGACATTACCGCCGAAGGTGAACGCCGGCGCTGACGCAGACGTAGACGCAGATCCAGACGCTCCGTCGCCCGAAGAAATATCCGCGCTGAGGTCCGCGACTTTTCCAGCCGAACTCTCAGGAGCGGCAGTGGATGATTTGAGGTCCGTTGTGATACCGGTCTTCGTCTCGCGGGCGGGAGCCGGAGCGCTGGCAGCGCCTGACGCAACCCCTGCCGAACTCGCCGCCGATGGAGTCGGTTGCGTGGCCGCTATCTTTGCCTCGGGCGCAGCGCTCGAGAGGGAAGCGATCGGAGGCGCAGCGGTCGAAGGGGAAGCGACTTCATCGCTAATCTCCAAAATGTCGGTGTCGCTTTCATGGATTTCGGTGGGAAGCGACGCCACCACCTTCGGCTGCGACGGTTTCTGAGCTGGGACACTGGCGGCAGCCGCATTCACCATAGGTGTGACGGGTGCAGCCGGGCGCGCAGCAACTACTCTTGAATTTGGCGCTGGTGTAATTGGTGCTGGCGACACGGGTTTCGGAGGCGCCGGCGCCGGCGCTACTGGCTTCGCGGTTGCCGCCGCCGCCGGTTTTCCGGCTTCGTTCTTGCGCAACAGTCCGCGGGCAACTCGAAGCGTGCCTTTCGCCTGCTCCACATTAATGGGTTTGGTGAGAACCAGGTTCGCACCGATCCGGAAAGCCTTTGCCACTCCCGCTTGCCCTTCCACCACAGCTACCGCCAGAGATGACTGATTGCCCGGCGTATTCCGTGCGCTCTTGAACAGCAATGTGGCGTTCTGCTCGTTATCGCAATCGACCACGACGGCGTCGAAGTGCTCGCCCATCAACTTCTTGACCGCTCCGAAGGGTTCGGTGCAGGGAATGACGGTGAAGTCCAACTCGCTGAGAACCTGCGTTACAGCGCGAGCCGTCTTCTCATCGGGACAGAATAAGAGCGCTTGATAACCCATACTAAGGTCATCGTAGGTACACTCGTAAGCCTCATCAAGTTACGGTGGTAATTCCGATTCAGGCTGTTTTGCCGGGCTGGAAAGGCTTTTGGCCCGTCGCGATTCCTGATTGCAATGCAAGGTCGTGACTCCAGGTTGCAGCCTGCGCATACAATATCGTCTCATGCGCATCCCACTCTGGCTGAAGCTGCTGTGGACCGCGTGGGTAATCGCCTGGGTGCCGGTTTACTGGCGACAGTATGGTGTGCAGAATTTTCTTTTTTTCTGCGATCTCGGAAACTTATTCATCACCGCCGGCCTCTGGCTTGAAAGTTCGCTGATCTTCTCGTGGCAGGCAACCAGCCTGCTGCTCTTCCAGACTCTATACACCATCGACCTGGCCGGCACTCTTGCAACCGGACGCCACTGGATCGGCGGGACGGAATTCATGTTCGACGTGAAGGTCCCGCTGTGGATTCGCCTGCTCAGTTTGTTTCACGTAGTCGCCCCGCCGCTGCTGCTGTGGGCGATCTGGCGTTTAGGTTACGACCGGCGAGGTTGGAAATATCAGACGCTGACCGCGTGGATCGTAGTCCCGATCAATTATTTCTGGCGCCCGCAATACGATGTGAACTGGGCCCGCGGCCCGTTCTTTCACGAACAGCACGTCATCCCTGGATTCTTGTACCTGGTGCTGTACCTGATCGCTGTTCCAGCTTTCGTGTATTTTCCGACGCATTTGTTTCTGATCTGGTTGGCACGACGTTGGCGCGCAAGTTCCTAATCATCTTTCCCAGCATTTTCTCCTCTATTCCGTTGCTGGTTCCGTGCCGTCGATTCCGGCGGCTGACGGTCCGATGACTCAGCGACGGTGGAATTCGCCGGGTTGACCGCGGCATCGATCTTTTTCTTCGCACCCGGATCTCCGCCCAGATAAAGCGTCTGCGACGCGGAAGCAAGATTGGTTCCCGATTCCTCCACAAACTTCATGATGCGCAACAGCAATTGTTCGCGCGCAGTAGCGAACTCATCGAACTCCCTGGTCAGCACGTAACAAAAAAGTTCCACGTTGATGGCACTCGGAGTCACTTCAGTGAGCCGCACGCGAGCGGTGCTGGCCTCAATCTTAGGTTGTTTGGCTAACACGCTCCGGATTTCTGCAAGCACAGTGCGCACCTGGTCGGGCGCGGTCTCCGGATGCAGCCCCAGCACGGTCTTAAACAGCATCTTATCCCGCCGGCTCAGGTTCTCAACATTGATGGTAGCCACTGTGCCATTCGGAATCGCCAACAGAGTCCGCTCTTCCGTACGCACCCGGGTCGAGCGCAACCCAATATCTTCGACAGTTCCGGTTCGATCGCCGAACTTGCAAACGTCCCCCACGCGAATCACTTCATCGCCCAACACCGAGACGCCGCCAAACAAATTCGCGATGGTCTGCTGCGCCCCGAAGCCCACGGCCAACGTGCCAATCCCCACCCCCGCCAGCGCAGTGTTTAGATTGAAGCCCATTACGCCCAGGATGAGGAATAGCGCCATCACGACAACGATCGCCTTAACGATCCGCTCGCCCAACAGCATCAAGGAACCGGTGCCGGAGTGACCGTGAGCCAGAGCCCGGTTGCGCACTCCCTGCAGGAACCAGCGGATCACCCGCCACAAGATCCAGTTCGCGCCGATGATCACCGCGACCGTCGTGACCTGCACGTAGTAATGCCGCTGCAGCAGCGGCATGCCGAGGTAGCGGGTAAGAATCCGGTGAGTTGCCGTGCCCACCAGCAACCACGCCGGCCCAGAAACCAAATACCATGGCCCCAGTTCAGTCTGTGCGCGCCTCCGTGCCCACCACCGTATCGGGAGTTCCAGCGCGACCAGCAGCACCCAGCTTGCTGCCGCCGCCACTGGAATAATCAGCACCAGAGCCAGCCATTGCCACAACGGCATTCCGGCCAACTGGTACTTGACCATCCACGGCGGCAATCGCGTCTCCACCTGCCGCGCTTCGACCTGATCGTAAAGTTCCGGAATCTTCTCGAGCGTGTCTGAGGAAATCAGCCAGATTTTCCCCACACTCGGGTCGGAAACCCGAACCAGTTCCAGGTCCGTATCTACATCGCCTGACGACATGGTTCCCAGCTTCTGTCGTCCCGGTGGAACGCCTTCCTGCGGCGTGCCTTCCGGCTGCGTGCTTACATTCTTCAGGCTCCCGGCATACGCCCGGTCCATCACCAGCTTCAGATTCCGCGCCAGCGTATCGCCTTCGCTCTGGCGGCGTGCCGCGCTCATCTGCAGATATTGCGCCGCGATCTTGTAGTTGCCTGATTGTGCCGCCTGCAGAAATCCGAAGACGGTTCCATAAGGCGTACCACGCCCCAGCGCGTCTGTCGGAGTATTGGAGGAAGTGCTCGCGGGCGTCGGGGATTGCAGAATCTGGGTCAGCGGACTCTGCGCCGCCAGCGGGAAGCAGGCGGCAACACTGAGAACAAGAAGCGCGATCCCTTTGGAAAAAGTAGGCATGGGTTCTTCGCAGATTTAGTTGCGCTTCGGGCGAAATACGTCTGTACTCGTGCCAAAAAAAACTTCCGCGGCTTCCATCACTGTCTCCGAAAGCGTGGGATGCGGATGAATCGTCATGGCCACATCGCGGGCCAGAGCGGCCATCTCAACCGCCAGCACTCCCTCGGCAATCAGTTCGCCGGCGCCAACGCCCACAATCCCGACGCCCAGCACGCGCTCCGTCCGCGGATCAATCAGCAACTTGGTCATACCCTCCGGACGGTCCAGAGTAACGGCGCGTCCCGACGCGCCCCAGGGAAACTTCGCAACCTTGATCTCGCGATTTTCTTTCTCCGCCTGAGTTTCAGTCAGGCCGCACCAAGCAACTTCAGGATCGGTAAACACCACGGCCGGAATCGCAGCCGGTTCAAAGGCAACCTTGTGCCCGGCGATAGCCTCCACCGCAGTTCGCCCTTCGTGCATGGCCTTGTGCGCCAGCATGGGCTCACCCACCACGTCGCCAATGGCATAAATCGACGGATCGCCGGTCTGCAGTTGCTTGTTCACCTCGATGAACCCGCGCGGATTTACCCGCACCTGTGTCTTATCGAGTCCGGGAATCTCCGAGTTCGGCTTGCGTCCCACCGACACCAGCACCCGGTCAAAAACTTTCTCCCGATCCTTTTCCTGCACAGACGCACCCGCGAAAGTCGCCCGGATTCCCGCCACCTCTTCTTTAAGAGAAGCAACGGTAGTGTTCAAAAGAATTGCCTCGAACATCTTCTCCAGCCGTTTGTGCAGCGGAAGAACCAGATCGCGATCCGCACCAGGAAGCAGGCCGGGCAGCATCTCGACCACCGTGACGCGCGTTCCCAGCGCGGCGTACACCGAGCCCAGCTCCAGACCAATGTATCCGCCGCCCACCACCATCAAACTGCCGGGGATGTCCTCAAGATTCAGCGCGCCGGTCGAATCCATCAGGCGTGGCGAATCCAGCTTAAGCGCGGGAATAATGGCCGGCCGGGAGCCCGTCGCGAGAATCATCCGGTCAAAGCTGAGAACCGCTTCGGTCGCATCTGCTTTGCTGATCCGCAACGTGGTCGAATCCTGAAACGCCGCGCGGCCCTGAATATATTCCACGTGGCGCTGCTTCGAGAGCAGTCCTAACCCTCCGGTAAGCTTCTTGACCACTCCTTCTTTCCAGCCGCGCAGCCGAGCCAGATCAATCTTTGCCGGAGGAAATTCGATTCCCCAATTCTTAGCCTGCTGGGATTCTTCAATCAGCTTGGCGACGTGCAGCAGCGCCTTCGAAGGAATGCAGCCGCGGTAAAGGCACACGCCGCCGGGATTCACCTCCGGATCGATCAGCGTGACCTGCATCCCAAGGTCAGCGGCGAGAAAAGCGGCAGCGTAGCCGCCGGGGCCGGCGCCGACGACGGCGACGCGCAGCCTGTTTGCTCCTTCACTGGACGTCTGGTTCAGGGTTTCGTTCATGAAATTTCAGTGCGTCATCCCGAAGCCCCGCGCTTTCACCAGCGGGGCGAGGGATCTCCCGCATCACAGCCGCTGTGCGGATTCCACACTGGACAAGTGCGAATCCGCACTCACGGATCGCGCCACTATCCCTGAACCGACAGCAGAAACGGCTGCTCGAACGCTTCCGCCACCCAGCGCAGAAAACGCGCAGCATCCGCGCCGTCAATCAGGCGATGATCGTAGGAGAGCGAGAGCGGCAGAATCAGCCGCGGCTCGAACTTCCCCCCAATCCATTCCGGCTCCATGCGCGAACGCGAAAGCCCAAGAATCGCAACCTCAGGATGATTCACGATCGGCGTAAACGCCGTGCCCCCGATGCCACCGAGGTTTGTGATGGTGAAAGTGCCGCCTTCCATGTCAGCGAGCGTAATTTTCTTTTCCCGCGCTTTCTGCGACAGTTGCGACAATTCCACCGCCAGCTCGACAATATTTTTCTTGTCCACGTCGCGGATCACCGGAACCAGCAACCCGCGATCCGTATCCGCCGCCACCCCGATGTTGATGTACTGCTTGTAAACAATTTCTTCTTTCTCCATATCAATGCTGGCGTTGAACTGTGGGAACACTTTCAAAGCGGCGGCGCAAACCTTCAAGGCAATCGCAGTCACCGTCATCTTGCCGCCGGCCTGTTCGGCCTTGGGAGCAAAACGCGCGCGCAACTGCTCCAGCTCAGTGATGTCGGCGCGGTCGTGCTGGGTCACGTGCGGAATCGTGTTCCAGGATTCTGCCAGATGTTCCGCCGTCTTGCGGCGAACCCCGCGCATCGACACTCGCTCGATTTTTCCCCACTTGGCGAAGTCCGGCAGCTTCGGTTCAATGAAGTGTCCGGCGCGCGGCGGAGCCTGCGCCGCTGCAGCTACGCCGGCGGCCAGCGCTTTGGCATGAGCCTTGACATCGTCTTCACTGATGCGCCCGCCCGGGCCCGTACCCTTGACTGCATAAATATCGACGCCGATTTCGCGAGCCAGACGCCGCGTAGAGGGAGCCGCCGGAACTGGTTCGCGGTGCTCGGTTCCGGCAACCTTCCCCAATTGCACCGGCATCGAGAACGCCGGGGGCCGCGGCTGGGGCTGGTCGGGAGGCAACGCCTGTTCCTCGGTTTTGCCCTCCGCTCGAATCGCAGCCTGGAAGGCCAGGCGCGCGCCATGCTGGCCGGAAACATGTTCCACGGGACGGCTTGCCGGGCGCGCCGTTTCGGCTTGGGATGCCGTTCCGCCTTGCAGTGTGAAAATCACCTGCCCAACTTTGATCTTCTCGCCTTCTTTGACCTTCACGTCCTTTACTACGCCGCTGACGGTGGAAGGAACCTCGACCACCGCCTTGTCGGTTTCCAGTTCCATCACCGGCTGGCCTTCCGAAACTTTGGCGCCGGGGACGATCATCAGGCGCACCAGGTCACCCTCCGAAATGTTTTCGCCCAGTTCCTGTAGCCGGAATTCCCGGGGCGCCGCGGCATCCGTCGATCGGTTTCGCGGCGGCGAAGCCTGGGATTGCGCCGGGGGCGTGGGAGCCGGGGGCAGCTTCACCGGCGCTGTCGGTTCGCCCGATGAACGTTGTGGGGACGGCACGCTGGAACCTTGAGGCGAAGAACTTTGAGGCGGAGAACCTTGAGGTGCAGAATTTTGAGGTGCGGAACCTTGAGGCGCGGAACCGTGAGGCGCGGCCACGGCGGCCGCGGCGGCGTTATGATTATCCAGGGTAAAGATCACCTGGCCCACCTTGATCTTCTCGCCTTCCTTAACCAGAATCTCCTTCACCTTTCCGCTCACCGACGAAGGTACTTCCACCACCGCCTTGTCGGTTTCGAGTTCCATCACCGCCTGGCCCTCGCTGACGGTTGCGCCGGGCGCGATCATCAGGCGCACCAGGTCGCCCTGTTCAATGTTTTCACCGAGCGCGGGGAGTTTGAATTCGATCACGGATTCTTGAATCACTGATTCGTTTCCTTATTACTCTAAGCTATTGACTAATTTCGTGTTTAGCTCGTAGCGGGGTTCAGTTTTTCCGCATCGATCCCCAGGTCGTGCACTGCCTGCTTCACCAGGTCGAGGCTGATCTTCTTTTCCCGCGCCAGCGCGCCCAGCGTGGCCAGCACAATGTGCTTCGCGTCCACTTCGAAGAAGTCACGCAACGCCACCCGGTTCTCGCTGCGGCCAAACCCATCGGTCCCTAGCGATACCAACTGTCCCGGCACCCACTTCGCCAGCGATTCCGGCAGCACCTTCATGTAATCCGACGCCGCAATGAATGGCCCAGGCGCATCCTTCAGCGTCTGCGTCACATACGGAACTCGCGGAGCCTCTCCAGGGTGCAGCATGTTCCAGCGCTCGCAGTCGTTGGCGTTGCGATAGAGTTCTTTGTAGCTGGTCACGCTCCACACATCCGCCGCCACGCCATACTTTTCTTTCAGCATGGTCTGCGCCTTCAACACCTCGTACATGATGGTTCCGCTGCCCAGTAGTTGCACGCGCAGCTTCGCGTCCGGCGCGTCAGACGTGTTGAATCGATAGAGCCCGCGCAGAATGCCTTCGCGCACATGCTCGCCCTTGGGCATCTCCGGCATGGGAAGCGGCTCGTTGGTTACGGTCAGGTAATAGAAAATCGATTCCTGGTCCACGTACATGCGCTTGATGCCATCCTGAATGATGATGGCAATCTCATAAGCGAACGCCGGATCGTAGGCCAGCAGGTTGGGAACAGGAAGCGCGAGCACGTGGCTGTGGCCGTCCTGATGCTGCAGGCCTTCACCAGCCAGCGTGGTTCGCCCGGCTGTTCCACCGATGAGGAATCCGCGGCAACGCATGTCCGCCGCAGCCCAGATCAGATCCCCAATGCGCTGGAACCCGAACATCGAGTAATAAATAAAGAACGGGATGGTATTGATGCCATGATTCGCGTAGGCCGTGCCCGCCGCGATGAACGAGCACACCGACCCCGCTTCGGTAATTCCTTCTTCAAGAATCTGTCCGTTCTTCGCTTCCTTGTAGTAAAGGAGCGTGTCCATATCGACCGGCTCGTAAAGTTGCCCCACGCTCGAGTAGATGCCAACCTGCCGGAACAGAGCTTCCATCCCAAAGGTGCGGGCCTCGTCCGGAATGATGGGGACGATCAGCTTGCCCAGTTCCGGATCACGCAGCAGCTTCGCCAGCAGCCGCACGAAAACCATGGTCGTTGAAGCTTCGCGTCCCTCCGTGCCTTTGTAGAACTCTTCGAAGTACGATTCCGGCACGGGCTTCAGCGGCGTGGCCCGCACCTTGCGTTGCGGCATGTATCCGCCCAGCTGTTGCCGCCGCGCCTGCATGTACTTGATCTCAGCACTGTCGTCGGCGGGCCGGTAGAAGGGCGCGTTGTGCAGTTCGTCATCGGGAATCGGTATACCGAAACGCGAGCGAAAGAGTTCCAGCTCATCTTCATTCAGCTTTTTCTGCTGGTGCGTGATGTTCTTACCTTCACCCGCTTCGCCCAGTCCGTAACCCTTGATGGTCTTGGCCAGGATGATCGTCGGGGATCCGGTGTGGTCGACCGCAGCCCGGTATGCGGCATGCACCTTGATGGGATCGTGCCCGCCCAGGCGCATGCGCGCCAGTTGCTCATCGGAAAGATGCTCGACCATTTTCAGCAGGCGCGGGTCGGTGCCGAAAAGATTCTGGCGGAAGTACGCCCCGCTCTCGACAAAATATTTCTGATACTGCCCGTCGCTGACTTCTCCCAGACGCCTCACCAGCAGGCCGTCGCGGTCGTTGCGAATCAGGCTGTCCCAGTCCGAGCCCCAGATGACCTTGATCACGTTCCATCCCGCGCCGCGGAAGATGGCTTCGAGTTCCTGAATGATCTTTCCATTACCGCGCACCGGGCCATCGAGGCGCTGCAGGTTGCAGTTCACTACGAAGATCAGGTTGTCCAGGTTTTCGCGCGAAGCCAGAGTGATCGAGCCGAGCGATTCCGGCTCGTCCATTTCGCCATCGCCCAGGAACGCCCACACTTTGCCGCCAGTGGACTGCTTGAGCCCGCGATTTTCCAGATAGCGGATGAAGCGCGCGTGATAAATCGCCTGGATCGGCCCCAGGCCCATTGAGACCGTGGGAAACTCCCAGAAGTTTGGCATCAGCCATGGATGAGGATAGGAGCTGAGCCCACCGCCCGGCTTCAGTTCGCGGCGGAAGTTCTCCAGCTTTTCTTTCGGGATGCGGCCTTCGAGATAGGCGCGAGAATAAATTCCGGGCGCGGCGTGGCCCTGGAAGTAAACGAAGTCGCGGTCGCCGCTTTCGGTTTGCGCCTGAAAGAAATGATTGAAGGCCACTTCGTACAACGTGGCCGCGGAAGCAAAGGTCGAGATGTGCCCGCCAATGCCTTCCTGAATCTTGTTGGCGCGCACCACCATGGCCAGCGCGTTCCAGCGCACCAGGCTCTTGATGCGGCGTTCCATCTCCTGGCTGCCGGGGAACGGCGCCTGCTGCGGAGTTGCGATCGTGTTCTGGTAAGGCGTAGTCGCGGTGAAAGGAAGGTGCACTCCCGCGGCGCGGCGGGCATGCAGGGCTAATTGTTGCAGCAGTCTGCCCGCGCGAGTCGGGCCGCCTTTCGACAGCACGTAGTCGAGCGAGTCAACCCACTCCCGCGTTTCCAATACCTCTTGACCGTCAGTTTCCGTCTGAGCCACGTCTGATCTCTCCGTCGGATAAGGCCGAACCTTTTAGGGCCGAATCATCCATGATATTCAATTACGCGGAATTTTGCTGGGCGCCTCCCGAACGAGGGGCGATAGCCAGTCGTTTTACAATGCTAAGGTCGGCGGAGATGACCGGCCGGGAGGCGCAAAATGTTTCGAGTCACGCTGCTTCTGGTTGTCGTTGTGGTGCTGATATTTCTGGTGCCACGCATGTTCTCGCGCTCGCGCGGCGCGGCTCCCGCCCTGGGGAGCCTCGCTCCCGATTTCACCTTGCCCTCGCAGGACGGCGATTCTGTCAGCTTGAAAGACTACCGCGGGAGCTGGGTCGTGCTTTATTTTTATCCCAAGGATCAGACTCCGGGATGCACGCGGGAAGCGCACAACTTTCAGGCGGATCAGGCCAAGTATGCCGAGCGGCACGCGGTGGTTCTTGGGGTGAGCGTGGACAGCGTGGACTCGCATAAAAAGTTCTGCGCGAAAGAAGGACTGAACTTCAAGCTGCTGGCGGACAGCGACGGTAAGGTGAGCAGTGCGTATGGTTCGCTCACGAATCTTGGAATGGTAAAGTTCGCCGCGCGGCATACGTTTCTCATCGATCCCAGCGGGAAGGTTGCCCGGGCATACACCAGCGTTGACCCGGCGCGGCACAGCGTAGATGTGCTCGCTGTACTTGACCAGATGCAGAAACAGTAGCGACGACTTTCCTGCCGGAACAATATGATGAATGTTCCAACCGGAACATAAGAGCGTTTTCACCGGAACACAGTGGAAAATTCGGAAATTTCGGAAAACCACCTCAAAGCTATAGTTGGCCGACGGCAAGTCAATGAGGGGACTGGATTTGCTCGGGTGCCGACATGTCGGCAGGAAAAACGTAGGGCGAAGAGAAAGCGGAGAAAATCGGGTCTCGAGGCTGGCAGTCTGGGGTGGCGAGTGCTGATTACATAGACTTACGAGGATATGAGGCACGATATGGCAAACGGAAGAAATACTGTCGTTCAAAGTTCGGGTAACGTGTTTGCGGATCTTGGTCTACACGATGCCGGCGAGAAGCAAACAAGAGTGCGCCTGGCGGTTGCCATCAATCAGATCATCGAGAACCTTCATCTGTCGCAGGCCGCAGCGGCGCGTCTGCTCGACATCAACCAGCCGAAGATTTCCGCATTGGCGAATTATCGACTGGAAGGGTTTTCTGTGGAGCGGTTGATGCATTTTCTCAATGCGCTGGACCGCGACGTCGAGATCGTAATCAGGAGAAAGCCACGGTCAAGGAGGGCGGCGGGAATTGTGGTGACGGGTGCTCAGCCGGCGGTTTGACGTTCTTAGCGTTTATCGGAGCGGCGCATAGGCGGACAGCCCCCGGCATTTGTGGCGCTGCCAGCAAGTACAGAGGTCCTTCGGCCCGCAAAGAGCGCGGGCCTCAGGATGACAAGTGTCGCGAAGAGTGCGGGCCTCAGGATGACAAGTGTCGCAAAGAGCGCAGGCCTCAGGATGACAAGTGTTTTTCTGAGCGTAAACTACAAGAATGGCGACGGCAGTGCGGCAACCCGAGGCGCAAGAACCTTCCCGCGAGCCGCGGGATTACCGCTTTCCGCCTGGCTTTCAACGCAATCTTCTTTGGTTTGCGCTGCGCAAGTTTCGCCCGGTGAACCCTATCGTTTTGTTCCAGCACCTGGCTGACACTTACGGCGACATTGCGCACTACAAGATTGGCCATCACCACATTGTTTTTCTGAACCATCCTGAGTACATCCGCGAAGTGCTGGTGGTGCAGAACGATAACTTCATCAAGGAACGAACGGTGCAGCGTACGAAGATGCTGCTCGGCGAAGGCATGATTACGGCCGAAGGGGTGGAACACCGGGCTCAGCGGCAAACGGCGCAACCCGCGTTCCACAGGCAGCGCATTGTTGAATATGGAAGCGTCATGGTGGAAGAGGCTTGCCGCACGCGCGATTCGTGGCGCGCGGGCGAGCAGCGCGACATCGCCGCCGACATGATGTACCTGACGCTTAACGTGGTGGCGCGGACTTTGTTTGCTACGGATTTGCGCCAGGAAGTTTTCGAGCTGGCGGCCGCTATCAACCGCATCATGGGCCTCTACAATTTTCTGGTAATGCTGCCGGCTGCGGAATGGCTGGTGCATTTGCGGCCTCCCGGTCTGGCTGCGTTCGTGCGGGCGCGAAAGCGGATCGACGCCGTGGTCTACCGCATGATCGACGCGCATCGCGGAAGAGGCCTCGATCGCGGAAGCCTGCTGGATCTTATGCTGGCGGCTTCGCCAGCGAACGACGCAGAGTCTCGCGAGTCACTGCGCGATCAAGTCATCACGATTTTTTTGGCGGGTTACGAGACGGTCGCCAACGCGTTGTCGTGGACTTGGTATTTGCTCTCGCAGAATCCGGACTGCGAACTTAGATTTCACCAGGAAGTGGAAAGAGTGCTCGAAGGCCGGCTGCCGGCGGTCGAGGATGTCCCCCGACTGTGCTACACCGAGAACGTGATAGCGGAATCGCTGCGGCTGTATCCGCCGGCCTGGGCGATGGGACGGTATGCGCGCAACGATTTTGCTCTGGGAGAATTCTTTCTGCCGGCGCGAACCACGGTGCTGATCAGCCAGTTCGTTACCCACCGCGACGCCCGCTACTTTCCCGATCCGCTTCGATACGATCCCGATCGATTTTCTGCGGAAGGCCAGGCGCGGAGGGCGAAATTTACTTATTTCCCGTTTGGCGCGGGCGTGCGCCAGTGCATTGGGGAATCATTTGCCTGGATGGAAGGAGTGCTGACCCTGGCTACGCTGGCGCAGAAATGGAAGCTACGATTGGTTCCGGGGCAGCGGGTAGAGCCGCAGCCGCTGATTACGCTGCGCCCGAAATATGGGATGCGGATGCTGGTTGAGCCGCGTTGAAGGGAGTTTGTTGGGAGGAATGGAGGCGCGGGTCGGAATCGAACCGACGCATAAAGGTTTTGCAGACCTCTCCCTTACCACTTGGGTACCGCGCCCCTGCTCAATACGTTAGCGTTCCGAGCGGAAAAAGTCTATCCGCGAGGGAGAACCTCTTGGGGAGGAAAAATGGAGCGGGAGACGAGGGTCGAACTCGCGACTTCAACCTTGGCAAGGTTGCGCTCTACCACTGAGCTACTCCCGCCCTGCGAAGGTGATTATAAATGAGGCGTTGGGCGGCGGCAACGGCGAGGGGGACTTAGTGGGTCCGCGTCTTTAGTGCGCTGATCGTTTAGAGCACAGAGCTAGTGCACGGACCATTGCGGATCTTCTTCAGGCTTGACGACGTGGCCGTCGCGCATGTGGATAATGCGGTCGCCGTACTTGGCGGCTTCGGGATTGTGCGTGATCATGAGCACGGTCTGACCGAGTTCCTGGTTAGACTGCCGCAACATGCGCAGAACGATGTTGGAATTCTCCGTGTCAAGATTGCCGGTGGGTTCATCGGCCAAAACGACGGCTGGTTTGTTGACGAGGGCGCGCGCCAGAGCCACCCGCTGTTGCTCGCCCCCGGAAAGTTCTGATGGGCGATGGTTCAGGCGCTTGCTTAGCCCCAACAAATCGCAAATGCGGAGGAAGAAGGCGGGATCGCGGTCGCCGTTGCCGGAGATTTCCTGCGCGATGGCAATGTTCGAACGGGCGTCGAGCGTGGGCAGCAGGTTGAACTTCTGGAATACGAATCCGATCTTGCGCTTACGCATGCGGGTGCGCTCGGCATCGGAAAGTGCGGCGAAGTCGTCGCCGTCGAGGATCACCTTGCCGGAATCGGCGCGGGTTAGGCCACCGAGCAAGTAGAACAGAGTGGACTTGCCGCTGCCGGAGGGGCCGACGACGGTGACAAATTCTCCTTTCTGCACGCTGAAGGAGATGCCACGGAGCGCGGGGACGTCGATCTTGCCGACGCGATAAGTTTTGTGCAAATCAATGGCTTCGATGAATGCGCCCATGCCAGAGTCGATCTTACACGATGGAAAGAGAGTGTAGTTGGCGCGCGCGGTAGCGTGTCAGCCTGCTGGGCTTGACCACGGGACGCCGCGCTTCGCGCCGGCTTGGACGGCCGAGGCGGCCGTCTCTACACGAGCATTTCAGGCTGCTCCCTGGCGATGGGCGAATTGCGACGGGCGTTCCTGCATTCGCTTGGGGCCGCGCTTGCGGACCAGGAGCAGGCGGATTCGTTCCAGCAGATCGGCTGGGGCATACATCCCACGGGCCAGGAAAACGTCGGCCTGCGATTCATGATCGTACACGCGGACCTTGCTTGAGATGAGGATGGCCGGGGTGTGGGGCGACAGATTCTTGATGGCGGCGATCAACTGCGGACCGTCGAGTCCGGGCATGGCCATGTCGGTGACCACGAGGTCGACGCCGCCCTGCTTAAAGCGCTCCAGGGCTTCTTCGCCGCGGGAGTAGCTGGCCACGCGGTAGCCGCGGGTCTCGAGCATGATTTTTCTATAGGAAAGGGACTGCTCGTTGTCGTCAACACAAAGAATCGTGCGCTTAGGTTTCATTCACCGTCCATATCCGCCTGAAGCCGGCTGTGACCGGAAGTCAAGCGGAAGTTTTCTCTGTTCGTGAAGAATATGAAGAGAGCCGATGCTAACGGTAAGGGACGCCGCTGTAAAGTGCCATCGAAGCAAATGGCAAATTCTGGCCATTGACTTTCTGCGGCCTTGCGAAAGGCGCGATTCTGCGCCGCTTGCAGGCCGTTGACTAGAGAAAAACTTCGCCCCGCAAAATTTCAACCGCGTTCCCTCCAACACGCACGTTAACTACCCGGTTATCGCTGAGTGAGGCCCGCACAAAAATCCGGCTGGGCCGTTTCATCTCGATACCTTGTTCAATAAGGACTCGTTCGTCAGGCTTAGCCACGCCGTGGGCCACCATCCAGGCCGCGGTGCAGCCTGCGGCTGAGCCGGTGGCGGGGTCTTCGCTGTTGTAGAAGAGCATGCGAGCGTGCAGGCGAGCCTCGCGATCGACGGTCTCGCGGGTGACAAAATAAAAAAACCTGCCCCCAGTCTGCGCCAGGTACTCGCTGCCGCGGTTCAAGTCGATCTGCAGATTCCGCATCACCGCGAGCGACTTCAGAGGGGTCACGGTGTAGGGAAGTCCCGTAGAAACCGTTTCAATGGGGAGCGAATCGTCTAAGTCTTCGACGCGCAATCCGGTAGCCTGCGCAATCGCTTCGCGCTCGTGCTGTATTCCAAAGGTAGGATTGACCTGAGTCATCTCTCCGAACGCGGGCCCGTCTGGTGAATCTTCGAAACTGACCGGCACTTTGCCGACATTGAGCTCAAGCACGACCTGCTGCGCGGCTGTCTGGCCGCGCAAGGCGAATGCTGTTCCCAGCGTGGGATGTCCGGCAAACGGCAGCTCTTCCCGCACCGTAAAGATGCGCACGCGAATGCCCCGCTCGCGCTCGGCGGCTGGGTCCCGAGGCAGGATAAACGTGGTCTCGGAGAGATTCATTTCCTTGGCCAGCGCCTGCATTTCGGCGTCAGTCAATCCGCGGCCGTCGAGAAATACAGCCAGCGAATTGCCTTCGAGCGGACGCGAAGAGAAAACGTCCCATTGCACCATCGCCAGACGTGGTCGAGGACTCATGAATGGCTTCCCGGGGACAGAGAATTTATTACACGGCGGTGAAAACTTAGAGATGCTCGCGGCTGCTTTCGCGATGCAGGAAAACTCGGTGGACTGCGCTCTGCTGGCGGAGTTCCGGTTGACAGGGTGAAGACAGGCTTCTATTCTTGTTGAATGTTCGGCCCTTCCAACGCCGGCGGCATGTGTTGTTGTACCTGTTCGCCGCCGTGTGGGTAGGGAGCGACCGAGATTTCTTCCAACCCACCCGGCGAAACGGGTGGGTTTCGTTTTTTCCGCAAGCCCTTTCAGGCTGGATGCACAGTGATCGGCAAAAGCGCTAAACTCTAGTAATTTGATAGACTTTTAGGTCCAAGGAGGAAGCAATGAGTACAGCAACCATAACCGAAACCCCCAGAATCCCCCGCATCAATGACACTGCCCCCGACTTCACGGCAGAGACCACCCAGGGGAAAATCAACTTTCACGAATGGATTGGCGACGGCTGGGCGATTTTGTTCTCCCACCCCAAAGACTTCACTCCGGTGTGCACCACCGAGCTTGGGTATATGGCGGGCCTGCAGCCGGAGTTTGCCAAGCGCAACACCAAGATCATCGGGCTGAGCGTCGACCCCGTAAGCAGCCACGGCAAGTGGGCCGCCGACATCGAAGAGACTCAGGGACACAAGGTGAATTACCCGATGATCGGCGATCCGGAACTCAAAATTGCCAAGCTCTATGGCATGCTTCCGGCGGAGAGCGGGACTACTTCCGAGGGCCGTACGGCGGCGGACAATGCCACCGTGCGCACAGTATTCGTCGTCGGTCCCGACAAGAAAATCAAGCTACAGCTGAGCTACCCGATGAGCACAGGCCGCAACTTTGATGAAGTGTTGCGCGTCCTCGATTCGATGCAGCTCACGGCGAAGCACAAAGTTGCCACACCGGTGAACTGGAAGCAGGGCGACGAAGTGATCATCCTGCCCTCGGTGTCGAACGACGAAGCGCAACAAAAGTATCCCGGGGGATGGAAGTCACCCAAACCTTATCTGCGCATCGTACCCCAGCCGAAGTAGGGGGCAGACGGGCCGCGAGCGGCTGAGTAAAATCAGCCATCATTGAACGAGCGCGATTGCGCGAACGCGATTGCACGAACGCGAATCCGCGCGCAGTGTTACGCTCCTTGTGGTTTGGAGAATTCGAGCAATTGCACAGCGGCACGTCTGGAAGCGCATGCGGTCCGGTGATCGTCCCGGTCTTCAAAACCGGCGGGCGGCAGGTTTCCCTGTCGCCGGTGGGTTCGACCCCCACTCGCTTCCGCCATTTGTTTTTAGTTTGCCGGCGACGGCTGTGCTTGCTCTTAAGTAGAGTGTTGTCGGGGAGAGTGCGGGATGCGAACGTTGACTACGCTCGTGTTAGGAATGATTTTAGGAGCTGCTGCGCTTCTGTTGGGAGTTTACCTCTATTTCGCTACGGGGCAGGCTCCGGTGGCGACCTCTGCGCCTGCGATGCCGTTTGAAAAGATGCTCGCGCATAAGGCGCTGCATGCCTGGATCGACCACGAAATGCCGAAAACGGTTCCGCTGCAACCGGACGAGGCCAACCTGGCCGCGGGCGCCACGCTGTACCGCCAGCATTGCGCGGTGTGCCACGGATTGCCTGGGCAAAAAGAAACGTCGATTGCAAAGGGCATGTATCCGCGCCCTCCGAAGCTGATGGAGGGGAGAGGCGTGACCGACGACGAGCCGGGAGAAAGTTACTGGAAGGTGGCGAATGGCATTCGGCTGACCGGCATGCCGGGTTTTCATTCTGCGCTGTCTGAAGCGCAGATGTGGCAGGTGAGCCTGTTAGTGGCCAACGCGGACAAGCTTCCAAAATCGGTTCAGGAAACACTCTCCATGCCACTGCCACTGGACTCCGATAATGCCGTGAAGGGCGCAACGACAATGACGAAGTAAGCCAGACTAATCTCCGGGAGCGTTGACAGGCTATGAAAATTGCAAACGACGTTACTGAGTTGATCGGCCACACGCCGCTGGTGCGGCTGAACAAGGTAACGGAAGGCTGCGTGGCCGACGTGGTCGCGAAGCTGGAGAGCCAGAACCCCGTGGGCAGCGTGAAGGACCGCATCGGCGTCAGCATGATCAACGAAGCCGAGCGCGCGGGAAAGATTCAGCCGGGAAAAACGGTGCTGATCGAGCCCACGAGCGGCAATACCGGAATCGGCCTGGCTTTTGTGGCTGCGGTGAAGGGGTACAAGCTGATCCTGACCATGCCGGAGACCATGAGTCTCGAGCGGCGCGTGCTGCTGCTGGCCTTCGGCGCGGAGATCGTTCTTACGCCGGGGCCGAACGGGATGAAGGGCGCGATCGCCAAGGCGCAAGAGTTGCTGGCGAACACTCCCAACAGTTACATGCTGCAGCAGTTCGACAACGCCGCCAATCCCAAGATTCATTTCGAGACCACCGGACCCGAGATTTGGAATGATACCGACGGGCGCGTGGACTTCCTCGTCTCCGGCGTGGGCACTGGTGGGACCATCACGGGCGTTTCTGAGTACATCAAGCCCAGGAAGCCATCTTTCAAAGCCATTGCCGTGGAGCCAGCGGATAGCCCGGTGCTCTCGGGAGGAAAACCTTCGCCGCACAAAATTCAAGGGATCGGCGCCGGATTTGTCCCCAGCATCCTGCGCCGGGACTTCATTGATGAAGTGATCACGGTCACTAACGACGACGCCATTCGCATGGCGCGGCGGCTTCCGCTGGAAGAGGGTCTTTTTGTAGGGATCTCTTCTGGGGCCGCGGTGGTTGCTGCGCTGCAGGTGGCTCGGCGCAAGGAGAATGCGGGGAAGCTGATCGTGGTGGTGCTGCCGTCGTTCGGAGAGCGGTACTTGAGCACGATTCTGTTCGAGGAGCTGCGCAACCGGGCCCAGCAGATTCCCACGTCTCCGCTTCCAACCTGACCCGGCGGCGCGCTTCGGGGTGGAAATCTCTGTGGAAATCTGGCTGAAACAGGGAGTTTTTCGGGCTTTCCCCTGAGTACGCGGGTGTATGATCATGCTCACTGGCCGCAGTTCGGTGGGACCACTATCCTGGAGTTTTTCAGCTATACTTCTCGGCTTTGAGCAGGAGGGAATTTATTTTATGGCGATAAACGAATCATCCAGCCACGAGCCGCGTCCGACGGCAGTTGAGAAGAAACCTTACGAGAAACCCGACTTTCGCTACGAGCAGGCGTTCGTGACCACGGCGCTTTCGTGCGGCAAGATGGCCACCGGTACGCAGGGTGCCTGCATGAGGTCTTCGGCGGCGTCATGAGTTTGTGTGTGGATGCATCTGTGGGCCAGACTCACGCTCTGAAATGCGAACTCGCCGGCGAGGTTCTGCGTTCCTTCGGCAGCCTTCGCTTTAGAGCTACGGGTTGGAGCATGCTGCCTTCGGTTTGGCCCGGAGACACGCTGGTGATCGAGCGCGTCACTGCGGATCAAGTTCGTGTCGGCGACGTCATGTTGGTGGGACGGGACGGGAGGCTGTGCGCTCACCGGGTTGTCTCGGTAGCAGAGAGTTGCGGCGGTCCGCGTTGGATCACTCAGGGCGACGCCAACTCCGCGCCCGATCGGCCGGTGAGCGAGGAAGAGCTGTTGGGTCGCGTCGATTACGTGATCAGGGCGGGAAAGCTGGTCCCGGTGCCCGCGGAGTTGAGCGTGGTTGACCGGTTGATCGCAAAGATCGTCCGGCGCTCCGAGACTGCGGCGCGCGCTCTCGTCTACCTCCACCGCGTGGTTGAAACTCCAAAGGAATCGCCTCCGTGCCAGGGCTAGCCACACAAGTCGAGCGTTACAACGTGGTGATTGCTATCGGCGGTGTGCCGGTCCGGGTAAACACTACTGATCCGGATTTTCTCGATATGCTGGAGAACCGCTACGCCGGGTTCGTGAGCGAGGAAGCGCATGTCGAATTTGATTTCGAGGTGGATCTCACACCACCGGCGTCAGCGAGTCGGGATGCGGATGTAAACGTTAAATACCGTTCGGGACGATGGTTTATGGAGCGCGGCGATTTTCGCGCCGAGTGGGAGCCTGCCACGGGCAAAGGCTGGATCCGCCAGACTGCGAACCCTTACTCGATCGACGCCGTCCTGCGCATTGTGCATACACTGGTGCTGGCCAGGCAGGGCGGATTTCTGTTGCACTCCGCCAGCGCCATTCGCAACGGAAAAGCTTTTCTGTTTGCCGGCGTGTCGGGGGCGGGGAAGACGACGATTTCACGTCTCGCCCCGGCGGACGCTACGCTTCTCACGGATGAGATCTCTTACGTTCGCAAACAGGACGAGGATTATTTCGCATTTGGCACGCCCTTCACTGGGGAGTTGGCCAAGCTGGGTGAGAATACGTCGGCGCCACTGGCGGCAGTTTATCTGTTGGCGCAAGGGCCGGAGAATAAAATTGAGGCCGTGGCCGCACCGGATGCGGGGCGCGCACTGCTGACCAACATGCTTTTCTTCGCCGAGGATCAGGAAATGGTTCATTGGGCGTTTCAGGCGGCCTGCGACTTCGTTCATCGTGTACGGGTCTACCGGCTGACTTTTGTGCCCGATGCACGGGTTTGGGAGATGATCGGGTAGACAGTTCGCTGGATGGCCGGCTCGAGTAAGAACGAGAAAATGAGCAAGAAACTCTATGTCGCGCGCAGTCCGCGAATCGCGGCCCGCAAGCTGGGTGAGGAAATGCTGATCATGTCGGCTCAGGGGTCGACGCTGTTTACGCTGAACCCGACCGCAACCGTTCTCTGGCAAGCCGCGGATGGAGCCACACCCCTCGATGAAATTGTCGAGCGCCGGATTTGCGCCGAGTTCGAAGTGAACCCCGAGGAGGCGATGCGCGACGCCGAGGCACTGGCTGAGGATTTGGCCAGACATGGCATTCTCCTGATCTCGGAACAACCGATCTCGGAAAAACCGATCTCACAGCAAGCGGCGGCAAAGGCGGACTTGCCGATGCGGGAGCAAGCGCGACGATGAGCTCCTTGATGCAGGAGATGGGCGATCGGGCGCGGCGGCTGGGCATCCCTTTCAGCGTGCAGCTCGATCTCACCTACCGCTGCAACGAACAGTGCGTTCATTGCTACCTCGACCACGACGACCACGGGGAGATGACCACCGCCGAAATCAAACACCTGCTCGCGGAGATGGCGGATGCCGGTGTTTTTATCCTGACTTTGAGCGGCGGCGAGATTTTTCTGCGCCGGGACTTCTTTGAAATCCTGGAATACGCGCGTTTACTTACCTTCTGCATCAAGCTCAAGACCAACGCCGTGCTGATCGGCGAAGCCCAGGCGGCGCGCCTTCGTGATTTGGGCGTGGAGTCGATTCAGATCAGCATCTATTCGCACCGGCCGGAAGTGCACGATGCCATCACCAAGGTGCCAGGCTCGCTGCGGCGGTCGATTCAGGCCATCCGCTTTCTCAAGTCGCAAGGCCTGAAGGTGATCATCGCCAATGTGCTGATGACCGAAAACATGCAGGACTACCGCGGGGTTCAGGAACTTGCGAGCGAGCTGGGCACGGAAAGCACGCTTGATCCGACCATCACGCCGAAGATGGATGGCGACCGCTCCGTTCTGGAATTAGGCGCCGGCGAATCGGCTCTGCGTAATCTGTTTCGCGACAAAGGTCTAGTCGGCAACCCCGATGAGTTCTGCGCGCCGCCGGCTGCACTCGATGAAGAGAGCTTGGAATCTTTGCCGTGCAGTGCCGGGCACACCGCCTGCTACGTTTCTCCCTACGGCGAGTTTTATCCCTGCGTGCAGTTTCCCCTGTCCTGCGGCAATGTGCGCCAGCAGCGCTTTATTGACATCTGGCGCGACTCCGAGCAGTTGAAGGAAGTCCGCTCGATTCGGCTGCGCGATCTGTCGAGTTGCTCGCAGTGCGCACACGGCTCAAGCTGCAGTCGCTGCCCGGGTCTGGCGTTCATGGAAGGGAATATGCGCGGCCCCTCCACCGCGGACTGCGAGAAATCTTTTGCCCGCACCGGCATCCCTTCGGCAAATCTTCTGGCGAAGAAGCAGAATGCCTCCACTCCGGGCACGGTAGCGAGACTCGTGCAGATCAAGATCGTACCGGTGATCACCGGCAGCAGGCTGTCGGGCATGGGCGTCTCCGCAACTGCAGTAGCTTCCTAGCCGCACTTCAACCCGCCGCAATCGCGCCACTCAAACTCCTTCGACCTCTCTTGGAACCATTTTGTCTTGGGACGCGTATATACTCCCGTTCGACAATCGATTACGAGGGAACTTATGGTTTTATCTGCGAAGTGGAATTTCCGGTTGGTGGTGATTAGTTTTTGCCTAATGACTGGCAGTGTGGTTGGCCAACAAGCCCCGGCGCCGGGTACGCAACCCCTGACCGTGATGCCCTCGGTCATTCAAGTTCCGCCCGAAGCTCGGCCTTCACCTGACTTCAACGCTGAAGCGGCTACGAATGCTTACCTGGCGCAGATTCCTGCTGACTCCAAGGCGCGATCAGACGCCTATTTCGAAGGCGGCTATTGGATGATCCTCTGGGATTTTCTCTACGGAGCCGCTGTGGTTCTTCTGCTGCTGAACCTGGGCTGGTCCGCGGCCATGCGCGATTTTGCGGAGCGGGTCACGCGCTTCAAGCCTGTCCAGACCATCGTCTACTGGGTGCAGTATCTCCTGCTCACATCGATCTTAGGTTTCCCACTCACAATTTACGAAGAATACTTCCGCGAACATAAATATGGGCTCGCCACGCAGACTTTCGGACCTTGGATGGGAGACCAGCTCAAGGGTTTGGGAGTGAACCTGGTGCTCGGCGGAATACTGGTAGCTTTGCTCTTCGGCATCGTGCGCCGCGTGCAGCGTACGTGGTGGATTTGGGGCTCAGTAGTGACTATATGTTTCATGATCGTCGTCGTCCTCATCGCGCCGGTCTACATTTTCCCAATCTTCAACAAAGTCACGCGACTGGATGATCCCAAGGTCACGCAGCCGATCTTAAGTCTGGCTCGCGCCAACGGAATTCCCGTGCACGATGTCTTCGAGATCGATGCCTCGCGTCAGTCCACGCGCATGAGCGCCAATGTGAGCGGCTTCGGAAGCACGATGCGCATCACGCTCAATGACAATCTGCTGCGCCGCGGTTCGCCGGAAGAGATTCAGGCGGTCATGGGACACGAGATGGGCCACTACGTCCTGCATCACATTTATAAGGACATTCTTTTTATCGGCGTGGTCATCGTGATCTTTTTCGCGTTGCTGCAGTGGTCGCTGGGCTGGTCGCTGCAACGTTGGGGAGAGAAGTGGAAGATCCGCGGCATCGGCGATACCGCCGTACTGCCGCTCGTGGTTTTGCTGGTCTCCATCTTTGCTTTTTTCATGACCCCAATCGCGAACACGCAAACCCGCACCGAAGAGGGCGAGGCCGATATGTATGGTTTGAACGCCAGCCGTCAGCCCGATGGTTTCGCGCAGGCAGCGATTCATCTCGGGGAATACCGCAAGATGAACCCGGGACCGGTGGAAGAATGGATTTTTTTCGATCACCCCAGCGGTCGCAACCGGATTTACGCGGCCATGCGCTGGAAAGCGGAAAACCTGCGGCTGATCCGATGGCAGGCGAGCGGGGAAGCAGCGGCTGGATCGCCGGCTTCCGATCAGAAGTGACCGAATCGCCACCGTAGTCTCGTTTATTAGCTGTTCTTATGCCGCTCGTACACGGCCCGTTCGTAATGCTGGCCCGGTGTCTCATTGCGAATAGCATTTAGTGAAGCGGCCCGCCTGACTGACGGGTTGCGCGGGAGGGCCTTCCCATGGGCATAAAGTGCAAGCTCATTCTCGTTCTGATCTCGGCCGCGTGCCTGTTTGCCGGTACCGCCGACAGCCAGGATTCGCCGTCCCTTGGCGACCTCGCGCGCCAGCAACGCCAGCAGAAGGAGCAGTCGAAAACCGCGCCAGGCAAGGATGCGAAGGCATCCAAGGTCATTACCAACGAAGAGATTCCCGAGCATACAGGGCCGGCAGGTCCACCAGCGGCTGGCGGTCCCGCGAGCCAGAATTCCTTGCCTGCGCCTTCAGACGGAGCAAAGCAGCAGCCTGAGCACGTGAAGTCCCAGATTCTCGCGCAAAAAAACCAGATTGCTACTCTGCAGGGCCAGGTGGACGAACTCAACGAGTCGATCCGCTTCGCTCCAGCCAACTGTGTTGAAAATTGCGTGGGTTGGAACGAGCGCCAGAGGGAAAAGCAGGAGCGCGTAGAGCGCATGCAAGCTCAGCTGGAAGAAGAGAAGCGCCGTCTGGAGGACATGCAGGATTCTGCCCGTAAGCAAGGCTTTGGCAGTTCGGTGTACGATCCGTAGCCGCAAGACGCGCTGCGAAACATCCGGTAGTGATGCAGTTTGACTATCACCCCGCGACTGTCATCCTGAGCGGAGCGTTTTTCGTGTGTAGCGAAGGATGTCCCGCTTAACAGGCACAACGCGTAAGCCAAGCTGCACCACTACCAAATATCTTTTCGGTTTCCTTCAAACCGCGCAGCATGCGAAATTAGTAGTATGGCCTTGGTTGTCCGTCCCTCACGCATTCATTCGGTTGGCGTCTTCACCACCTCGCCCGTCCGCAAAGGCGCGCGCATCGTTGAATATGCAGGTCCGCGCATCACTCCGGCGGAGGCAGACCGGTTGTACGACGGCGCGCCCCGCACCTACCTTTATGGTCTGGAAGATGGCAAGACGATTATCGATGGCGAGGGGCTGGGCGCTTACCTGAATCATTCCTGCGATCCCAACTGTGAAATCGATGAAATCAAGGGCCGCGCATGGATCTTTGCGCTGCGCGACATCACTGCCGGCGAAGAGCTGCTTTGGGATTACAACCTCTATGATGATGAAGCGCCCGCGCCCTGCCACTGTGGATCGACCAAGTGCCGCGGCACGATGTATTCCCGCGAATGGATGGCCAGGATGCGGCGCAAGGGGCGCCGAAAGAAATTACAAGAAGAGCCAGCAGGACAGGCGTTGAAGAGCAAGGGCCGCGACTAAGCTCTTTTCGGCGTTTTCCCGTGTTCCCGCCAGCCTTCGATAATCAGATACAGCACGGGGATGAAGAAAAGATTAAGAATGGTCGACATGATCATGCCGCCGAATACGGTTGTGCCCACGGAGTGACGCCCATTTTCGCCCGCTCCAGTAGCGACGACCAGGGGCACGACTCCCAGGATGAAGGCCAGTGAAGTCATCAGGATCGGCCGCAAACGGATCGTCGCCGCTTGTATTGCTGATTCCACCAGCGGGACCCCGCGTTCGCGAAGTTGTTCGGCGAACTCCACGATCAGAATCGCGTTCTTGCTGGAAAGTCCGACCAGCATCACCAGTCCTACCTGGCAGAAGACATCATTTTGCAAGCTGCGCATCCACTGCGCTCCCAAAGCGCCCAGCAGAGCCATGGGAACGGCCAGCAATACGATGAAAGGCAGCACGAAGCTTTCATATTGCGCCGAGAGCGTCAGATACACGACCACCGTCCCCAAACCGAAAAGAATCAGCGTGGTGCCGCCTGACTGCAGTTCTTCGAGCGACAGCCCGGTCCAGCTGTAGCTGAAGCCCTGCGGCATCTTCTTGGCCAATTCATCCATGGCGGCAATCGCCTGCCCGGAACTGAACCCGGGTGCGGCCGAGCCGTCAATTTCCGCTGAGCGGAACAGGTTGTAATGGCTGATCACTTGTGGGTTTGTGGTCTGCGCAATGCTGATCAGGTTGTCCAGTGGGACCATCGCGCCGCCATCGGAGCGCACGTAGAACTGGTTCATGTCTTGCGCCCGCGCCCGGAACTGTTTGTCTGCCTGCACATAGACACGGTAGGAGCGGTTATTGAAATCAAAGTCATTGACGTAAGAGGAACCCATGTAGATGCCGAGCGTGTCGGTGATCTGCGACAGGGGCACGTGCAGGCTCTTGGCTTTCTCGCGGTCAATGGTCACCAGATATTGCGGATCATTCGCGGTATAAGAAGTGTAAAGTCTGACCAGATCCTTGCGTGCCCCAGCCTGCCGGATAATGTCGTGCGTAACAGCTGAGAGTTCCTCGAGTGTATGCGCCGCCTGGTCCTGCACTACGAACTGGAAGCCGCCGAACTGTCCCAACCCCTGGATTGCGGGAGGAAGCGTGGCAAACACAATCGCTCCAGAAATCCCAAACAGTCTCGGGCGAACGCGGTTCACAATCGCCGTAGCGGTGTGCTGCTCGCCCTTGCGCTGCGAATAGGGCTTTAAGGGGACGAAGATGAGTCCCTGGTTCGACGTACTGCCGGAAAAGCCGAAGCCGGCGATCGAAAACGTTCCTTCCGCTTCCGAGACGTCGCTCAGCATGTGCGCCACTTGTTTCCCGATCGCTTTCGTATATTCCAACGAGGCTCCCGACGGCGCCTGCATGACGATGATGAAATATCCCTGGTCTTCATCCGGAACGAATCCGGTGGGGACGCGGGTGAAGACAAAATAAGTGAGTCCCAGGCCGGCAAAAAACAACACCATCATCGCTACCTTGTATTTCAGCAAGTAACCCAGCAGGCTGCGGTAGCCACGGGTTAAGGCGACGATGCCGTCATCGAATTTTTGCAGCCACCACCACTTTTGATGGTGGGAGCCGCTCAGAAAAATTGCCGCCAGCACGGGAGCCAGCGTGAGCGCGTTGAAGGCGGAAATGGCAATGGAAAATGCAATCGTCAGCGCGAACTGGCGAAACAGGATGCCGGTGGTCCCGGGAAAGAACGCAACGGGCACAAAGACGGCGACCAGCACCAGCGAGGTGGCGACCACGGCACTGGTAATCTCGGCCGTGGCGGCGGCCGCCGCTTTGTGGGAGTCGTGTTCGCCTTCGGCGATATGGCGCTCTATATTTTCAATTACGACGATCGCGTCGTCGACGACCAGGCCGGTGGCGAGCGTGATACCGAACAACGTCAGCGTGTTGATGGAGAAACCCAGCAACTTCACAAAGATGAAGGTGCCGATGAGCGAAACCGGAGTGGCGATAAAGTGAATCATCGTCGTTCTCCAGTCGCCGAGAAAGAGGAAGATCACGAGGATAACCAGCAGAATGGCCGAACCTACTGTGTAGACCACGTCGCGGATGGATTCGCTGACTGCGTCTGTGGTATCGAAGGCCACCTGGTAGCGCATTCCCGGGGGAAACTTCTTCGAGAGCCGTTCCAGTTCCGCGAGCGCGCGCTTGTGAACGTCAAGCGCGTTCGCGGTGGAAAGCTGCGTAACCGCAAGGCCGACTGCGTCCTGCCCGTTAAATTGCAGGTCCGTGCCGTAATCTTCCGCACCCAGCTCAGCCCGGCCCACATCCTTCAGGCGGACCAGGGTGCCATCCGTGTTGGTCTTTAGAATGATGTTTTCGAACTGCTCGGGCTCGCTGAGCCGCCCCACGGCGCGCACGCTGATCTGGTACTGCTGTCCCACCGGGGCGGGTTGCTGGCCTACCTGCCCGGCCGCAATTTCTACGTTCTGCTCCGACAAGGCGCTGACCACATCCGGGGCGGTCAGCCCGCGGCCGGCCAAACGGCCAGGGTCAAGCCAGAGCCGCATGGAATACTTGCGCTCACCGAAAATGATCACGTCGGCGACGCCCGGAATCCGCTTGAGCGAGTCCTTGACGTAGACGTCGAGGTAGTTGCTTACAAACAGCGTGGAGTAAACGTTATTGTCGGCAAGAACGGCGGCGCCGAAGACGAAGTTCTGCGAAGTCTTTGCGGTCGTGATTCCGATGTTTTTTACGGCAGCGGGCAGGCGTCCCTGCGCCGTGTTGACGCGGTTCTGGATGTCGACGGTTGCCAGATCCGGATCGCGGGTCAGATCGAACGTGGCCGTGATGGTGCTCGATCCATCATTGCCGCTGGTCGATGTGATGTACTTCATCCCCTCGGCGCCGTTGATCTGCTGCTCCAGCGGAATGGTGACGGCGCTCTCGACGGTTTGCGCGCTCGCGCCCGTGTAGAAGCTGGTGACGCCGACTTGCGGCGGCGCCAGGTTGGGAAATTGTGAAATCGGCAGCGTAGGAATCACGGCTGCGCCGGCCAGAACAATCAGCAGCGCGCAAACCGTGGCAAACACCGGACGCCGGATAAAGAATTCAACAAACATAGAAGATAGGCTTTCAGCCTTCAGCCCTCGGGCTTCGGCTCAACTGCTTCTAAGCTGCTTGGTTGTGTGAAGAACCACGACTTAAGAGCTGAAGACCGGAGCCCCAAAGCCGAATCCTGCCTTTCAGCTTTGCGGAATCACCGGCACCCCATCCAGAAGAAACTGGGTTCCGGAGACGATTACTTTGTCACCGGGCTTGAGGCCATCCTGCACTTCATAATCGTTTCCCACGGTCTGCCCAATCTTCAATGGCTTTTGCCGCGCCACGTACGAACCGCCCTTCTGGGGCTCTGCCACGAAGGCAAAGTACTGGCCCCCCAGGCGCGACACGGCCAGGATGGGAACCTGCGGGTTCTGATGGGTTCCCCACACAATGCGCGCCCGGATGAATTGCGACTGCCGCAGCGCGTCGTTGCTGTTGGCAATGCGCGCCTTCACCAGCACCGTTTGGGTCGTGTTATCCACCTCCGGCGAGATGAAGTCGATACGGCTGTCTGCCACCACCTTGCCCTCGCCGTTCAACACCTGAACCGGCAGGTTCATCCTTAGTTGTGAGGAATGTTCAATGGGAACGTATACATAGACTTCGAGAGTCCCGGGCTTGTCCACGGTCATGAGTTGCGTCGTCACCGCAACCCGGTCGCCCACGCGCACCGGAATGTCTCCCACAATTCCGCTCCAGGGCGCCACCACTCTGTAGTAATGCAGTTGAACCTGCTGTTCGCTTACCTGCGCATCCAGCGATTCCATCTGAGCCTGTGCCGCATCCATCGCGGATTTCGCTTGATCGAGGTCCTGCCTGCTCACCACTCCGGCCGAATACAGTCCCTGCGCGCGCTCATACTGCTGCTTCGTCCAGTTCAAGTTCGCCTGTTGTGCCGCTCGGGTGCTTTCCTGGCTCTTGACCGTGGCCTGCTGCTTGAGAGGATCAATTTCCATCAGCGGCGCACCCGCCTCGACCGCCTCGCCGGAATGCACGTTGATCTTGGTGACCTGACCTTCCACCTGCGGCATAATGACGGCGGAATCCCGCGACTTCAGCGTCGCCACATACTCAGTGGCATCGTCAACCGGAGTCGCTCGCGCTTCTTGCACCTTCACCGGCATTCCAGCCGGCCCATTGGCATGAGCATTTTGCGCCGCGTTGCCCGAGCAGGCCAGCGTCAATCCGCTGGCCAGGACGGCGATCAGCAGAGGGCTTTTGGCCAGGTAACCACGAATTCTGTTAGACATGAGTTTCCCGTTTACTCGCTAATCCTTGATGAAGAATACTAGAACCTAATTCGAAGCTCCGAGGGGCGTGGCAGCTCCCAATCCCTGATTAGACGCGGACACAGCCCCAGTGTTAGGTGTTCATTACAAGATTCCGCTGGGGCTCATCCGGACGCAAAATAATCTCTGCCAGCCGGTGAAGAAATAGGGAACACCCAGATTTGAGAAGGTTACGTAGTGGTGGAGTTTGACTATTACGCCACGATTGTCATCCTGAGCGGAGCCGTTTTTCAGGCGTAGCGAAGGATCTCCCGCTTAACCGGCCCAGCGCGTACGCCAAACCGCCCCCCACCGAGGTTTAACGTCCTCAACATTAAGATCGTCTCACTCTGCTACATTGTTGCGCTATGGAGACCACTCCCGCCCAGCCTGCCCGCAGCTTTGCCAGCGACAATAACGCCGGTGTCCATCCCGAGATTCTCGAAGCCATTGCCCGCGCCAACCAGGGCCACGTAGTCGCCTACGGAGACGACCCCTACACCCGCTCTGCAATCAAGAGGTTTGAGGAACACTTTGGACCCGGGATCGCAGTTTTCTTCACCTTCAACGGCACCGGAGCGAATGTTCTCAGTCTGCAGGCCCTGACCCGGTCTTTTCAGTCGATCCTGTGCAGCGATTACGCCCACATCTACTGCGACGAATGTGGTGCGCCCGAGAAGCACACCGGCTGCAAGCTGATTCCACTGCCCCATGAGGATGGCAAGATCACGCTGGCATCCGTTCGCCACGCCTACCATGGCATTGGCGATCAACACCACTCGCAGCCTCGCGTCATCTCGATTACGCAATGCACCGAGATGGGCACGGTTTACCAACCAGAGGAGATACAAACCCTAGCCCGCTTTGCCCACGAGCGCGACATGTTCCTGCACGTGGACGGCGCGCGCATCGCGAACGCCGCCGCGTCGCTCGGTCAAACGCTGCGCCAGGCTACGCGCGATCTAGGCGTAGATGTGCTCTCTTTCGGCGGCACCAAGAATGGAATCCTAGGCGGCGAAGCGGTGGTGTTCTTCCATCCCGAACTCAGCCGCGACTTCCTCTATTTGCGCAAGCAGAACATGCAACTCGCCTCAAAGATGCGCTTTATCGCCGCGCAATTCGAGGCTCTTCTGACCAACGACCTCTGGCGGCGCAGCGCCGAACATGCCAACCGCATGGCTCGTCTGCTGGAAAAGGAAGTCAGCCGAATTCCGGGCGTTAAAGTAGTGTGGAAAGTTGAGGCCAATGGCGTTTTCGCCCAGATCCCTCGCCACGCCATCGAAAAAATTAAGCAGCATTACTTTTTCTATATATGGATCGAGGAGGAGTCGATCGTGCGCTGGATGTGCTCCTTCGACACCACCGAAGAGGATATTCGCAATTTCGCCAAGGTGGTTGCCGAGGCGGTGAAGGGGTGACCGACGGTGCTCACTTGCTCGCATAACGATTGCTTTTTGATGGGTTTTTTAATAGATTGACCGCATTGCCGCGCTGCTTGAGCATTCGACCCGAGTCGCTTTTCCCTAGGAGTAGTGGATGAACCGGAAGTGGTTCAGCATCATCGCCCTCATCGCCGTCGCGACATTCTTCCTGAGCCTTTCCAGTTGTGGCTTCAATCAGCATCTGGTGTCGATTCAGGTGGTCCCTCCCGGCGCCACGTTCAATTCCATCGGGTCGAGCATCGTCTTTCAAGCGATGGGTACGTATGAGCATCCACCCCAGACCAAGAACATTACCGATCTTGTAACGTGGTCTGTCGATTCGCAAAACTTGGTTACGATTACCGACACGAGCCTTGTGACCGCGGTCAGCATCTGCGGCAGCGGAAATCTGTACGCGAACTATTACGACAGCCCAAACCAGGTCACCGGTTCTGCGTTTCTGACCGGAGGAGGCGCAGGCACTGCAGCCTGCAACCAGGCTATTTTGACCGTGGATCTGACGAACTCAGGAGGATCGGTAGTCGATTCTACAGGCGCCATCAACTGCCCCGGCACCTGCTCCGCCGACTACGCTCTCGGCAGCGCGATTGGGCTGACCGCTACGCTGGGCCCGGGGCAGACTTCCGTCAGCTGGACGAATTGCAACGGCGGGTCTACTGCCACCACGTGCGACGTCGTGCTGAATGTTGATACCACCGTGACCGCGACCTTCGAATAACACACACTTAATCACTCTCTTCGAGCAGCTTCCCCAGCGTCGGCTTGTGCTTTTCCTGCTTCTTGTTTTTGTGGGGAACTATCTTCTCGGCCGGAGGCGCGCCCATGCGCTCCCGTGCCAACTCCTTCACGGCTTGCACCGCGCGAAATCGCTTTACCTTTTTCTTGCGCGCCATTCTGCTGCGAACCCTGACCTTCATGTTGCCATAGCCTGTACCCCCGCGAACATGCAATAATCGTGTTTCATGGAAGAACGTGATTTTTTTGACGAGAGCACTCAAAAGAAGATGGCAACCCTGAACTGTCCGCATTGCCATCAGCCCGCCGAATACGAAGTCACCTGGGTGGTGCGCACCAAGAAGCGCCAGCTTGCCGGACGCGCCGACGAACGCGACCGCGCCCGCTTCGCCAAGGCCCGCTCCTACATGCTGCGCAAAGACGATCTGATGGCCTGCAAGAACCTGCGCTGCCGCAAACGCTTCGAGATCTCGGGCGTGCAGTCGGTCGTCTTCACGGAATAGTTTGGCTGAATCCCGTTCCAGGGTAGTGGGCGAGCTTAAATTTTGATCCGGTTGCGATCACCGCTGACGCGACGTGTTGCCTGTGGAGCGAGGAAGATTTAGTTGCCCTCGGGAAGCCTAGGAACAACCGAGGGCGGAAGGAGTTGCGTAATGCTTGAAGGCATGTTTCAGCCGTGGCACTTGTTATTGCTCATGGTTGTTGGCTTAGTGGTACTCCTTCCATTTTGGCAAATTTTCAAGAAGGCAGGCTTCAGCCCTTGGCTGTCCCTCTTGATGATGATCCCCTTTGTTGGTTGGTTGTCGCTTTATTACCTTGCTTTCGCCAAATGGCCGACAAATTCAAAGTAGCCCACTATCCGTTCCAGCGCTAAAGTGCCAATCGCCAACCACTGATTTATACTGAATGGTTTTCCTGTCGCTCCCGATGCGGCAGGAGTCAGGAGTCATGTTTGAAAATCCTGGTTTGCATGAAGCAGGTGCCGCAGAAAGACGCACCGCTCAAACTCAACGAAACCGCCGCGTGGATCCGCGACGACGTTTCCTACGAGGTGAACGAGCCCGACGCGTTCGCGCTCGAGGAATCGCTGCGCCAGAAAGAAAAGCACGGCGGAGAAGTCGTGGTCATCACTTCCGGCCCGGCCCGCTCGCAGCAAGTGCTGCGCGAAGCCCTGGCCAAGGGCGCCGACCGCGCCATCCACCTCGAAGACAATGCCTTCGTCGGCCTCGATGCCTTCAACACCGCCAAGGCTTTCGCGGCCGCGATCAAAGACGAAAAGTTCGACATCATTTTCACCGGCCTGCAATCCGACGACTACGGCTACGCGCAAACCGGCGTAATCCTGGCTGAATTGCTGGGCTGGCCGCACGCCACCATCATCATGCAGATTGAAAAAACCGACAGTGGCATCAAAGTGAAGCGCGAACTCGAAGCTGGATTCTTCCAGTTCGTCGACATGCCGCTGCCCGCAGTGCTCACGATTCAATCCGGCATCAATAAGCTGCGCTACGCCACGCTGATCGGCATCAAACAGGCCAAGAATAAGCCCATCCGCAAGGTGGCGCTGGCAGAAGTGCAGTCAGCGATCGGCGAGAACCTGCAGAAAATCGAACGCCTCTACATACCGCAGAAAACGAAAAAGACCGAACACATAGAAGGCACGCCAGCCGAAATCGCGAAAAAGCTGGTCGACAAACTGCGCAACGAACTACGCGTGTTGTAGCGCCGGCGTGCCGCCGGCTTTTCGGTTAGCTAGGAGCTAGAAGCTAGAAGCTGCATCTTATGCCCGATACGATCTTAGTAATCGCCGAACAACGCGAAGGCAAACTCAACCGCGTCTCCTGGGAGACGATCACCGCCGCCCAGGCCATAGCCGCTGCCACGGGCTGGACTCTCGAAGCCGCCGTCGTGGGAAGCAAAGCGTCGGCCTTGGCTTCCGAAGTCGCCGCCAAGAAAGTTGCGAAAGTCTATGCCCTCGAATCCCCGAAGTTCGAGCCCTACACACCAGACGCATTTGCCGCCGGACTGAAGCAGTTCCTCACGACCAGGCAGCCGAAACTCGTGCTCATGCCGCACACCTACCAGGTGCGCGACTTCGTGCCCAAACTAGCCACTGCCATGGGACGCACCGTAATCAGCGACTGCATCGGCGTTAAGCATGAAAACGGGAAACTCGTTTTCACCCGCCAGATGTTCCAGGGCAAGTTCACTGCCGACGTCAGCTTCACTTCCGACGCTCCGTGGTTCGTCACATTTCAGAACGGAGCGTTCCGCGGAGACCAAGCCGAAGCCGCCGCAAGCGGAGCGCCGGTAGAAACCGTGAGCGTTGACATTGCCGACGGAGTCGTCCGCACCAAGCCGCAGGAAGTTTTCAAAGAAGTAAAACAGGCCATCGACCTCACCCAAGCCGAAATCATCGTCTCGGTCGGCCGCGGTATCAAGGAACAGAAAAACATCGAAATGGCCAAGCAGCTTGCCGACGCCCTGGGCGGCGAAATCGCCGCTTCCCGCCCCATCTGCGATTCCGGATGGCTGCCCATGGATCGGCAGGTCGGCTCCTCAGGCCAAACGGTCGCGCCAAAACTTTACCTCGCGCTCGGCATCAGCGGCGCTATCCAGCACATCGTCGGCATGAAAGGCGCCCGCGCCATCATAGCCGTAAACAAAGATTCGGAAGCACCGATCTTCGAAATCGCCGACTACGCCGTAGTCGCGAATCTGTTCGACATCGTTCCGCCGCTGATCGAAGAAGTGAAGAAGGCAAAAGCGGGAAGCTAGACCATCGCCAGAATAAGCGTGAAATATCCGAATTCCCCGCTAAAATAGTCCTATGAATCTCACTCTCAGTGCGGTTTACGAGGAAGTCCCGGAGTCAGAAGGCGGCGGTTACATTGCTTACACGGAGGAACTGCCAGGCGCGATTTCAGAAGGTGACACGCTCGAAGAAGCGCGTGAAAATCTCCGGGACGCAATCGAGCTCTTACTCGAGGCAAACCGCGAGCTAGCCAGCAAGTCTCATCGCGGGAAAAAAGTGGCCCGCGAAAAGATCACAGTTCCCGTGGCGTGATTCGTGAAGCGCATTGATCTGATTCGGCACCTGGAATCCCATGGTTGTGTGCTGATTCGCGAAGGCGCCAACCACAGCGTCTACTACAATCCTGCAGCTCTGCGCACGAGTACGGTTCCCCGACATCGCGAAGTTAAGAATCCCACGGCAATTCGAATCTGCAAGCAATTTGCGGTGCCCGACCCACTTCGCTGAGCAAGCATCCCGCAGCAAGGTCACGCCTCATCGCTCCGCCGTTTTCCAATCGCCGCCGCGGCGATCTGCGCCACGTCGAGCAACTCCGGAGGCGTGGCCGTAGCCGCCGCCAATCCATCACGCAGCATCGAATTGCAGAACGGACACGCCGCCGCCACCACGCTTGCCCCCGTCGCGACCAACTCCTGGGCCCGCTCCAGATTGACACGCTTGCCAGTCTCTTCGCCCAGGAACATCAATCCGCCGCCGCCTCCGCAGCAGAAACCGCGTTCACGCGCCCGTGGCGGATCCACGACTTGCCCATACCTGGCAATCACCTCGCGCGGTTCGTCATACACGCCGCGATATCTTCCCAGATAACACGCGTCGTGAAACACCATGCTCTTCTGCTCCTCGCTACCGAGCGGCAGCTTGTCCTGGAAACGGGCGAGCAGCTCGCTGTGGTGCTCGATCTCTACATTGCCGCCGTGCTCTTTCCAGTCCACCCCCATGGTGCGCACGCAATGGGGACAGATCGAAACCATTTTCTTTACTCCGCCTTCGCGAATCTGCTCCAGATTTCCCTGCGCCAACTCGCCGAACAGGTAGTCGTTGCCCAGTCGCCGCACCGGATCGCCACTGCACTTTTCCTGCCGCAGAACGCCGAAGCTGATTCCCAAATGATTCAGCACCTCCACCAGCGCCAGCAGAATTTTCCGTCCATTCGGATCGAACGATCCCAGGCAGCCCATCCACAGGCAGTATTCCTGCGAGCCGTCGAAATAGGGCAGGCCATTCTTCTCGATGAATTTCTCCCGGTCTGACGGTGGAAATCCCAGCGCGTTCCCCTGCCGCTCCAGGGTGACAAACAATTCGCTGCCGTGGCTGTTCTCCCATTTGCCGGTATTCACCGCGCCCCGTCGCAGCCCCACGATGATCGGCAAATGCTGAATCCCTACCGGACACTGGAATTCACACGCACCGCACGTAGTGCATTCGAAAACAGCCTCGGTGGAAAGATGTTTTCCCAGCAACAACTCTTCGCTCTTCGGTCCGAATTCGTTCAGATACTGCCGCGTTCCGAGAATGATTTCCTTGGGGTTCAAAATCTTGCCGGTGTTGTTGGCCGGACAATGCTCGGTGCAGCGTCCGCACTCCACGCACGAGTAGGCCTGCAGCGCATCGATTTGCGTGAGATCCTTGCCGGCCACCAGGCCGAAATCTTCATCGCCCACCAGCGGCGGAATCTGGCTGAACCCCGGACGCTCCAGAAAAATCGTCAGCGGACTCAGCACCAGGTGCATATGCTTGGTGCTCGGAATCAGCGGCAGAAATACGAGCAACACCGCGGTGTGCGCCCACCACAGCGCCCAGCCTGCAGCGCTACCCTCCGGCACCCAAAAGCTGGCCAGATAAGTGGCCATCAGGGCGAAAATCAGGAACGCAATCAGCCCTGACTCCGGCGACAGCGGTTCTAGCCATTTCGGACGGATCACGAACCGGCGAAACGCCAGCCCCGCAATCGAAATCGCCACCGCGATCGCAAACAACCCGGCGGTGAAGAAATAAAGACTCCCCCAGAAACCGCTGCGCGAGAGAAACGGATGACCAAGCCCCACGGCAAAGTGATTGAGCGTTACCAGCGCAAAGACGCAAAAGCCCCAGAACACAAAAGCGTGCGCCAGACCGGGCAGCGGTCTTTGCGCGATGACCAATCCCTGCGCGCCAACTTCCCAAAGCACTTTGCGGATGCGCGGACCAATCGGCCGCAGGCGGAAATCGGGGTCGCGCTTCGCTGCCAGGATGATGCGCAGCGCCGCCCCAAACTTCCGCGAGAACAGAAACACGGAAACAAAGATGGCGATCAGCAGCACGACTCGCCCCGGCCAGTTCATATGAAGGATGTCTCCCGAGAACCTGACAGTCTAACGTAAGGAAGGTTCCGCGTGGGAGCGGAAGGGTGGGTTATGTGGGAACGGGCGCCTCGCCCGTTCAGCCAAGCGCAGCGAGGTGTCGGAAGCGGCAATGTCCATGCGAGGGAGGCATTCTTCCTCGGCGCCGACAAACGCCGTGTTAGCATTTTCGCCATGCGATACCGCTTGGTAGCCCTTGCAGTCGTAGTTTTCTGTTCTCTCGGTGCTCTCCCAGCCTTGGCCCAGCAACCCACCATCTCCACCACCGGCTCTCCCGATCTCGACCAATACCGAGCCTCGCGCATCGCCATCTACACCGATGACTTCGGAGAACTCAAACGCTATCGTCAGGCCGATGCCAAGCTCAAGCCTCCCGCGCCCAGCGAGAATCGAGTCGTCTTCCTCGGCGACTCCATCACCGACTATTGGAAGCTGGAAGACTATTTTCCCGGCAAGCCTTACATCAACCGCGGCATCGACGGGCAGACCACGCCTCAGATGCTGGTCCGCTTCCGCCAGGATGTGATCGATTTGCATCCCAGAGTGCTGGTCGTGCTCGCGGGCACCAACGACGTTGCCGCCGTCACCGGGCCCACGCGCAACGAGGATATCGAAGCCAACTACGCCTCCATCACGGAGTTGGCGCGCCTGCACCACATTCGCGTAGTCTTAGCCTCGCTGCTCCCAGTGAACAACTACACTGACGATGCGAAGGAGTCCTTTGCCCTGCGTCCGCGCGAAAGAATCCTCGCGCTCAACACCTGGCTTAAGGATTACTGCGCGAAGAACGGATTCGTCTATCTCGACTACTTCTCAGCCGTCGTCGATGACAAGGGCATGCTGAGGCGCAATCTGTCCGACGAGGGACTGCATCCGAATGCTTCGGGATACAAAGTCATGGCTCCCCTCGCGCAGAAGGCGATCGAGCGCGCGGCCGGCAGACCGTAATGTTTTTCCGCGGTTGCTGTTACGTTAAGGACAACCACATGAAATTATTTCCACACTTCCCAACTCTCACGCTAGTTCTCTTGCTCTCCGTTTCAGCCCGAGCCCAGCAGCCGGCTCCAACCCTCACCCCGGACCAGGCTCTGCAGAAATACCGCGACTCCAAGGCAGCCACGCTGCGCGACGATTTCGGCGAACTCGGCCGCTACCGCGCCGCCAACGCCGCCCTCACGCCGCCCGCGTCGGGCGAGAGCCGCGTCGTCTTCTTCGGCGATTCCATCACCGACCTGTGGCATCTCGATGAATATTTTCCCGGCAAGCCCTACCTCAACCGCGGTATTGGAGGCCAGACCACGCCGCAAATGCTCGTCCGCTTCCGCCAGGACGTGATCGATCTTCATCCCAAGGTGGTTGTCATTCTCGCCGGAACCAACGACATTGCCGGCAACACCGGCCCCATGCGCCTTGAAGATATCGAAGCGGACTACGCGTCTTTCGCCGACCTCGCCCGGGCCAACAACATTTTCGTCATCTTTTCCTCGGTGCTGCCCGTGCACAACTACACGCCGCGATCGCAGAATATGTTTGCCCAGCGCTCGCCGGAGAAAATCCTCGCGCTGAATCTCTGGCTGAAAAACTACGTTGCTACGCATTCCGTCTGCCTTTACCTTGACTACTTCAGCGCCATGGTCGACCAGAGCGGATTGCTCAAACGCGACCTTGCCGAGGACGGACTTCACCCCAATGCGGCCGGATACAAGATCATGGCCGCGCTGGCGGAAGCGGCGATCGAAAAGGCGCCCGGGACGCGCTAGTCACCGAAAGGCCATTCCCCCTCCCGCAGCCTATAATGTGTCCAGCCGATCATGCGCCTCACCGACAAATTCGGCCGTCCCATCACCGACCTGCGGATCTCCATCACCGACCGCTGCAACTATAAGTGTGTCTATTGCCGCACTGGAAACGAAGGTGCGCTCTACGGTGACCTGCCTTTCGCAGATTACCTGCGCATGGCGCGCGTGCTGGTCGGGATGGGCGTCACCAAGGTTCGCCTCACCGGCGGCGAGCCGCTCCTGCGCAAAGGCGTTGTCGATTTCGTTCGTGATCTCGCGCAACTTCGGGCACCCAATCAGAACGGCAGCGACAAAGAGCCACTCGACATCGCGCTTACAACCAACGGCCATCTTCTCGCCGATCTAGCCCAGCCGCTCAAGAACGCCGGCCTCACCCGCGTCACCGTTTCCATGGACGCCGTCGATCCCGACCGCTTCGCCCGAATCACACGCGTGCCCAACGGGTACGACCACGTGCTGGCCGGCATTCGCTCCGCCCGCCGCGCCGGCTTGTGGCCGCTGAAAGTGAACTGCGTGCTCATGCGCGGCTTCAACGAAGACCAGATCATCCCCTTCGGCATGTTCGCGCGCGAAGAGGGCGTCACCGTGCGCTTCATCGAATTCATGCCGCTCGAAGAAGACCGCAGCTGGGCGCCCGCAACGGTGGTCACGCTCGACGAAATCCTGGCCCGCATGGCCGAGTACCGCCCGCTGGTCGAAATCCCGCACGCGCGCTCGGAAACCGCGCGCCGCTACCGCTTCGACGACGGCGTCGGCGAAATCGGCATCATCGCCCCCGTCTCGCATCCCTTCTGCGGACACTGCAGCCGCATCCGCATCACCAGCGACGGCAAAATCCGCACCTGCCTGTTCTCCGTGTGGGACCACGACCTCCACGCCCAAATGCAGCGCGGTGCCAGCGACGAAGAGCTAGCAGACTTCATCCGCGGAGTCGTGCAGAAAAAAGAAGAACGCCATCACATCGGCGAGCCTGATTTTGTGCCAGCATCGAGAACGATGGTCCACATCGGGGGATAGCGTTAGCCGTGAGCCATCAACAGGAGGATCCGCCGAGATTGTCGAAAACACGGGAGAAGTAAACCGGGAAGGGCACGAGTTCACTCGTGCCGATTATGCTGCGTTGGTGGAACCGGCTTCAGCCGCTGAGGCTCGCTCGTCTAAGATGAAGCACGTGAGAATCCCGTTCCTCGCTTTCGCCGTCGCTGTTTCTTCCGCGTCGTTGGCCGCGCAATCTTCCTACCTCGGCTTCGACCGCAACACCTACCCCGGCGACGCCTACCTGAAACCCCTGCACGAAACTTTCTCCTACACCGGCTACTGGCTAAACAATCCGCCCGGCGAAAGAACCAACACCTGGACCGGCCGCCGCGCCGCCGTCGAATCCGCCGGCTTCGGATTCCTCGTCCTCTTCAACGGACGCCTCTACGCCGAACTGAAATCCATCGCCCGAGCAACGAAGCTAGGCAACTCCGACGCGCAAGCCGCCGCTGCAACCGCGCGCCGCGAAGGCTTCCCCGCGCAAACCGTCATCTTCCTCGACCAGGAGCAGGGCGGACGAATGCTGCCCGAGCAGAAAGCCTACATCTACGCCTGGGTCGACTCCGTCACCGCCGCCGGATTCCGCGCCGGCATCTACTGCTCCGGCATCCCGGCAAGAGATGACGACAACGTAGTCACCGCCGAAGACATTCGCAAAAACGCTGGCGAACGCCAGATCAGCTACTGGGCCATCAACGACGCCTGCCCGCCCGCGCCCGGCTGCAGCTTCTCCGCTCCCCCGCCAAGCCCCGCCCAGAGCGGCGTTCCTTTCGCCGAAGTCTGGCAATTCGCCCAGTCCCCGCAGCGCAAAGATGTCTCCGCACAGTGCTCCAACTACAGCCGCGACGGCAACTGCTATCCGCCCGGAATCGCTGCCGCGCAGCAACTCCACGTAGACCTGAACACAGCCACGTCGCCGGACCCCTCAAACGGCAGGACGCACTGATGCGTACTCGCATGCGTTAAAATAACGACTCCCGCAAATCCAAAGGAGAAAGCCGCCGCATGTCTCGACCATTACTCACATCGGTTATCGCAGTTGCGTCGCTCCTCACGCTATCCGCCGCCGCGCAGGATAAAGATAAAAACACCTGGCAACTCGACCCGCCGCACTCCTCCGCGCAGTTTTCTGTGCGCCACCTCGGCGTCTCCACCGTTCGCGGCGCATTCACCAAGGTGAGCGGCACAGTGCACTACGACGCCGCCAATCCCGGCAAGGCTTCGATCCAGGCCACCATCGAGTCTGCGTCCGTGGATACTCGCGTCGAAATGCGCGACAACGATCTCCGCAGCCCTAGATTCCTCGACGCCCAGAAATATCCCACTATCACTTTCCAGTCGAAGAAGGTCGAACCCGCCGGAGCGGGCAAGCTGAAGGTCACCGGCGATCTAACCATTCACGGCGTCACCAAAGAAGTTGTTCTCGACGTGGACGGCCCCACGCCGGCGATCAACGATCCGATGGGTAAAGACCGGCTGCGCATGGGCGCTTCCGCGACCACCAAAATCAACCGCAACGATTTCGGAATCACCAGCCTTCCAGGAGCGATCGGCGACGACATCGCCATCACGCTCGACCTTGAAATGATCAAGCCGGTGAGCAACTAATGCCTGCAGCCGCGCCCGCGATTGCGTTAGAATAGACCTATCCACCATGTCCGACCGCACCTTCACCCTCGACGAAGCCCAGTCTCTGTTGCCCATACTCGAGTCCCTGCTGCGCGCCGCCATCGACGGCAAGAAGGTGATGGAAGAGGTCGAGGGAGAAATGCAGGCGCTCAATCACCGCATCTTCCTGAACGGTGGCACGCACGTCGACGTCGTGGCCGTGGCACGGCGCAAGGCCGAGCGAGCCAAAGCTGAACAAAGAGCGAAAGACGCTCTTGCAGAAATCGATTCCATCGGTGTGCAGGTCAAAGATCTCGACATCGGACTGCTTGATTTTCCCTGCGACGTCGAAGGCCGCATCGTGCTGCTCTGCTGGAAGATGGGCGAACACTCCATCACTCATTGGCACGGCACCGAAGAAGGATTCGCCGGCCGCAAGCCGATCGACGAACGCATCGCCCGCTCCCGAAGAACAAATTAAGCCAACGAATTCAGCACCGAATTAGGTCTCGACCAGGTCGGCCCCAAGGCACTCATTCCAAACAATTTCTCGGCAGCAACATCTTCCTGTGCACGGTGTTTACACAGGAGGAACGTGCTCTGGCCAAAACACGGGTTTAGAAGCTGGTTTCAGGAGAGAATGTCCGGAGCCAGAGTTTTTTGGGGCAGGATCTTGAATCGAGCGCCACTTCGTCAATTTCGCCCGGCTTTCGCGCTGCAAGCTTTTCAGGCAAGCCCGCCGGGCCCAAGGATGACACGATGAGATTTCACCGTGCAGTTCGCTTTCTAGCTTTGGGGCTTGTGCTGCTGGTTATTCCAGCAGCCCTATCTTCTCCATCTTCCGCGCAGATCGGAATCGGCATTGGCATCTCGGTCCACATCGGTCCGCCCGCCCTGCCCGTTTACGAGCAGCCCATCGCTCCCGGTCCCGGCTACCTTTGGACCCCCGGCTACTGGGCCTGGGATGATGACGGCGGCTACTACTGGGTGCCCGGCACCTGGGTGGTCGCACCCATCGGCATGCTCTGGACTCCGGGCTACTGGGGCTGGAACAACGGTCTCTACGCCTGGAACGCCGGCTACTGGGGCCCGCACATCGGCTTCTACGGCGGCATTAACTACGGCTTCGGCTACGGCGGCGTCGGCTTCGTCGGCGGCGAGTGGCGCGGCGGAGCTTTCTTCTACAACACCGCGGTGATGCATGTGGATACGGTCCACATCACCAACGTCTACGTCAACAATACGGTCGTCGTGAACAACGAATCCCACGTCGCCTTTAACGGCGGCGAAGGTGGCATCGCGGCTCGACCCACTCCGCAGGAAGAAGCGTATTCCCACGAACCGCATCAGCCTCCGGTTGCCGCGCAGGTTCAGCAGGAACACGCTGCCAGCCAGAACAAGGCCTTGTTCGCCTCGAATAATCACGGCGCACCCGCAGTGGCCGCCACGGCTCGTCCCGGCGAGTTCAGCGGGAAAGGCGTAGTCGCCGCCAAGGCTGCCGGAGCGCCCTATCACGCCCCGGCCATGTCGCCCAAGGAAGCACGCGCTACCCCGGCGGAATCCAGGGACAACGCGATGAAGGGTAACGCCATGAAGGGAGACGCGATGCAGAACAACGCAATGAAGGGCGACTCCCATCCCCCGGCTGCGCCCGCGCACACCGAGAACGCCCCGAAGGCGAAGCCGGCTAACCAGCCCAAACCGCCCAAGAACAACAAGAAGCCTCCCGAGGAGCAGAAGCACGACAAGGGACGGTAACAACCAAGCGTCAACGGAATGGCCAGCGGCTGCTTCCAGCCCTGGCCATTTTTTCATGGAAGGAGCCTTAGCCGAATCATGTGAGAACGGCCGCCCTCGGCCGTCCGCGAGGCAGCCCCATGGAGGCTCTGGTGTAGCGGCATTTTCTACGCAAGGCCCGGCTCTCCGTGCGTTCCTATTCGAAGAGCAGCGTCAGCCGCGCCAGCACGGAGGTACAACCCCGCGCCCAGCCCGGTATCTTCTGCTACAATTTTTTACAACCGCCGTTGGGCGGAAGTCGTATCTTAAGTAAGCAGAGGCGGGATAGCAGAAGAGCGCTGGCTGCGCCTTCCGCGCGACCGCCGGTGGTTTTGAGCAAGGCTAGGTTCGAGCAAGGCTAGGTTGAAGCACGGCTGGGTTCAAGCAAGCTGGGTTCAAGCAAGGCTACGTTCAGGAGTCTCAAGCACCTTATGTCATCCACGAAGCATAAACTGCGCCTCATCGGCGCCTTCGCCGCGCTCGCAACCCTGGCCCTGGCCGTCAGCTGCACTGGCTTTTTCACCAACCCAACCTGGACCTCGCTCAACGTGAATCCCTCTGCACCGTCGGTTGAGGTTGGGTCGACCGTCACCCTGCAGGCTTATGGCATTGACAGCAACGGTAACGGCAGCTATCTGACCAGTGGTGTGTCGTGGTCAAGCGCCACACCGACAGTCGCGCTGATCACTGGCGCGTGCGCGAACGGGACCTCATGCGGCACGGTTTCGATTCAGGGCGTCTCAGCCGGGACGTCTATGATTACCGCAGGTTCCGAAAGCGTCAGCGCCACCGCTACTCTCACCGTTCTTCTCGGTAATGTTAGCGACTTTCAAGTTTGTGAGGGCACTTTCGGCGCCACGACTGGCTGCTCCACCGCCACCAGTCCCCTGGTCTGGAATGTAAGCTCGGCGGACGGCTTGCAACAAACGTTTATCGCCCAGGGAACTTCCGGCGGAACCCCGTATGACCTTACCACCGCGTCAACCTGGACGTTGGTGACTACCCCGGCGAACGGCTCAATTTCGTGCACGAACGACAGCGTTTCTCCCGAAACGTGCGTAGTCGACAGCGGCACATCAACCGGTACCTATCCCGTCACTGTGAGCTATGGCACCAATGGTCTCGCGGCCACCCTCAACATAGTCGTGGGTCCGTGACGGCTGGGGGCCCATCCTTTCTCGAGAGCCTCTCCAAAATGCGGTTGCCCTATCCCTGTCGCGCTTTTTGCGACGGGGTGGGGAATTTGACTTTCTGAACAGCTTTGATTTTCCTCTCCAACGCTTGCCAGAAGCGGGGAACTCATCTTACGTTCACGCACCCAGCAGCTGAACTCCCTCACTCGCGGCCGCGGCCCGCAGTTGCCGGTCCAGAGTAGCCAGCGCGATTTCCCGGCGAGAGGCAATCTCCAGGGAAGCGGCGTCGTAAACCGTAAGCCCATGGCGCTCGGCGAGATGCAGAGTGGCACTCCAGGCCTGCCGGTCGGCTTCCGCATCCACTTTCACCGGAAGCATCGCAAGACTGGCCAACGCGCCATCGCGAAAATTTCCGTCATGACGTCCGCGCCTGACATTCAATTGCAGGACGTTCGCAATTTCCCACCGCCACAGTCCCGGAACCCATGCGCCCTCAAGCCTGACGTCGTCGAACAAACGCAGAACCGCGTCGGTTGTTTCATCGGCATAGATCCAGGCGAGCGCCACCGAACTGTCCAGAACCAGGCTCATGCCCGCGGCTCCCGACCAGCGCAACCAGACCCCCGCAACCAGACTCCCGCAGCCGAGATCATCGGCGGCCTTTTCACCGCCGCCCCTCATCGCGCAGCTTCTTGATCTCTTCCCAGTCGAAGGCAGGCCGCCCCGGATTCTCCCTCGCCAACTGTCGGGCGCGTTGGCGCAGAGACTCGAACGCTGCCTGCACCTGATTTTGATCGGGCAATGCAGTACTGGGGACCAACCGGGCAACAGCCCTCCCGTGCCGCGTAATCACGATCTCCTCGCCCCGCTCGACCCGATCAAGCAGGCTCCCAAGAGAGTTCTTGGCTTCAAAGGCGCCAATCTGCCCGGGTGGCGAGATGGAACTCTTTTTCACTTGAGCTAGCTTAAGCTAGACTGATTTGGATTGTCAATCGGCTGAGGGATTTCCCGGTGCTAGCCTCATCCCAACCGACTCGGACCTCGCCCGTTGTCTTTAATTTTCCACAGCCAGTATGTGACACCTGACCTTGTGCTCCCAATCAAATCGCGCGATCATGGTCGAGGCCGTGACGGTCGGCAAAGGCCGACTCGTCGCACCCCTAAGTCCTTTGTTTCACGGATTTTAGTATCTAAGTTCTTTGACATGCGTATTTTGCCGGGAATTTCCTGCTAGCGTCATGATTCCACTAGACCCAGGGGGGAGGGGGGTATCGATGATTTCGGTACAGAACGGCCCGGTCAATCTCCTTCCCGCACGTGCGCGGAAGATTTATTTCGCTGCAGAAATCCACAGGAGCGGCGGCCCAGATCCCGCCAAACACCATACTTAATGCTGGTATCGAATATGGTATAATGCTCGCATCATGGCAACGGCGCGGAAGATCACGGTGGAAATCCCAGACGACCTTCTGGCGAGGGCGCAGAAGGCCAGCGGAACCGGCATCACCCAGACCGTCCGCACCGGACTGCAACTGCTGGCGGCTTCGCAAGCCTACGATCGCCTTCTGCAATTGCGCGGCAACATCCGCTTCAGTCGCACCTTCGAGGAATTGAAAGAAGATCGTTAATTACTGAACACGCAGCTGCCAATCATGATCGCTGCCGACACCAGCACGTGGATCGCGTTTCTCGAAGGCGCTGCCGGCCAGGATTCGCAACTGCTGGAGCGTGCGCTGGGAGATCGACAGGTATTGATGATCCCAGTGGTGTTGACTGAGTTGTTAAGCGATCCAGCGCTTTTCTCGGGAGTCGCAGAAACGCTTTCGGAGATTCCTATGATCGAGGTCGAACCGGGCTACTGGCAGCGCGCCGGCCTGCTGCGGGCGAAAGTATTGTCGATATCCCGCAAAGCTCGCCTCGGCGATGCCCTGATCGCCCAGACCTGTGTCGACCGTGGAATTGCCCTCCTCACGCGAGATGAGGATTTCCGCGCGTTCGCCCTCGCTGCCCAGCTCAATCTTGTCCTGTGACCACGGCCAAAATCTTTCAATGTCCACTGGTAATTTGCCATCCCTCGAAGTCTCAGTATTATCGAAAGGGCGGCTGGCAAATTCCCGCTGAAAACTAACGAGCAAACCAACTTTTATGTCAGACATTCGCTGCATCGGCATCAACACCGGAGGCGGGGACGCGCCCGGCCTCAACGCCGTCATTCGCGCCGCCACCAAGGCCGCCATCATCAAGTACGGATGGAAGGTCATCGGCATCCCCGATGGCTTCGACGGCCTCATCAGCCCCGAGAAATCGTTTGAACTCACGCTCAAGGAAGTAAGTGGAATCCTGCCCCGCGGCGGCACCATTCTCGGCACCACCAACCGCGGCGATCCCTTTCATTACAAGACTGTCGAGAATGGCAAGGAAGTCTCGCGCGACATTTCCGGTCAGATTGTCGGGAACGCAGCCAGGCTGGGCATCGATGCCATCATCACCATCGGCGGCGACGGATCGCAGAAGATCGGCTACGACCTTTTTCAGAAAGGACTGAAGATCGTCGGTGTTCCCAAGACCATCGACAACGATCTTTCAGCCACCGAGGTCACCTTCGGATTTGATACGGCGCTGCACACCGTCACCGACGCTCTCGACAAGATACACACTACAGCCGAGTCTCACCATCGGGTCATGGTGGTAGAAGTGATGGGCCGCGACTGCGGCTGGATCGCGCTTGAGGCGGGAATCGCTGGCGGCGCTCACGTCATCCTCATCCCGGAAATCCCCTTCACCATCGGGCACGTCTGCCGCTACATCGCCGAACGCGAAAAAACCGGCAAGTACTTCACCATTGTCGTGGTGGCGGAAGGCGTGAAGATACCGCCCGAGCTGAAGGAAAACCGCCGCGCCAGCCCCATCGGCAACCTGATCGGCAACGCCATCGCCCTGGGTTCGAAAAAAGAAGTGCGCGTCAGCGTGCTGGGCCACATTCAGCGCGGTGGAACGCCTTCGCCCTTCGATCGCATTCTGGCGACGCGTTTCGGCGTGGCCGCTGTCGACCTGATCGCTGCCGGAGGTTTCGGCATGATGGTTGCCCTGCGCGGCGAATCAGTCGTTTCCGTCGACGTGGCCCACGCCATCGGCCATCTCAAGTCAGTAAATCCCAACGGGGAGATTGTCCGCACCGCACGCGCCATCGGCATCGGGTTCGGAGACTGAGCAAGTCTTTCCGCTCAGAACTGAGAACCGAGAACTGAGAACTGAGAACTACTCTTTCATCATGGCATCAATCAGCGCGTAGAGTTGGCTGGCGTCTTTCATCTCCACATAAGGTCTTTCGGGATGGCGGTTGCTGACCACGTACACTGTGGGCGTGTGTTCGAGCTTGATGGCCTTGCCCACATCGCGGTCGGCATTTACTTCGGCGGCGAACTTGCCTTGCGGATCGATTACGAAAGGCAACCCGACTTTGTGTTCGCTGGCGAACCTCTCGGCGTAACCGCGCAGGTTCTGCGGGTTGATTTCGAGCTGGTTCGAGAAAATATAGTCGCGAAATTCGTTGCCCAGCTCTTTCGAGGTTTCATCGAAGTAGCGTGCAATCACGGCAGCATCGTAAGACCAGTTGTGCATGGGCAGCGGGAAGTCGTGACGGACCAGCGGAATCTTGTAGGTCTTTGAAGCCTGCTCAAGAATGGGCGAGACGCGGCGGCATTGCGGGCACTGCAGATCCTCGAACACCACAATGGCCACCTGCGCGCCCTTCGGCGGACGCAACGCCGGATTCACCGGCTCATTCGCCGCCGCGCACAAACCGGCAGCGAGTACTAACGCCACTAGCGAGAGAATTAGGAAATGGTTCTTGCACATGTTTTTCATCACGGCCTGCTTTTATGGTAACCGAAGCGGCGGCGCGATGTCAGGATGCCGCCTTTGGCTCTCCCCAAGGCCGTCAAAACTTCCTGGCAGAGAAACTGCCGCCGCGCCGCGCTATAGTAGAAAGTTAACGCTCACCTCGGCTTCTGGAGCGAACCAGGTGAAGTGAACCGATTGATGTGAGCTGGCTGAGGTGAGCTGGCTGATATGAACCTGTTGATGTGAATCTGGCAGAGATCGTGAAACCATCCTCTCGATTGCATCTTTATCGGCGCGCCATGCGCTTCGCGCTTGCTGCTGTCTTGCTGCTCGGAGTTTCCGCTTGCAATCGACGCGGCCATCGGGTGCTGGAAATCAATTATGTATCGGTAACTGAGGCTGGCCTGCGCGATCGCGTGGCTCCCGTCTATAACCACGTGGGAACCGTCAAGAACGGCGAGCGGGTGGAGGTTTTGGAACGCGAAAAACGGTTTTCCCGGGTGCGGACCGCTGGCGGCGCCGAAGGTTGGATCGAGCAGCGCTACCTGGTAGATCAGCAGACCTACGATGCCTTGCAGAAACTCACGCAAGAGAACCTGAACGATCCGGTGCAATCGCCCGGTGTGCTGCGGAATGAAACGAACCTGCACATCACCCCTGCTCGCGACGCCGAGCATCTGTACCAGCTTCCATCGGGAGCGCACGTCTCGGTGCTGAAGCGCGCTACGGCGGAGAAGCAAGTGGGCTCGGCAGGCGAGCCCGCGGGGAAGGCTTCCGCGAAAGCTTCCGGTGGAAGAGCGTCTTCCGGTCCGGTGTTAGAGGACTGGTGGCTGGTGCGCGACGCCGACAACCGCGTGGGTTGGGTGCTGGCCCGCATGGTGGACCTCGACGTCCCGCTCGAGATCGCACAATATGCCGAAGGCCAGCGCATCGTCGCGTTTTTCGCGCTGAATCAGGTGCTCGATACCGGCAAGGACGGCACCGGCAAGAATGTTTCGCAGTATCTGTGCGTCCTCACCGAACCGCACGACGGTCTGCCTTACGACTACGATCAGATTCGAGTTTTCACCTGGAACGTGAAAAAGCACCGCTACGAAACCGCATACCGCGAACGCGGGCTCAGCGGCGTGCTGCCAGTAACCGTGACCAGCGAGAACTTCGACAAGGAAGGCGTGCTGCCGGTTTTCATCCTGCATGTGAAGGACGACAACGGCAACGTCACCGAGCGCAAATACAAGTTGAACACGCCCATGGTGCGCAGAGTGTTGGCCCCGGGCGAGCAGAAGCAATCGCCCCCGCGCGCCAAACGTCGGCGGAGCTAGGGCAGTCGGCCGTCTAACCCTTGATTTTGGTCGAAGCCGCGCCCAGAATCTCCCGGCTTTTTTTCTCCTGGACGAAAACTGTCACGTGCAGATTCGCCGGATCCCAGTGAGAGTTGAATTTCACAACAGGATCTCCGGTGAAAGAAGCCGATGCCCCGTTCGCGTCCGCGACCCCAATCTTCCTCAAGGAACGCAACGTCGCGACATGATGCAGGACGTGTCCGGCGTTCTCTCCCAGGCTTACCGACGAATGCAGGCCGTCCTCCGTTACCGCCAACCAGACCTCCGCCACATCGACGGCCGCGCTGGGCGTAAGCTTTCCCACCGATACGGTGAAGCGCTGCGATCCCTTTGCTTCCGCTTTGCCGGATGTGATCGCGATCTCCGTTTTCGGGCCATGAGCTGCCTTTTCGATTTCTAATTCTGCCTTTCGCGCGTTGCTGCCGACGAGCTGGCTGTGTCCGTCCACGACGAGTTCCGGCGTATACGGATCGTTCCTGAATAGAGCGGCGTAGTCTTGCTGCCGCTGCGTCCAGTCGGGGGAAGAGAAGGGGTCGATCCAGCCGTCGTGATTCCAATAATCGACATGCTCTTCCAGTGCGATGATCTCGGCTCCAGCAACCGGTTGTTGCTGCTCCAACTGTTGCAGCAGAGCATCCGCCGGCGGACAGCTGGAACACCCCTCGGAAGTGAACAGCTCAATCACCACTGGCTGGCGCGAGACTTCCACGGCAGAGCTTTGTGCTTTCGCCTTGGCTGAGAAGCACGAATAAACAAGAAGGCACGCAAGAGATGTCTTCACCACTGCGGCTGAACAATATCGCATCGCTTTCATCTTACTCATTCAATCAGGGTAGATGCGCGCCCACCGGGAAGGTTACACGAGCCAGCGAAAGCTAGCAGTAAAAGTCGGCAATGCTTTTTACCACCCAGCGTTGTTCGTCTTCGGTGAGTTCGGGGAACATGGGTAGAGCCAGCACCTCAGCGGCCGCGCGTTCGGCTTGGGGGAAGTCGCCTTCGCGATAGCCCAGGTAAGCGAAGGCGGGTTGCAGATGCAGTGGGAGTGGATAGTAGACTTCCGTTCCGATCTGGCGCGCGGTGAGGAACTCGCGGAGTTCGTCGCGGCGAAAGGCCCGGACGACGTATTGGTGAAACACGTGGTGAGCCTTGGCAGCGGTCGGCGGGAGCTGAATGGGTGCGGCGTTCTCCGGTTGTTCACTGGTTGAAGTCAGGCCGGCAGCGGCGAAGAGCTGGTCGTATTTCATGGCACGCTGGCGGCGGGCCTCGTTCCATCGCTCAACATATTTCAGTTTCACGCGCAGGATGGCGGCCTGGAGGGCGTCCAGACGGCTGTTCCATCCCAACTCTTCGTGAATGTAACGGCGCGGACTGCCGTGATTTCGCAGGCGGCGCATGTGGGCCGCCATCTCGGGGTTGTTTGTGGTCACCAACCCGGCGTCGCCGTAAGCGCTAAGGTTCTTGGTGGGATAAAAGCTGAACGCTGCGGATATGCCCATGGATCCCGCGCTCCGTCCGTTCCAGCGCGCGCCGATGGCCTGCGCCGCGTCTTCGATCAAAGATAGACGGAACTCGTTGGCCAGACGCTGCAACGACTCCATGTCTGCGCATTGACCGTAGAGATGAACCGGGAGGAGCGCGCGCAGTTTGTCGCGCTTCCCGTCACGAAGAAATGATTCCACCTGAGCGGAATCGAGATTGAACGTGCGCCGATCGATATCGGCGAAGACCGGACGGGCGCCGGCGCGCGCAATCGAGCTGGCCGACGCGAAAAAGCTGAAAGGCGTTGTGAGAACCAGATCTCCCGGCTGCACGCCCGCGGCGGCCAGAGCAAGCCACAAAGCGTCAGTGCCGGAAGCGCAACCTACCGCATCGGAAGCCCCGCAGAACCCCGCCAGTTCTCGCTCGAAAGCCTCGACCTCAGCCCCCAGGATGTAATGCTGCGAGGCGCAGACGCGGCCCACTGCAGCGAGTACCTCAACACGCACTTGTTCGTACTGCCGCTGCAGATCTAGCATGGGCACGGAGTCGAGCG
>JBEKWP010000007.1:0-116991 GCA_049512915.1 Candidatus Sulfotelmatobacter sp.
CTTATCATGGATGTCCCCAGGTTTCCCCAGTTTTCGCGTGCTGCTGCTGACATCGTTCATTTCTTGCGAGTCGGTTTGGCTCCGTAGTACGACCCAACAAAAGCCGCGAGTGCTGCATTCAATCCCGTCAACTGCTTCTCTACCTTATCCCGTTCCTTCTTCAACTGCTTCACGATCACAGACACATTTCCCATTGGTTGATGCCCCTCGGTCGAGCATCATACCAGACACCGAGGATAATGGGTCGTCGGATGACACACCTCAGTGACAGGCGGGGCTCATCGAGATAGACTTGCAGCAGCTAGGAGGACTGATGCTCCGTCAATCGCGCCGGAAGGTACTCAGCAAGCGTGAATCGAGAAGGGAACGACTGAAATGGGAGATTCTCTGGACGGTCGCCCACGCATGCGGGCCCGTCCCTGTTCCGATACTTGCCTCTGTTGTGGGAGCGGCACCGAGGACTGTTCGGCGGTATGTCTGTACGCTACTTGACTTTGGGATGCTGGCAGAGGTAGGGTTGGTCGGGCCGAGCGGTCGTCCCGCGAGGGGCTACTATCTGCCCCCGCCGAAGGCACTGGAATACAATAAGGCGCTAGAAAAGTGGGGCCTCCGTCCCGTTAGAATCCTGTGAGTTTAGCCGCGCCCACCGGGGAAATGCGGGGACAGACGGGACGTTCACCAGTTTTTCGCGCATCGGCCGAGACCCGATCGGTACTCTGTCAGCACAGAAAACCGGGGTACGTCCCGTCTGACCCCAGTTTTCACCCCCTGAGCGTAATACCCCAACTGCTTCATCCTGTCCGGTTAACGGGCAATCCTCAATAATCCAACGTGCCACCGTTGGCAGGCAATTCTCCCGCCACGCTACACTGGAAGAGGCACCCTGCCGCGAGTCACTCCTTCAAAATGATCTCTTTCTCAAACATCAATAAGCAGTATGGCAAGCAGTTGCTCTTCGTGGATGCTTCGTTTCAGTTGAATCCCGGCGAAAAAGTTGGACTGGTCGGTCCCAACGGGTCGGGCAAGACAACGCTCTTCCGTATGGTGGTCGGCGAGGAAAGTCCCGACGATGGCACGGTCTCAGTCCCGAAGAAGTTGACGATCGGCTACTTTCGCCAGGACGTCGAGGAAATGCAGGGCCGTTCGGTCCTCGATGAAGCGATCGCAGGCAGCGGACGCGTCGGCGATCTGCACCACGAGCTCGAAGCCTTGCAGCGGGAAATGTCCGACCCCGGCAAGGCGGATGACATGGACCGCATCCTCGATCGCTTCGGCCACGTACAGGAGGAGTACGAGCATTTAGGCGGCTACGCGCTCGAATCGCAAGCCCGCGAAGTGTTGCATGGGTTGGGATTCAAAGACGATCAGATTGATGGCGACGTAGGGGCTCTCTCCGGCGGATGGAAAATGAGGGTTGCGCTGGCGCGCGTCCTGCTCGGCATGCCGGATGTTTTGCTGATGGACGAACCGACGAACCATCTCGACATCGAATCCATCATCTGGCTGGAGCAGTTTCTCAAGTCATTTCCTGGCGCGTTGCTGATGACTTCGCACGACCGCGAGTTTATGAATCGTCTGGTCTCAAAGATTGCGGAGATTGATGGCGGCGAAATCATCACCTACTCGGGTGACTACGACTTCTACGAGCGCGAGCGGGCCGTGCGAGAGAGCAATCAGCAGGCAGCATTTGCCCGGCAGCAGTCCATGCTTGCCAAAGAGCAGCGCTTCATCGATCGTTTCAGAACACACGCGGCCAAAGCGGCCCAGGTGCAGAGCCGCATCAAGGCGCTGGACAAGATCGAGAAGATCGAGTTGCCCAAGAAACGACAGGTCGTGAAATTCGATTTTCGCGTTCCCCCACGATCCGGCGAACAAGTAGCCGTCCTTGAGAATCTACACAAGAGTTACGGCCAGCGAGTGATTTATGAAGGATTCAATCTCACCATCCGCCGCGGAGAACGCTGGGCGGTCATGGGGAGAAACGGCGCCGGCAAAACTACGCTGTTAAAAATGATTGCTGGGGCCAGTGCTCCAGATGCCGGAAGCGTGCGGCTCGGCGCCAGCCTGAATATGGGCTACTTCGCGCAACAATCCCTGGACGTACTCAATTCCGATCTCACCGTCGCCGAACAGTTACAACAAGATTTTCCCCAGGACAGTATTGGCTCGCTACGGAACCTGGCGGGGGCATTCCAGTTCTCCGGCGAAGATGTAGATAAGAAGATTCGCGCACTCTCCGGCGGAGAAAAATCGCGGCTGGCAATCGCACGCATGCTATACAACCCGCCGAACTTCCTGGTGCTCGACGAACCCACGAATCACCTGGATCTTGCGACCAAGGAGATGCTGGTCGACGCCCTGAAGGATTTTGAAGGCACCATGATCTTCGTATCGCATGACCGCATGTTCCTTCGCGGTCTCGGCTCACGGGTACTGGAACTGGGCGGTGAAAGCGGCACGGACCGCAATCCCACCGTCTATCCTGGCTCCTATGTTGAATATGTCCAGAAGCTTGGACACGAGGCCCCCGGCATCTATTCGTAGGCCTTGCTGGGTTGCCGCCCGCGGCAGGGGCTCTTGCGTGCTTAGGATCGCGAGCTCTGGTCTATCTCCAGGTTCTTGCGTGCCCAGCATACCAACCAGTATGTATCCGCGAATCTTCGGAGTCAATCTCGGCAATAATCTCTGGAAATCGGGAAATTTGGAAATTCACCTCCTGTTTGGTGTAGTCATACATGCCGTCGTCACAGTCTTACTAGCATGCGACTTCATGTTATGACAGAGGCCACGGGCACTATTAAGTTGCCATCCCGCATTTCATAATCTCGGATCCAAGCATTGCCGTAACCGGCTGAAAACATAACCACAACAGTGTGGTTCGCTGATTGCTAACACCCAACCCGGTGGGAGTGTTTTGTGGCTCATCTGTTTTCTCGGTGAGCCGTGGCGCTCAATCTCTTGGTTGGAGGAAGCAATGCAAATCCGCAGCCTGAAGTTCGCTCTGGTTCTCGTATTGGTGGCTGGTTTGGGTGTCACTGTGCCCGGGTGGGCGCAATCGGCGTCATCCGGGACGGTTTCCGGCATAGTGGCTGACCAGTCGAATGCGGTGGTGGCAGCAGCCTCGATCACGCTGACCGATACCGCGACCAATATCTCGCGAACCGCTAACTCGAATGCGAGCGGGAGGTACTTCTTTGCGGACGTGACTCCGGGCACATACAGTCTGACGGTCGCCAAGCCGGGATTTGCCACCACGAAGACCGAGAACCAGATCGTGCAGGTCGGAGTCAATCTCACGGCGAATCTGGTTTTGCAAGTGGGTGGCGCGAATGTAGTGGTAGAGGTCTCCACTGTCGGCAATGAGTTGCAGACTATGAATGCGACGGTCGGCAACACGATTAACAGCGTCACCATCGATAACCTGCCCAGCCTTGGCCGCGACGTCAGCACGTTTGTCGAACTGCAGCCTGGCGTGGGTCCAGACGGCAGCGTCGGCGGTGCAGTTCTTGACCAGAACTACTTCTCGCTCGACGGCGGCGACAACACCAACGACATGGACGGCAGTATGAACGTCTATACGAAAAGCTATGCTGGCGATCCAACTGGTGGTGTTGCCACGCAAAATAACCTGGGAACAGGCAACGGCGGCCCGACGGGCGTGATCCCGACCCCGCAGGATAGTGTCGAAGAATTTAAAGTGAATACTGCCGGTCAGACGGCCGACTTCAACAGTTCCGCCGGCGCCGAAGTAAAGATTGTCACCAAGCGCGGAACCAACTCCTGGCACGGCACAGGTTACGAATATTACAAGGACAACAACTGGTCCTCTCAGAGTTGGCAGAACGACTATAACAACCTTCTGCAGCCCGGCTCCGCTCCTCTTCCCAGCTTTCATTACAGCCGGTACGGCGCGGCCATCGGCGGGCCAATTATTCCAAAAGAAATTCTGGGCGGGAAAACCTATTTCTTTTTCAATTACGAGGGCTTCAACTTCCCTCAATCCATCACACTCCAGAGGAATGTGCCCTCGCCAACCTTGCTGGCAGGGGAAATCATAGACCCGGTGACGAACGCGGTTTACCAACTGAAAACTATTGACCCGCTTGGCATCGGGCTCAACCCGGTAGTTTCAAACATATGGAACACCTACGAGCCCGCGTCGAATGCAGCCTGCTATCAGCAACTTTGCGACGGCACGAATGTGCAGGGGTTCGCGGGCAATATCGGCATTCCAATCACCAGCAAGTTCGTAGCTACGCGCCTCGACCACGATTTTTCGCCCAAGTGGCATTTCAATGCAACCTATCACTTCTACAAACTGACAGCCGCTACGACTGATCAGGTTGACATCGGCGGCTTTTTCCCCGGCGACACAAAGGGCGTGCCGGCCTCCCTGTCGCGTGATCCGGCGGAGCCAAGTATGTGGGCAGCGGGCCTGACCACCAACATCACCTCTAACACCACCAATGACTTCCACTACAGTTTCCTGCGTAACTTCTGGCAATGGATCCGCCAAGGGGATACGCCGCAGGTGGCTGGGCTCGGCGGAGCGATTGAGATTATGAGTGGCCAGGAGCTGGGGCAAGCTAGCGATCTCGGTCCGTACGACGTGAACACGCAGAATACCCGCACCCGTTATTGGGATGGACACGACCAGCTGGTCCGTGATGATGTTTCCAATCTGAAAGGCAACCACCTGCTGCAATTTGGGGTTACCTATCAGCACAATTGGAACCAACATCAACGCACCGATAATGGCGGTGGAATCAACTACGCTCCGGTTTATTCGCTGGGCATAGGTAACAACGGATCGGGACTTGCGAGCGATTTACCGATTTGCACCACTACGACCGATATCCCCGGCTGTGGCGCTCTTACGGCAGCGGCACTGGGCATCGTCTCCATCTCGCAGATCGCCTATACCCGCTCTGGCGCGAATCTCGCATTGAATCCTCCGTTGACGCCGGCGGAAGACACGCTCACGATTCCTTATTTCAACTCCTATTTCAGCGACACCTGGCACATGAAGCCGACGTTCACCCTTACCTACGGTTTGGGCTGGACGCTGGAACAGCCTCCAACCGAAGCGACGGGCAAGCAGGATGTGCTGGTGGATGCAAGCGACACACCCATTTCAATGACTTCCTACCTGGCGCAGCGCAAAGCCGCAGCGCTAATCGGCCAGGCTTACAACCCTGCGCTCGGCTTTGCCCTGGTGCATAACGTCGGGGACGGGTCGGGGCGGGTGTATGACCCGTACTACGGCGAATTCAGCCCGCGCATCGCCGTGGCCTGGAGCCCGCACTTCGACGCCGATTCGCCGATGGGTAGAATCTTTGGCCATGAAGATACAGTGATCCGTGGCGGCTATGGCCGCATCTACGGCCGCTTGAACGGAGTGGATCAGGCGCTGGTACCGTTGCTCGGCGTCGGACCCATCCAGCCTGTGCAGTGCGCCAATAACCTGGGTAACGGTTCGTGCCCGGCTGGCCTCGTAACAGCCACCCCTTCGACTGCGTTCCGGATTGGACCCACATCCACGGGACCAAACTACGGCTTCACCGCGCCGCTGCAGACCGACATGAACCTGATACCCAGTGCAACCCTGCCGCAACCGCTCTTCACAGGAATCAATACCACCGAGGGCAGTGCCAGCGAGGCATTGGATCCGCATTTCAGGCCCAACGTGTCCGACTCCTTCAATTTAACCGTTCAGCGCCAGTTGGCCCGCAGAGTCACCCTGGAGTTCGGCTACATCGGACGCAGAATCACCCACGAATACCAGCCCATCAACCTCAATGCGGTTCCGTACATGATGACGCTGGGCGGGCAGCAGTTTAAACAAGCCTACGCCAACACGGTGCTGCAATACTGCGGGGGCATAGCGGGACTGGCTGGTGGTGGTTGCGCTGCCGTCGCTGGCAACGTCACTACGCAGCCGTTTTTCGAAGCCGCTCTCGGCGGTTCTACCTCTGCCTACTGCAGCACCGCGTTCAATGGTGTTACTCCGACAAGCTGCACTCAGGCCGTCCTATTGCATGAGGGCGCACCGGCCACGAACTGCGTTCAATGCGCCACCGGCAACCTGACGAATGCCAGCGTATGGAGTCTGTGGAGTGATTTGGATGCCGGGCCGATGCAGACCATCGCTAGCGGCGGCGGCGGCGGGCCTCTCTCTGGGCCCACCATGTTGAACAACTCCGGGCAGTTCTCGTCTGGCGTTGCAAGTAACGGCAGCATAGGTTACGGAAACTATAATGCCGGCTTTGCGTCGCTCAAGATGGCTGACTGGAAAGGATTGACGTTGCAGTCAAACTTCACCTGGTCCAAGGCGTTGGGAACTGGAGGAGTGGTTCAGGCTTCCAGCGAGATCACCCCGGACGATCCGTTTAATTTGGGGACGACCTACGGCTACCAGGACTTTGACCGCAAGTTCGTATACAACGCCTTCTTCGTCTACCAGACCCCGTTCTTCAAGGGACAGCATGGTCTCGTGGGACGGGCGCTGGGTGGCTGGTCCTTCGCTTCCGTATTCACCGCTGGTAGTGGCCTGCCGATCGAGATTTTCACCGCGACTGGGGATGGCCAGGAGTACGGCGCAGGAGACGACGTGAACTTCTTCGGAAACGAAAACGCCATTCAGATTGCTCCTATCGCCCACGGTCATGCTTATTACAACAACCCCTCCGGCGGGTTGCCCGTCAATATGTTCAAGGCAGGTGTATCTGCCATTAATGACTTCCGCAATCCGATTCTGGGTCTAGATAACAAGGACGGCGGCAACGGCAACATCTTTGGCCTGCCCTACTGGAACATGGACTTCAGCGTCAGGAAGAACATTATGGTAACGGAAGGCATCAGCATGGAGTTGCAAGGTGTCTTCGCTAACGTTTTCAACCATAATCAGTGGCTCGATCCGAGCGCGACAGGGACCACCGGGCTCTTCGGTCCTTCACTTTTTGGCGCTCTGCCCGGCTCGTCGCAGGAACAGCTCGGCGGCGACCGGCAGATCGAGGTGGGCTTCCGCGTTCGCTTCTAACTTACTGAAATTCGAGGCGACACGATGCGTGGCGCCTCGAACTAACCAATTCGTAGCGTTTCCCCTTTGGCCGCACCATCGAGGTGCGGCCGTTATTTTCCGCAAACCTAGCCCGCCAAGGATCCACCGACACAAAGCAGCAGTTTGTCCCGATCAAAGAAGGCAGCATCCAATCTAGTTGGTACCGGGATGGACCGGGTTTCTCAAATATGACTCGGGCGTCGATATATCGTCCGAAGTGAAAATTGCGACGGCCTTGACGCCGCCTATCGCTCCGAGGCAGCTAGCCTGTTCCGGAAGGTACTGAAGCGCGAGGCGTGGAATTTGTCGGGATTCTAAACTGGAACTTCTCCATGGGGAGAAGCAATGCAATCGAACCCCTGAGCGAGAAAGGTGCGGTCCTTTCGGCTGGTTTGTGGCGTAAGATCTGTGGCTGGAAGAAATGCTTCAGGATCGAGGGATCACACTATGCAACCGATTTCTAGAAGAGCCTTCTTGATCACCGCCTCGGCCTCGGCTGCCGGCGCGGCATTATGGAGCAGCGTACCTCGACTAACGGCGAATCCTCTGGGACTGCCGATCGGGCTACAGCTGTATTCAGTGCGGGACATTCTGCCCAAGGACTACGAGGGAACCCTGGCTCAACTGGCGGCGCTCGGCTATCAAGAAGTGGAGGCGGCGGGCTTCTTCGGCCACAGCCCCAGCGAAGTGAAGCACGCGATGGATCACGCGGGCCTCCGATGCGTGAGTGCGCACTACCCCTTGAGAGATCTCATGCCAAAAGTGGATGAAGTGATTCAGTTCGGCAAAGATCTGGGGCTCAAGTACATCGTCTGCGCATCGCCGATGTTGAAGGATCCATCTCGAGTGAAGGATCCCGCGTCCCAAGCGGCACGTGAGTCGATGACGCTCGACGACTGGCGGTGGAATGCCGAGCAATTCAATCGCATCGGAGAACGTGTACATGCCGCGGGCATTCGGTTTGCCTACCACAACCACACGGCAGAGTTCCGCTCGGAGAACGGCACGGTGTTCTACGACGAACTGTTGCGCTCGACCGATCCGGCAAAAGTGACCATGGAGATGGATTGCGGTTGGGTAGTGGTGGGCGGCAAGAACCCCGTGGACTACCTGAAACGGTACCCCGCGCGTTTCTCCATGCTGCACGTGAAGGATTTCAAGATGGGTGCCGCGGCCTACACGAACTCCGAACCGCCGCCTTCGACGGAGTTGGGGCGAGGCAGTATTGACTATCATCCCATCTTCGAAGCGGCGAAGAAGGCTCCTCTCGAGCACGCGTTTGTGGAGCAGGAGGCGTTCGATATGCCTGCGATGGAAGCGCTGAAGATCGACGCTGACTACATGCATGCATTGACGGTGTAACTCCGGCGAGACTCATTTAATTTCGAGCTCTTCGGCCGGCAGCAATTCATAGCTCACGAACGCGACCTTCAGGCTATCCGGCGACCAAGAAGGCACGTTGATGGTTCCTTGTCCGCCAAAGAGTGTAGCGAGAACCGTGATTTTTCCTTCGGGTTTCCCGTCACTCACATTCATCAAACGCAACTGCACATCTTTGTTGGGCGGATGTCCCGTCACATCATTCCCGTACGACAGGAATATCATCCACCTGCTATCGGGAGAGATGTGCGGAAACCAGTTATTGAAGTCGTCGAACGTGACCTGCTCCTGGGCGCTGCCGTCCGCGTCCATGCGCCAGATCTGCATGTGGCCGGTGCGCTCGGAGTTAAAGTAAATGTAGTTGCCGTCGGGGGAATACTCGGGGCCATCGTCGAGCCCTTTGGCGGTGGTCAAGCGGGTCTCGTCACCGCCGGTGACGGGGATGGTGTAGATGTCGAAATCGTCGTTGCGACGGCCGACGAAGGCAAGGGTCTTTCCGTCGGGCGACCATCCATGCCAGTAGGACGGAGAGTTTTGAGTGATGCGCCGCGGTGTGCCGCCGCTGATGGGCACGATGTAAACGCTCGACTGGTGGTCGGGCTGCGACTGATCGCTGATGGCCAGCAGAGTACCATCGGGCGAAATGCCGTGGTCGTTGTTGCAATGCGTGGTTGCGCCCGTGTCGATAGTCGTGGGCGTTCCGCCAGCCACCGGCAGTCGGAGGATGTGGCCTTCCTGATTGAAGAGGAAATAGGTGCCGTCGTGGCTCCAGTTGGGCGCTTCGAAGTGGCTGGGAGCGATGTAGACCACACGGCGATCGGTGGAAGCGATCGCCACTGTCTCGAGCGCGCTGTAGAGTACAGGCGGCGCGGCACCAGCTGCGGGAGCCGAGAGTGCGACGTTCGAGAAGACGGCCTTTTCGACCACATCCTTCTCGTGCGAGCACACTCCGATGCCAACGTAGAACGAGCCTTGCAGAGGAAGTTTGATGGATGCGCCGGAAGGACGCAGCGGCTCGCTCGCCTCGCTGGCAACGAAAATGTAGATGAAGTCGCCTCGCTTCTCAATGCGCAGACGGCGAGGGGCAGAAACATTGGATTGAATCTCGTGCGTGGTCGAGCCCTTGGCCTCGCGGAACTGCAGCGAGGTGAGGCCATCGCCGTGCAGGGCTACATCAGCATAGGGTGCATCGGCGTCGAGGCTCTGACGGATCATGAGCACCGCCTTGCGATGCGGATTGCCACCTTTTTCCAGGAAAGCAATGTCCGCGGTTAACGCAATGTCTCCAGTCACTTGCTTCCACGCAAATTGAAAGTTATCAGAAGTGAACCACATGTTTTCGCCGCTGCCGGTAAGACTGTAGGCGTTGTGCACGACATCGTACTGGGCAGAGCCGGCATGCAACACGGTTCCGATGTCAGCGTGATTCTGGAATAGGCCTAGGGCGGGTGGGGCAGTCTGCGCGCGGGACGTGCAGGCGAGGGAAAGGAGGAACGCAACGATGCAGCCTAACGAGTATGGAGATAAAGATATCGATCCAACGATACGCTTGCGCACAATGAGAATGCCTCCACGACCATTCAACGGAAAGGTAGGGCGGCGAAAGCGAATTGTCAATCACGCGGGCCGCGCCCAGAACCTTTCGGCCCGTAGGGATCGCCGTAAACATGCCGAAGGCCTTGACGGCATCGGGAAAACGGAAGAATACGACTCCAAGTTAGATGGTCGTCGAACATGCCCGAAGCGTGTGAGTTCAGCCCCGCTTCCGCTCGCCTTCTATATTGAATGGAGGCTGAGTGGCCATCGATCGCGTGCTCACGGACCTTTCCGAGTGTCGCTTTTCTTGGGCCGACATAAGACCACAATCGATCTTGGAGCCAGCAGGTATTTCGTTGCCTCTAAGCGGATTCCGTCGTCCGAGAAATCATCTGGACTGGGCAAAGAGGTGTCCACGATTCTCTTCCATTCCTGTGCTGTTCCCTCCTGCACATTGAACTCCAACTCTTCCCAGTAGGCGTTGATCATCGCGTAGATATCGTCATCCCCTTGAGAAGCGCCGTGCAGGCAGAATGCCACGCTGTGCGAGTCGTAGGACAAATCGGCCGTCGGTCCCACACCGTACCAAGCGATGTCCTCCCGCCAGAACCTGCTCCGGCTCAACGAGGGGTGTTTTTTTCGGAACGCAATCATCTGCTTGAAGAACTGAAAAATGTCCTTATTGGATTGGAACTGACTCCAATCCAGCCATCCAATTTCGTTGTCTTGATTGTAGGGATTGTTGTTGCCAAACTGCGTGTTCAGGAACTCGTCCCCAGCCCGGAACATCGGTGTACCGTTGGACAGGAAGAGCAGACAGCAGAAATTCTTTACCTGTCGCCGGCGCAACGCGCGGACTGACGCGGAGACGCCTTCATCTCCCTCCTGCCCGCAATTCCAACTGAAGTTCGCATCAGTGCCGTCCTCATTATTATTTCCGTTTTGCCAATTGTGCTTGTGGTCATAAGAGACAAGATCGTAGAGCGTGAAGCCGTCGTGGGACGTAACGTAATTCACGCTCTGGAACGCGTGATAAGCGTCGGCGCGGCTGTCTGGAAACAAATCATCGCTGCCATAGATACGTCGCATCACTTCGGGAACCATCCCCGCGTCGCCCTTCACAAACCGGCGAACGTCATCACGAAATCGTCCGTTCCACTGCAGCCAGGTCAGGCCTGGGAATCCGCGCCCAAGCTGATAAGCGGCTGTGTCCCAGGGTTCTGCGATCAAACGCACCCGCCCTAATTCCGGGTCCGCGGCAATTTCACTGAAGATGGGTGCTTCGCCCCAATTGAGAGATCCGTCTGCATTGCGGCTGAATACCGACGCCAGATCGAAGCGGAATCCGTCGACATGCATCCCTCGCTTCCAATAACGCAGACTATCAATCACCATCTTGCGCACCTGTGCCTGGCCGAAATTCAAGGTATTGCCGGTGCCGGAGTAATTGGCGTAGGGGTTCGCCGGATCGGAAGAAAGCATGTAATAGCCGGCGCTGTCGAGACCCTTGAAGCTGTAGATCGGCCCTTTGTAGTCGCCCTCGCAAGTGTGGTTGTATACGACGTCGAGCACGACGCCGATATCGGCCTGATGGAAAGCCTTCACCATATTCTTGAATTCAACAGTCAGCTCATCAGCACGGGGTGTGCTCGCGTATTGAGCATGCGGCGCGAAGAAATTCAAAGGCATATAGCCCCAGTAGTCGGCCTCTTGTGGATCGCGCTGAAAAACTGGCATCAGTTCTACAACCGTCACCCCGAGATCCTTTAAATAGGGGATCTTTTCCACCAGACCGGCATATGTGCCGGCTCGCGATGGCTCGACACCCGAGTTTGGGTTCTTCGTGAAACCTCTTACGTGAAGTTCGTAGATGACCGCATCCGACTCGTGATACGGATGCTGATCCCCTGACCAGTCAAATATCGACAGGTGATCGATCAGCACGCCCAAAGGCGCGCTGCCTGCATTGGATCCCTCCCGCATGGCCAAGTTGCGATCGAATGCTGGTGGGAAGAAGATGCATTTCGCGTACGGATCGAGCAGAACCTTTTGCGGGTCAAAACTGTGGAGTTGAGGAATGGTCTGGCCCGAGACCGAGTATGCGTAATAGCGAGCTTCAGCAATCTTAGTGACCGGGACGCGGCAGTGCCAAATCTGCCCCGATTTGTTGTGCAAAAAATCCAATTGAAGCCTCAGGAGAGGATTCACCAGATCGGCTGGGGAATAGAGCAACAGAGTGACGCTCTCCGCATGTTCCGAGTGAACGGCAAAATTGAACGCCTGCTCCTCTTCGATCCACTTGACCCCAAGCGGCAATGGATTGCCCTCGGCCTGTTCCCAGGTGGGTCTTTTCGCGAGTGGCGTTGCCACGGTCTTGGCCGCCTTGGCTGGACCATCCTTGTTGGCGAGCACATCAGCGCTTGAATTATTCACTGTACTTCTCCTTCGTCCTCGTCATCGGCTCGCTTCGCCCTCAATGCGGCAGCGTTGCAACTCCGCTAAACTGCGGCAACGAACCTAGCAGCTTGCTGGCGCCGTTCCACAGAATCTGCACGCCGATGCACACCAGCAGGAACGCAGTGAGTTTTAAAATCACGTTTGTCCCGGTGGGGCCCAGCTTGCTCGCGAGCCGATCGGCGTAGCCGTAGCAGAGATAGATGGTTACTGCCACGAAAGCGGAACCGATCGCCGCGGCGAGAATTGACAGCAGGTTTGCGCCCAGGTGCTGCGGCGCATTCGCGCCCAAAGTGATCGCAATCGAGATGGAGCCGGGACCAACCGTTAAAGGAAGCGTCAGCGGGTAGAACGCCTGGCTCAGAGCATCCGCGCAAGTGACCGTTCGCCTGGCTGGCCGGTCATCCCCATCTTTCTGATTCAGCATCGCCCAGCCCGTTGCAATCACAATCAGCCCACCGCCGACCTGCACAACCGGGAGGGAAATCCCAAAGAAGGAGAGCACGTGCGCCCCGAGGGTATAGGAAGCGATCAGCAGTATGAAACTATCTACCGCAATCCGGCGAGCCAGCACTCGCCGTGTTTCGGCCGCGTAGTCGGGCGTGAGCAGCAGAAAGACCGGAGCGCCTCCGATCGGATCCACGATCGGAAAGAGCGCGCTCACGACCAGGAGAATATTCTTGGCAACTTGAATGACCAGGTTGACCTCCTGTCTGTTTCTAGATTTGAGCGGTCGCTCGTCTGGAGTCCACTCGCGCCCGCACCGAGGTTGCAGGACTGACCGAGCGCTTGGAACTCTCCGTCAAATCCTGCAGCCATTGAAAAGGCTGAGAGGATAGCATGTCTTCCCGGACACGCCAACGCCAGTTCCCATCGGCACGACCAGGCACGTTCATGCGAGCTTCGCTTCCCAGGTTGAGCAGATCCTGCAAAGGAGCAATCGCGAGCGCCGCTGTTGACGACCATGCCAGCCGCATCAACTCGGGAGCGGCATCCGCACCGGTCCCCGGCGCGCGCTTGAGGCAGCTCCAGAAGTTCTGCCGTTGGTAGCCGGGCAATTCCTCATACCATTGCCGCGTCGTGGCATTGTCATGGGTACCGGTATAGGCAACTGTATTGTGGACGAAGTTGTGCGGCAGATACGGATTGTCCGCATGGCCATCGAAGGCAAATTGCAGAACGCGCATCCCCGGCAGCTGAAACTGGTCGCGCAGGGCCCTCACGTCGGCCGTAATCACACCCAAATCTTCCGCAATAAATGGTAGATGGCCCAGCTCGGTTTGCACTGCTTGAAAAAAGCTGGCTCCCGGACCCGCCACCCACTGCCCGGACTGAGCCGTTTGCGCTCCCGCTGGAACGTACCACGCAGCCGCGAACCCGCGGAAGTGATCCAGGCGAATCACATCGACGTGGGCCAGCAGAGCACGCATCCGATCGATGCACCACCGATAACCAGTCGCACGCACGGCATCCCAGTCGTAAACCGGATTGCCCCACAATTGACCTGTTGCGCTGAAATAATCGGGAGGAACTCCGGCGACAAAGCGTGGCCGATGCTGCTCATCGAGCAGGAATAGGTCAGGGTTCGCCCACACATCACTGGAGTCCGGGGAAACAAAGAAAGGCAGATCGCCGATCAAGCTCACGCCCCGGGCATGAGCATGCTCCTTGAGTTCATCGGTCTGGCGGAACAGCAAGAATTGCGCGAAGCGTACCTGATCGATTTGACTGGCTAACTCTCGCCGCGCCTCGGCGAGAGCACTCGGGCTGCGCTGAACCAACTCTTCTGACCACTCGAGGTAATAAGCGCCGTGATACTTTTCTTTCAGCGCCCGGAACAGAGCGTAGTCTTCCAGCCAATGCGCCTGTTTGGCACAGAAATCACCGTAGGCAGGCGCGAGATCTCGGTCACGGCGCTGCCCGGCTTTGAAGTTTGCCCATGCCGTTTCGAGCAGTTGCTGTTTGAAGGGGATTACAGAATCGTAGTCAACCGCATCCGCCGAGAATTGAGATTGAGCATCACTCGCCTGTAATAGTCCGCCCACGATGAGCTCTCCGGGACTGATCAGCAGCTCGTTGCCGGCAAACGACGACATCGGTTGATAGGGAGAGTTTCCGTAACCAGTCGGGCCGAGCGGCAGCGCCTGCCACCACTCCTGGCCGGCATCGTGGAGACGATCGATCCATGAGAAGGCGGACGGTCCCAGATCGCCGATGCCATACGACGAGGGCAGAGATGTGACGTGCAGCAGCAAGCCAGAACCACGATATTCAGGAGGAAACGGCGGCGCAGCCATGAGCACGCCACCGCCGCTCACGTACGGCCTCCCTGGTTGGCAACGACTGCGGACGGGCCCAGCGCATGATTCACCATCTCCTCTGCCTCGCTAAGGATCGCGTTCAGATGGACCTGACTCTTAAAACTCTCGGCGTAGATCTTATAAATGCTTTCGGTACCGGAGGGTCGCGCTGCAAACCAACCGCTCTCCGCCACAACTTTCAAGCCGCCGATTGGGGCATCGTTGCCCGGGGCTTTTGTCAGCTTGGCGGTGATTGGCTCACCCGCCAGGGTTGACTCTTGTACCGCGTCCGGGGTGAGTTTTCCCAACTTTGCTTTCTGCTCGGACGTGGCGGGCGCGTCGATGCGTGTGTAGTACGGCGTGCCGAACTCCGCCGTCAGTTCGCGATAATGCTCTCCGGGATTCTTGCCAGTGCGCGCGGTAATCTCCGCGGCCAGCAAATCCATGATCGGCCCGTCCTTGTCGGTCGTCCATACTGTGCCGTCGACACGAAGAAAACTCGCTCCAGCGCTTTCTTCTCCGCCAAAACAGTACGAGCCATCGACCAGGCCCGGCACAAACCACTTGAATCCCACCGGCACTTCGCGGAGCTGGCGGCCGAGCTTTTTGACCACCCGGTCAATCATGCTGCTGCTCACCAGAGTCTTCCCCACCGCAACTGTGTCACGCCACTGAGGCCGGTGCGCCAGCAAATACTGGATGGCAACAGCAAGGAAATGATTCGGATTCATCAAACCCGCAGCCGGAGTCACGATGCCGTGCCGATCAGCATCGGTATCGTTCCCGAAAGCCACCTGGTACTGATCTTTTAAAGCGACGAGCCTGGCCATGGCATAGGGGCTGGAGCAATCCATGCGAATTTTGCCGTCGTGATCGACGGTCATAAATGAAAATGTGGGGTCAATGATTGGATTGGTGACGACAATGTCCAGCCCGTAAATCGAGTTGATCGGCTCCCAATAAGGCAGCGAGGCACCTCCCAATGGGTCGACGCCAAGTTTAAGGCGGGCGCCGCGAATGGCATCCATGTCGACGACATTTTTGAGATCACGAACATATGGCAGGACGAAATCTTCCTGGTGAGTGGTCGCGGACCGGATCGCCTTAGCAAATGGAATTCGCTTGACCCCTGCATTCCCTGCTCGCAACAATTCGTTCGCGCGATTCTGTACCCAGCCGGTCACGTCGGTATCAGCCGGGCCGCCATTCGGCGGGTTGTACTTGAAGCCTCCATCTTCCGGCGGATTATGCGATGGTGTAATCACGATGCCGTCGGCCAGATGCTCCTTGCGGCCAAGGTTGTAAACCAGAATCGCTCGCGAGATAACCGGCGTCGGCGTTATCCCGTTGTCTTGCTGAATGATCGTCTCCACGTTGTTCGCTGCCAGCACTTCGAGGGCGGTGCGCTGCGCGGGCTCCGAGACTGCGTGGGTATCTTTCCCCATATAGAGCGGGCCGTCGGTTCCCTGCTCGCGCCGGTATTCGCAGATCGCCTGGGTAATTGCCAAGATGTGCGCTTCGTTAAATGTGCCGCGCAGGGGCGAGCCACGGTGTCCGCTGGTACCGAAGCTGACTAGCTGGTTGGGATCATTCAGGTCGGGACGCCGCTCGAAATATTCCTTCTCCAGGCGAGCCACGTCGACCAGCAGCCACTTGGGCGCTGGTTTGCCGGCCAGCGGCGAAATCTTAGGTTCTCCTGTCTGGGACTGTGTTTCTAAAGTACTGGGCATGGTTCCACCTTCCAGATCTCGCCTGCGTATTCCGCAATCGCGCGATCGCTCGAAAACTTCCCGGAGCTGGCGACGTTCAGGATTGCTTTCTGCGCCCACGCGGCGGAATCGGAATAGAGCACCCCGAGCCGGTCCTGTGCCTCGCAGTAAGAAGTCAGGTCCGCAAGATTCATGTAGTGGTCGCCTTGGGTCAGGAGCGTATCGTGCAATGGAGCGAATACTCCTGGTTCATTGCGGCTGAAGTAGTCAGAGAAAATCAGGTCCAGAGCGGCTCGGGTCTCCGGCTCATGTTCATAATGCCAATTCGGGTTATACCAGGCGCGGCTGTTCTCGACTTGCTCCACGGTGAGCCCGAACAGGAACATGTTCTCTTCTCCGGCTTCCTCCGCCATTTCGATGGTCGCACCGTCGCGGGTTCCGACGGTTAAGGCTCCATTCATCATAAATTTCATGTTACTGGTTCCGCTGGCCTCGTAGCCGGCGGTCGAGATCTGGTTGGAGACATCGCTGGCTGGAATCAGCCGTTCCGCCAGCGACACGTTGTACTCAGGAAGAAAGACAATGTTGAGCCGGCCGCGCGCCGCCGGGTCACCGTCAATCGTGCCCGCCAGGTTGTTGATGAACTTTATGATGAGCTTGGCCAAAGTGTAAGCTGGCGCCGCTTTACCAGCGAAGAAAAATGTCCGAGGCACCATCTTCATGCCGGGATTATTCCGCAGCCGGTTATAAACAATCACAATCCGCAGCGCATTCATCAATTGCCTTTTATATTCGTGAATGCGCTTGATATGGCAGTCGAAGATTGTATCCGGGTCGACGACGCGCCCGGACGTTGACTTGAGCCAATCGGCAAACTGCACTTTGGCCTCTCGCTTTGACTTGAGGAAGCGGTCGCGGACACTGGAATCCTCGGCGAATGGCTTGAGCTGTTTGAGCAGGCTGAGATCCGTAATCCAGCGATCTCCGATGACTTGCGTGATTTCGCGGGCCAGCGCAGGATTGGCCTCGCGCAACCAGCGCCGTGGCGTCACTCCGTTCGTTTTGTTGCTAAAACGCTCGGGAAACATTTCCGCGAGATCTTTGACCGTCGTGGTTCGCAGTAGCTTGGAGTGGACAGCCGAAACTCCGTTGGTGCTGTGCGAGCCAACGATGGCAAGGTTGGCCATCCGGATTTTGCGCGGGCTGCCTTCTTCCACCAGGCTGATGCGCTGCACGCGCCCCTCGTCGCCCGGGAAGCGAACCCGAACTTCATCGAGCAGCCGCCGGTTGATTTCGTAGATGAGCTCCAGGTGACGAGGAAACAGTTTCTCGAACCACGCCACCGGCCATTTCTCCAGTGCCTCAGGCAGCAAGGTGTGATTTGTGTAGCCAAGCGTCCTTTTCGTCAGGTCCCAGGCCTGGTCCCACCCCAAGTGCACATCGTCGAGCAAGATTCGCAGCAGTTCAGGGACAGACATGGAAGGATGCGTGTCATTGAGTTGAATTGCGGCTTTCTGGGGAAACTTTTCCCAATCCGAGTTGCAGCGCTGGAAACGGCGCACCAGGTCGGCCATGGAGCACGCGACCAGGAAATACTCCTGCAGGAAGCGTAATCCCTGTCCCTTCGTCGTAGAATCGTCGGGATACAGCACGCGGGTAAGCGACTCCGCCTGCAGAGTTTCGCCGAGTGCGCCCACGAAATCTCCCGTGTCAAACTTCTCCAAATCGAAATAATCAGGCGCCGCCGCTGCCCAGAGCCTGAGCGTGTTGATCGTCTTTCCGCCATAGCCCACCACGGGCCGATCAAACGGGATACCAATCAGGCTTGACGGCCGGTCCGGGATAACTTGAAAATTACCCTCTTGCAACTTGAATGAGACGTTCAGCTTGACTTCCACCTTCTCATGAAGCCGGGCGATCTCCCAGGGATCGCCGTAGCGGAGCCAGTTGTCGGGATTCTCTTTTTGCCAGCCATCTACGATCGATTGCTTGAACATGCCGTACTCATAGCGCAAACCATAGCCGGTGCCCGGGAGTTGCATGGTCGCCATTGAATCGAGAAAGCACGCCGCGAGGCGGCCCAAGCCGCCGTTGCCCAGGCCCGCATCCGGTTCCTGCTCGACCAGTTCAAGCCAGTCAATACCGTGCTCTCGAGCTGCATCCGGCAAAAGCGGATCTAACAACAGGTTGGTGATGTTGTTGGCCAACGAACGTCCGATGAGAAACTCCATGGAGAGGTAATAGATGCGCTTGGCATTCTCTCGTTCATACGTGTTCTTGGTCAGCACCCAACGCCGGGCGAGAATGTCTCTCACGGAACTGGAGAACGCCTCAAAGCGCTCACGGGCACTGGCTGATTTTGGATCGATCGCTCTGTCAAAAACCAGGTGCCGTTCATAAAAAGCGTTTTCCGTCCCGATAAACGGCATCGCGCCGTACCCGTAGTGTTGCAGAACATCTGAAACATTCGTGGCACTGGTGGTCATGGGAACGACTTTTGCGGAATTCGGGGGCGCCACGCGATTGGTGCTCATAAGACGGTCCTTAATTCTCGAGGTTGTGGAACCGTTCGGGTTCAATGTGCAAAGCTGCGCCGGTCAAGAGTACAAATCTTCGTCTGGCCCGAGCTCAATTCCTGACGCCAAAAGGTACGCACGCATGGCCTTTTCGGCCGCGAACCAATCAATTTCCGGTGACCCAAGCGGACTGCCTCTTTTTTCCCAGTGCTGGTACGCAAGCTTTTGCACCAGTTCATGACGATCCTCGCCATAAAAATCGGTCAGTGGCTTGGGCCGTCGCACGCGGTCTTCGCTTCTGGGCTGTTCAATCATGGAACCCTAACTACTCTTCGGCGCAAAAGCGCCATTGGGATGACCTACAGCGTTACGGGGTGATGAGTTGATGTTGAGGGTCATACGCTCTCATGATTCTCCATCAGTTTGAATCCGCTGCGCAAGTTTGATTGAGCCAGAAGAATGGAGGCGAAACAATTGACCGATGGTATCGCGCCAGCTTCGTATCAGAATAGCGGTGCGGAACATTCCTATTCATCTCCCGCAGTGATGCGATCCAGTTTCTACGGAGGTGACCACACTGAGTCAAACCTTCGGCTGCCGGCCCCTCAGAGAGTCGACCCACTCGGGGTAAGAGCAGGCGCCTGTCCGGCATTCTTTTATCTCGCGTCAAGCCTGGCTGAGGCGGGTTTTGTCCGATCACGGCTAAGTCGCGTAGGCATCGATCAAATGACGCACCATCGGTTCTCCGGAGAGATAGCTGTAAATTCGCCCTTCCAACTCCCGGTCGGCCTGGGTTTGCCTGTCATGCTGACGCAGGTGCTCTGCCCAAGAGTTCACCAGGAATATCTCCAGATAACGATCCGCGACTTCAGTATCGCGGAACATTGCCCACCGATACGCGCCATCGCGACGCCGCATCCGGCCATATTCATGCATTGCATCCACAAATTCTGCTGTCCGTTTTGGAATGACGCTGTATTCGACGGTAACCAGTACCGGTCCCTTCTGAACATCAGCCCCAACTTCCCCCATGACGACGGGCATGCGCCAATGGTTCCAGGGACTCAGATCCGCGGGAGAATCGGGAAGTTGCGCGAAAAGGGCAATTGCCGCGGTGGCGATTGTCCCCACTCCGGCATAGACAAGCGCGGTTCTAACGCCTGATCGTTGCGCAACCGCACCCCAAACCGCGGTCCCAAGTGCATAGCTCCCCTGATAAACCAGAATGAAGAAGGCGAGGACTCTTGCTCTTACCCAATCAGGAGCCAGGTTCTGAACAAGGGCATTGATAAGGGAAATGAAGATGACCCATGCCGCACCGCCAACCAACATCACTGCGGCCAACGTGCTCAATCTGTGCAACCCACTCATCGCCAAGATCACCAGCCCCAGGCTCACGACGCCGATCGACACTATGGGTTCCAGCGCCCACCTGTCGCGAGCCGCCTGCATGACCAAAGCACCGATGATCGCGCCGCCACCAAAGCAGCCAAGCAAGAATCCATAGCCGATTGCACGCGGATTCACGCTTCGCGAAAGTGTCGGCAGCAACGCGAAGAGCGCGCTGGAGAAGAACATGACCACGCCTGTTCTGAGCAATACTGTCAAGATTGCGGGAGAGTGCCGGACGTATCGAATTGCAGCAACGGTAGCTCCTGAAAAAGATTCCAGCGGCGCGCTCCTCCTGCGTGCTGGCCTTTTCCACCTGGCAACAACAAGAATGACACCGAAGAACGATACAAAATTTGCGACGAAAGCCGTGGCGACACCGGCGAGAGATATGAGCGTGCCAGCGAGCGCCGGCCCAACCGCCCGGGCGAGGTTGAATTCAATGCCGTTGAGCGCTGAAGCCGCTGCCAGGTCTTCCTTGGCCACCAGTTCAGGGAGGATTGCACGCCAGGTCGGCATTTCGAAGGCATCTCCCGCCGAGAGCGCAAACGTCAGCACCAGGAGTATCCATGGCGACATCACTCCCGCGATGGTCAGGATCGCCAGAATCAACGCGACGCCCATCATCCACGATTCGGTGAAAAGAACCAGCTTGCGGCGGTCGACGATATCGCCGGCGGAGCCCGCCGGAAGAGCCAGCAGGAAATATGGCAAGGAAGCGGCAGTCTGCGTCAGCGCAACATAAATCGGCCCGGCGCCGAGTGAGACCATCAACCACGCAGCGCCGACGTTCTGCATGAAAGCACCGGCGTCTGAAATGACGTCCGCGATCAGCAGATTGCGAAAAACTGTTACTCGAAGCGGTCGCCACAGATTCGTGGAAGCAATCGGCTTCATTTCTCTCCGCTGTTGTCTTTCAACTAGACGCTCCCGACCTTCGAGTCGAACTCAGGACCGAAGTTGGTGACTGTGCTATTTCTTGGGTCCAATCGAGGGATCTTCCACACTGGCCCGCTTGTTCCACCCGTGGAAGCGCGAGAGATCCCCCGCATTCCATGCCTCGCGGAGTCCAGGGGTACTCAGATCCCAGTCTGGGCGGATTTCACTCGTGACGACGCGCAGGTCGTGCCAGAGATCGATGACTGACGGACGCCCCCAGAACCAGTAGCCGTTATAAATGCTGTAGATCACGAGGCCCGGCTTGAGCACGAGCGTATGCGGGATCATCGGATTGTGCTCCGGGTCGGTGTACTCCTGAATGTCGAGATCCTTCTGAATGATTCGGCCGGGGTCCGAAAGGAAAGTCCACTGGGCTCCGACTGACGCGCGGAATTCCTGCAGAGTGTGGTGATCGTCGGTGGCGATCGTGGCGATCTGTGTGTACGCCACCGCGATCCTCGGGTAGAACGCGGCGATTTCTAAATGCTGCTGGTGCTCCTTCGGACAATAGTGTCCGCGCGCGAGAGTGAGGATTAACGGATCCTCGCCCTGTAGATCGCTGAGCTTGCGCGGCGTGCCCGTGTGATCGGGCAGTTCGTAGTTGGGGAAAATGCCTCCGGGCACGATATCAGAACGCATGATTGGACTCCTTCCGTTTCTCTTAAAGATCCAGCGTGACCCCCGCGCTTGGCTGGGAACAGCATACGAGCACGTTCCCGGGAGCGGGCCTCTCCAGCGGCTCAGGATTATAAATAATCGATCCGTCAATCAGACCAGTCATGCACGTATGGCAGACTCCAATCCGGCACGACCATCTGACCGGAACGTCGCACGCTTCCGCCAATTCAAGCAAACTTCCGAATTTCGGATCCCAGGCGGCGGTGATTCCGCTTCGCGCGAATGAGACTGCGGGGCCGGATCCGGGCGGCCCTTGTGGCAGGTGTGGAGTGTGAACAACCCGCGCCATGCCAGGGGTAATTGCCTCGAGAGAACCGAAGATTTCCGTGTGCACATTCCCGGGGGGCACACCCCAGTTTTGCAGCCCATCGTGCATATCCTGCAAGAATGAAGGTGGGCCACAGAGATAGAAGTCACCATCCTGCGGCACGCCAATTTTCTCCAGCAAAGCTGCGACAATGTGCCCGGGAGCATCGAAGTCTGCCCCGACTCGGTCAGTTGCAGCGGGCCTGCTGTACACGATATATGCTCGTCCCCTGGAAAGCTGTTTCAGTAATGAACGCGATTCTTCTGCAAATGGATGCTCAGCGCTGTTGCGCGCTCCATAAACCCACCAGATCTCTCGTTGTGATTTTTCAGCAGCGAGTGAGTGCAGCATCGACATGACCGGCGTTGCGCCCACTCCGGCGCTCAGCAGAACCACAGGATTCTGGCCAGGATGCAGGGTGAAGCTACCGCGCGGCGCACTGACATCCAATCGATCGCCTTCTCGCGCACGGTTGCACAGAAATGAACTTCCAACGCCATTCAATTCGCTTTTGACGCTGATGCGGAAATGATCGGCTGCCGGCAGATCAGACAGCGAATAGCTGCGAAGAACCGGCGGTTTGCCGGGATCGACGAGCAGCCGCAAGACGACAAATTGACCTGCCTGGCAGACAGGGAGAAGTTGCCCGTCGCTCGGCGTCAGAAGGAACGAAGTTACGCTATCGCTCTCCTTTTTGATGTTCGCGACTCGCATCTGTCGAAAGCCGGGCCAGGCTGGCGCTTGCTCCTCATCGGCGAGTCCCGGATTCCCCACCGCAGCTTTGGCGCTCAAGTCTTGTTGCAGCATTGCCTGGAATGATCCCTGCCAACCCTTGCTAAGTGCCGGAATCCGCAGCGCTCGTTGCAGTTGCTCGCTGGAATGTCCTGGCAAATACAGGAGAGCGTCAATGTCTGCTACCGTGATCCTTTCCGGACCATCGGCGATTTTTGCGATGTCATCGCCCGCACCAACTTCTCCTTCCTGCAACACGCGAAAATAGAATCCTGGTCGGTGATGTGCGACGAGCAGTGAGGGCATACGAGGTTCGTTCATGCGGATGCCGACGCGGTAGCATGTCACGCGTGGCTGCGTTACTTCAAATTCAGCGCCGCCGATGCGGTATCGATCGCCGATGCACACCTCGTTGTCAGGAAGTCCCTCGACGGTGAAGTTCTCTCCGAACTGGCCGTAGGCAAAATCGTTGCGGCCCAGAAAACTCTCCCAGTAATGGTACGAATCCATCTGGTAGACGAATACGGCGCGCTGCTCCCCGCCATGACCGGCGAGGTCGGCTTGCGCATCACCATCGATATCGAGCTTGCGCACCATTCGCCGTCCATCAACTGGAGATTTCCAGACTGACGTTCGGACGGTTTTGCCGTTCCATGTCACGTCGCGCGGAAGGCCGACATTTACCGAAAGCAATCGGGGCATTCCTACCTCGTGGAAGTGCAGCGCCTGGTTAGAACTCTGTTATTTTTACCACCGACGAGCTGGAGCGGCACCATCCACGTGGAGTATCTCTCCGCTCACATGGCCTGCCTGTGCCAGGTAAAGCACCGCATCGACGATATCTTTGACCGTCGCCTTTTTCATAGCCGGCTGCAACGTCAAGCCGGCGGGATCATTCTGGTGCATCGCTGGATCCACTTCGCCGGGGGCCACGGCATTAAAGCGAATACCATCTTTTGCATACTCGGTTGCTAGATTCTGGGTTGCTGAATTCAACCCACCCTTCGTAATCATCGAAACGGAGCCATTTACGCCGGCGATTGGCCGATCAGCCAGCGCAGCACTAATACTCACAATGCACCCGGATTTCTGTTTCAGCATTTCTTTTACAGCGCGCTGAGTGATGTAGAGGAATCCGAGCAGATTAGTGGAGACGAGGGCCTCGAAGTCCTCGGTAGTGAAGTCAGTGAAAGGCTTTTTCAGGAAGATGCCGGCGTTGTTCACCAAAACATCGATGGTTCCGAAGTTGTTGATTGCTGCCTCGACGGCATCGGCAGCAGTTTGCGGCTTGCCGATGTCGCCATCGAGCAGAACCAGGCGGCCCGAGGTCGTCAACTTTTGATTGGCGTCACGAGAGGTGGCGACGACGTTGTAATCTTCTCCCAGAAATCCTTGGACTAAACCTGCGCCAATACTCCCCGATGCTCCGGTTACGATTACTGTTTGCTTGCCCGACATAAGTGGCCTTTCGCTTTTCGCGATGCGCATCCCGGTTGCATCGGGCGACGCCAGTGATCAGAGCAGAAGCGCTGCAGGAGAACAATTGGACCATGGTATCGTCGATACTTTGGTATCGGCTCTCTTTCTAATGGGCGTTTTCCACAAATTGCAGGGCATCCTCCCAGGCATATGAAGGGATCTCTGATAGAATTCCTACCATCGGGGCGTCATCAGCCACTCGCCGGCATTCAAATATGGATTGAGCCGACGGACGTTGGCCAAGAATGGGGTTGACTCGTGTCGGATGTTACGCCCATCGTGTTCGTTGTCGACGACGACGTCTCCGTCCGTGAATCGCTGGAATTGTTGATACGGTGCGAAGGCTGGCGGCCGGAGACATTCGCGTCCGCCCAGGAATTCCTCAACTACCCACGCGTACTGATTCCCAACTGCCTCGTACTCGACGTTTCTCTTCCGGGTCTGAACGGGCTGGACCTCCAACGGCTCGTCGCCGGCGATCGAACGGATATGCCCATCATCTTCATCACGGGCTACGGCGACGTGCCCATGACGGTCCAAGCCATGAAGGCGGGGGCAGCCGAATTCTTGACGAAGCCATTCAACGATGACGTGCTGTTGACCGCCATCCGGGCAGCCCTTGAACGTAGCCGGGTTGCGCTTAGGATGGAGGCGGAGATGCGGGCCCTGGGGGCCCGCTACGCGCTGCTATCACCGCGCGAACGGCAGGTTATGGTCTTGGTGGTCTCCGGCCTGTTGAATAAACAAGTCGCTGGGGAGCTTGGTATCAGTGAGATCACGGTGAAAGCGCACCGAGGCAAGGTGATGCAGAAGATGAAGGCCAACTCTCTTGCCGACCTGGTGAAAATGGCCGCGAAGCTCCGCCTTGCACCCGCAGCAATTACGGCGGCGTAAAGGCCACGTTCATCCTCATAATTATTCGTGAAGACGCGGAATTCCCAGACGCTGTGCTTCAAGCTTTGTCTGAATAGGGAGGAAAAGACTATGACGAAGGCCACAGCACAGACTTCCCTGGCCGGCTCCCACCTGGGGGGAAAAAGGGTCGAACCCAGCCTGGTGGAAGAGAAGCTGCATCAAGAGGAGAAGGAACTCAAGCGCAGTGAGGCGCGCAACGCCGCCATTCTGGAATCGGCTCTCGACTGCATTGTGACGATCGATCACGAAGGTTGCATCACCGAGTTCAATCCGGCTGCGGAGCGGACCTTCGGGCACCGTCGAAATGAGGTCGTGGGTAAGCATATGGCCGACGTCATCATCCCGCCGTCACTGCGGCAGAAGCATCGGGAGGGCTTCGCCCGCTACCTGGCCACGGGCAAGGCGCGAGTGCTCGGGAAGCGCATCGAGATGACGGCAGTGCGTGCTGACGGAAGCGTATTCCCGGTCGAACTGGCAATCACGCGCATTCCATTGGAAGGGCCGCCGTCCTTCACCGGCTATCTGCGCGACATTACGGAACGCAAACGGGTGGAGCAGGAACTGCGGCGCAGCGAGGCGTTTCTCGCGGAAGCCCAGCATCTTAGTCGAATCGGCAGTTTCTCCTGGCGTGTGGCGACAGATGAGATTACGTGGTCAGAGCAGCTTTATCGCATTTTCCAGATCGACCGGGATGCGCGAGTGACCTTTGAACTGATCGGTACTCGAATCCACCCCGAAGATTTGTCAGTATTCCGGGAACATATCGACCGATCTCGGCGGGACGGCAGCAATGTACAACTCGAGTTCCGCCTGCAGATGCCGGACGGCGTCCTCAAGTACGTACACCTCGTGGCCCACAGCCGCGGCGAGGACGGCGAACTGGAGTACATCGGGGCAGTTCAGGACGTGACGGAACGCCGATCCTCCGAAGAGGCACTGAGCAAGGCCCGATTTGAGCTCTCACATGTGGCCAGGGTTACGAGCCTCGGAGTATTGACGGCATCGATCGCACACGAGGTCAATCAACCGCTTTCGGGCATTGTCACCAACGCCAGCACTTGTCTGCGGATGCTGGCCGCCGATCCTCCCAACGTGGATGGTGCTCGCGAGACAGCCCGGCGCACGATTCGCGATGGCAACCGAGCCTCTGAGGTGATCACTCGATTGCGGGCACTCTATGGCAAAAAGGCGCCCTCGACCGAATCGGTGGACTTGAACGAAGCTACCCGAGAGGTGATTGCGCTGTCATTGAGCGAACTTCAGAGGAACCGGGTCATCCTGCGGCCGGAACTTGCCGACGACCTTCCTCCGGTCAAAGGGGATCGCGTCCAGCTGCAGCAAGTTATCCTGAACCTGATCCGGAATGGGTCAGACGCGATGAGCAGCGTCGACGATCGTCCGCGGCAATTGCTGATCAGAACCGAACGAGACGAAGGCGATGGCGTGAACCTCACCGTACAGGATGCCGGAACCGGTTTCGACCCTCGAGCTGTCGACAGACTTTTCGAAGGATTCTACACCACCAAAAATGACGGTATGGGAATCGGACTCTCCGTCAGCCGCTCTATTATCGAGAATCACCATGGTCGTCTGTGGGCCACACTGAACAATGGTCCGGGAGCCGCATTTTCATTCTCTATTCCTAGCGAGCCCGAGGGTGCGACGGGCGGCGAAAGTAATCGCGCGATTCGGACGCCTGACGTATCGGACGCGGCGTGAGGAGTCTGTGTCCCGCACGAGCCGTTACCGGACTTAGCTAAGGGGTTTCGGCTTTGCAGCATGGGGTTCCTATCTGCGGACCGTACCTCGCCTCCGGTTGGCAAACCAATACTAAGGTGCAATAGACAGTGCCTCCTGGAGTGGCGCAGGCTTGTGTGGTGGAGTACTGCCGAGAAAAAACCACTCCCGAGAATAGTCTCGTCGTCAATGGGCTGCCTGAATTGGTATGGACAGCACGCCCGGAAGGGCGCGTCAACTTCCTCAGCAGCGCGAGTGCGAATACACCGGATTTCGCATTGCCCAAGCCTGCGGCTGTGACGCAGGATGACAAATCTACGACAGTCACGCGTTCGCTTGTGTCAGTGGTGGATGACGACGAATCAGTACGCGAGTCGCTACCTGACTTGCTAAAGGAGTTCGGCTTTGCAGCCCGCGCCTTCTTGTCGCCGGAAGAGTTCCTCGCATCCGGTTGCGTCCCCGAAACCAAATGCTTGATCCTCGACATTGCTATGCCGGGGATGAGCGGCCCCGACCTTCAGCGGGAATTGAAGAGTCGTGGGCATGAGATTCCGATTATCTTTATCACTGCCAGCACCGATAAGGCTGTTCGTCCCCGACTACTCGAACGGGGTGCGGTGGAGTGCCTGTTCAAGCCATTCAGCGACACCGCTCTGCTAGAGGCCCTTAATTTGGCACTTCCCCCGGAGTAAGAGTTCCATACTCCGGTGTTCGGCGTTCGTCCGGCGCTGGGTTCTGGGGTATCGCGCACAACACTGAAGATATCGCCAATACCATCGTCCAATTGATTTCCACGTTCGCCTGTGGCGTAATTAGTCTCGCGCGATGGGTCGGCACTGCGCTTGCCCTATCGCCAAATGTTCAAAGAAAGGATGGTAAAGATATGCCGGAAGCGACCTGGAAACCTCACGAGAAACATGGAAAACTGACGACGCAAAGCGAGTTACCCGACAGCGTCTACGCGTTTCCGAAGCAGCGCAAAGAACCACTGACCGACGCAGAACACGTGCGTAACGCGGTCGCGCGGTTCGATCAAGTCATCGACGTCTCCGATGCCGACCGTGCTTTGGCATTCGCGAACATTGAGAAAGCTGCAAAGTACTACGACGTCAACCTCTCCGAAACGTCATGGCACGAACTGGGCGTTCATCCTCAAAAGAATCGCAAAGTCTCGTAGATCTCTGCGAGATCGGGAAATGTTATGCCCGGAGATAAATCCATTCGATCAGGTTGGCGATGTGATAGTTGCGGCGCACTCGTGTCAGATCTGCAAGCCGGCTGGGTCGAGTGGCTTGCGGCAGAAGACACTAAGGGACAACCCAGAGTCAGCGGTTTGCGGTTAGTGCACGGTCGCCACACGAGCCCGAGATGGCGAAAGCCATACGGCTGTCAATATAATCCGCGAGACGAATTCAGAAAGAACAGGGGCATCGTTGAGGGATTAACTCTCGACCGGTTCGCGGGTCCCGACGGCCTTATGTTGCTGCTTTCGATGATTGCTGAAGGGGAACTTCCAGCGCCCGAACTGATCGAACTCGCCAAGCGAGTGCAGATTCCGGGCTACGAAGCGATGCATGAACTGGTTCACGATGCTGTTAACGAAGGAGTTATGACGCCTTCTATCTCATCAGGCTTTTACTTGCAGTGCGAGATCTGGGACGTTTTGAAGTGGGCCAAATACCGAACTTCGGCGAAGGCGAGCTAGGTTGAGCGCCAGAATCGGTGCGTTTTTTTTCGCTAAATACTTTCGCCGTGCCTATCCTGGCGGCTTCCAGTTTAGTTTTGGGGAATCCATGACCTCGGCGATTAATTCCAGCTTCGCTCATTTGAGTTTTGTTAGCGGCTGTCGCCTCACCGTACAAGGAGATGAAGATGAAAGCGATCGTTGTCCACCAATATGGGGGTCCGGAAGTACTGAAGTTTGAGAACTATCCTGATCCGGTGCCTGGTCCGGGCGAGGTGCTGGTGCGAGTCGCGGCCGCCAGCGTGAATCCGATCGACTACAAGCGACGAGCCGGATTGACGAAGGATTTTTATCCCCTCAAGTTCCCTGGCCTCATCGGAGTCGATATGGCTGGGACGGTGGTGAAGATTGGACCGGGAGTGGAAGGCTTTTCCGTCGGCGACCGGGTGTTTGCCATGGCGGACAATACCTACGCCGAATTTTGTGTCGTAAATGCCGCGGTCTTGGCGAAGATCCCGGAGGGCCTCGATTTGATTCAGGCGGCGGCGCTGCCGCTGGTAACGGTGACCGGCAACCAGCTCATGTCGGCTACGGGAATCAAAGCCGGCCAGACGGTTCTCGTTGTAGGTGCTGCTGGAAATGTCGGGCGTTCGGCGGTATTCACTGCCAAGGCTCGCGGCGCGACCGTGATCGGTGGGGTTTTGAAGAGGCAGCTAGATGACACGAAGACTGTGGGCGCGGATCAAGTAGTCGCAACCGATGACGACACGGCGGTTGCGAATCTTGCGCCCCTCGATGCAGTTGCGGATACGGTCGGCGGAAGAACCGCCGAGAAGCTGATCGCGAAGGTCAAGCCGGGAGGAGTGTATGCATCGGTTGTCGAACCACCGCAGAACGCCACGAAGTACCCATCCGTAAAGGTGGTGCACGTATTTTCGAAATTCGACAGGAAAACGCTTGAGTTCATGGCCGAAGCGGTGCGAGATGGCAAGCTGGTAATCCCGATCAGCCAGAAACTGCCACTCAGCGATGCAGCAGGAGCGCAAGCGGAGGCAGAAAAGGGCGCTGTCGGGAAGATCTTGCTGGTCGCTTGATATTATTTGCGAGCAAAGGACACGAAAGGAGAGACCGGAAGTGAAGAAGGCTTTGCGCGGAATCAACCTCGCTTCGAAACCGAGTGGGGACGGGTGTGTGGAATGCATGGCATCGCCGAAAGGTTGGTGGTTTCATCTGCGCCGGTGTGCGGAGTGCGGGCACATCGGTTGCTGTGACAGTTCTCCGAGCCAGCATGCATCCAAGCATGCGGCGGCCACCGGGCATCCGATCATTGCCAGCTTCGAGCCGGGTGAGGACTGGTTCTACGATTACGAGAAGCAGCGCATGATCACGATCAAAGGTGTGGAATTGCTTCCGCCGCGCGCGCATCCAGCAAACCAGCCCGCACCTGGACCCGCAGGCAGGGTGCCAGCCGACTGGGAATCGCTTCTACACTAGCTGCCCGTGCAGCTGAGAATTTTTGGTAGAGGTTTCAAAGTCTCAGGGTTTGAAGTTTCGCGACGCGCGTGCTCGCAGGATTTGAAGCCCTGAAACTCCGAACCCTTGAAACCTCAACCTCGCTGCTTCGTCGATCAATTACCTCAATAACATTCCGGCGAGCCAGTAATCGACACTGAATTTTCCCGGACCAGAGCAGATCAGCCAGATAAAGAAGAGCACGTACAAGACTTCCGGAAGGTAGAGGAAATCGTCCAGCCAGTTGAGGGGCGAAAGTCCTTTGGGTAGGGTGGAAAGCGAGCTGGTCAGGGTGGCGACGGTCATATCGATCAACAAAGCCACGCAGGCCACGCTCGAAAGAAACCCCACGGCCACCAAGGATCCGCAAACGAGCTCGACCCCCGCCACAAAATAAGCGGTCTGATGGGGAAACGGGACGTTGGCCTTCACCAGCGTGTCGTAAACAGGTTTCGTGCCGCCGGCGACAAACAATTTGTTTCCACCGGAGATGGCGAAGAACAGCCCGATCGAAATCCGCACGAGCAGGATGGCATATTGTTCCACATCACTGTTACCCTGCAGCGCAAACTGAACCAACTGTTTCCAATCCATCTCCTGTCCCTCCATGCTCCAAACCGCAAATGGCGTGTCGTTAGCGAATTCTCGCGCCTCGAGATTACGGGTCCATCCGTTCAACCCAGTTAGCGCGAAATGCGGGAGCCGGGAATGGATCCGCAAAGTATTGCGTTTCCCGCGCAACCTTGTCGCCCCTAAACTCCATGATGCTCACGGTGTAGGACGGCTTGCCGTCGTAGGTAACGATGAGTTCGGTGACCCAAAGATCGCCACCGCCTATGATTCGTCGGACCGTAAACCGCTTTTGGCTCGGCTGACTAGCACGCTGACCCTTTATGTTGCTTCGACCGCGGGTTCGCTCGCCTGACTGCGGGTAATCCAAGACCGCGTCCTCCTGATAGATGAGGTGCTCCGTTTCAAAATCATTGGCGTCTGACGCCGCCCAATGCTGATCCAGTGCGGCACGGATCTCTTGATCCCGCACTCCAGAACCCTGCTCGTTGGTTGGTTGATCGTTCATCTTGGACTCGGAATTTGCCAGAAAATCTAAAAATACCACGACTCCCATCCTCAAGGCTCCGGAGTTGAGAATCGCGTCGGGCACGCTGGCCTAGCGCGCGATTTGGCCCAGGTAGTATCCGAGCCGATTTTCGACATCGCCGGGCTTGTGGAAGCCGCGCGTCATAAGCGCCTTGATCCCTTCCTGGGCGGCAGGCCGACCGAGCGAAGCGATGCACGCATCCCACCCGGCACCGAGTTCGACGTCCGGCGGCAGGCTTGTATTCACGAGGCGCTTGGTCTGAGCGATCGCCCATTTGTCGAACTTGGCAATCCGGGTTGCAAGCGCCTCTACAAACGCATCCAGATCGGCGTCGGGCAGGGCGCGATTGATATACCCGTAGGCTTCGGCCTGCTCTGCTCGAATGTCTTCCGAGCTCAAAAGCACCTCAAGGGCGCGGTTCCGGCCGATGAGTCGGGGGAGCCGAGCCATGGGGCCGCCGCCGGCGACCATCCCCACGCCCACTTCCCACTGCGAGATGATGGTCTTCTCGCGCTGGCAAAGCTCATGTCGCAGGCCAGCGTGATCTCGCTGCCATTGCCGGTCGCACGGCCACGGATGAGGGCGATCGAGGCGACCGGCAAGCGGGTCAGACGCACGAGAAAGTCCGGCCAGGGCGGCAAGCCCGTGGGGCCCTCCGGCAGTGAGGTCAGGTCTTCAAGCTTGGCCGTGAAATCGGAGTGATTCAGGAAGTAATCGTCGACCGCGCTGTCGAAGACCACGACCCTGACCTCCTTGTCGGCCTCGAGCGCGCCGATGACTTCCTGGAACTGCTTGACCATTTCCGGGCCCATGACGTTGATCGGCGGATTGTCGACCGTGACACGCCAGTAGGCTGGCGAGCGCCGGGTCACGCGAATCTGCTCGGATTTCGCAGGTGCGTTCATCTGTTTGAGTTTGGCGGGTGCTTTCATAGTTGCCATGGGATTTTCCTCGGTGACCATTCAGCCAGAACAAAGTCAGCCAAGCAATTGGACGATGGTATTGCCCATACTTTCGCGTCGACTGCAGTGCCTTCATGCCTGAGGCATGCGGCTTTTCTCAATCCAGCCAGTCCTGAAATCGATCAGCGAAGGAAACTTCCTCCCGCAGACTTGATACGAAGGCATCGCCGATACCATGGTCCAATTGTTTTACTCCCCTGGTCTCTGGTTTAATCGGAACCGTTCCACACGCACGTTAGATCGGGCTTGGAAAACTCTTCTTGAGGAGAACACACTATGTCTGAACTTGTCGGGAAATCTGGGTCGCAAGAACAACAAAAACATAAGATAGAAACATGCGCCGCCGTGAAACGTGTCGGCAGCTTTCCTGTCGTTGCGACCGCCGTGGCAGTACTGGCGATTCTGGGCGCCGCGCTCCTTTTCGCACAAGGCCAAGACAACGACAAGTACTTGCTGAAATCGCCAAGCGGGATCGCATTCTCCGACTTCAGGGGATACGAGGACTGGGCTGACGTCTCTTCCGCCCGGACCGACGAAATACTCAAGGTGATCGTCGGCAATCCGACCATGATCAAGGCGTACAAGGCCGGCATTCCAGGCAACGGCCAGCCTTTCCCCGATGGCTCCATGATCGCGAAGCTCCAGTGGACGCACAAGAAGAGCACGGAGGCCCCTTTCGTCGTGGAGGTCCCAGACGTCTTTTCCCAGGTCTTCGTCATGGAAAAGGACAGCAAGAGATTTTCGAAAAGTGGAGGGTGGGGATACGCAGTGTTCAACTACGACGCCGCATCGGACAAGTTCTCGGCCGATCCCAAAAGCCTCTCCGACTGCGGGTTCGCGTGCCATACGCCCGTGAAGGCGAAGGACTATATCTTCCATCCGTACCAGAAGCGTTGAATCGAGCCGCCACATCAAGTGCTGAGCTGCACTGTCTGCGCCCGGTGTACACTCAGGAGCAAAAAGCGAGGTTAAGTTAACATTTCACGCACTCCTCATCAGAAATCCTCTCTTGCAGAAGATGCAGCGCTGGGTATGGAAACGAGCATAACGCGGCGGGACTTTCTCGGTTCCGCTTTGTTGGCTTCCGGGTCCGCGTTGCTGGGAGGCATCTCTCCCGCGGAGCTATTGGCCCAGAATGATGACTTCACAGGTTACGGTGGAGTCGGCGACTACAGCAACGCGAATGGCAACACTCTGGCTGTTCTCGAAGCGGGTCATGCGATTCGTGACCGCGTGTACGATCCGCTGCCCAAGGACATCATCGATACTGGGGAAGTCTATGACTGCGTAATCATCGGCGGCGGGATTAGCGGACTTGCTGCCGCACTGTTCTTCCAGCGCAGCTCCGGTCCGGGATCAAAATGCCTGATCGTTGAAAACCATCCCATCTTCGGCGGCGAGGCCAAGCAAAATGAATTCTTGGTCGAAGGCAAACGACTGATCGCACACCAGGGCTCAGCCATCTATCAGATTCAATACCCGCACAGCTTTCTGGCGAGATTCTACGAATCCATCGGATTACGGACGCCGCGGCTGACATATCAAAGCTGGGCTGGGTCAGAGCCAGAATTCCCCCTTTGCACTACTCCTTATCAAGCGGTGGGCTTGCAGCACGGACAATACGGGTTTTGGTTTGGCGCGAAGTTCAATCAGAGACCGGGAATGTGGTTGACGGATCCTCTGGGAAAGAAACTGGATGGCGCTCCGGTTTCCAGCGCAACTCGACTGGAATGGCTGCGCTGGCTGAAAAGCGAAGAGGTGGGAGGCTCGAGGTTCGAACATCCCAAAGTGGAAGGGGATGCGATTTCGCGTTATCTCGATTCCATCACACTCGAACAGCACTTGATCGAGCGCTTCGGTCTTAGGCGCGAAACGATTCGCACGTTCCTCTCGCCAGTGGAAGGTGGGGGCGCGGGCTTGGGGCCCGATGCTTTATCGGCGTATTCAGAATACGCGTTTGAAATGCTTCACCCTTTGCCGGAAGAAAATGGTGGTTCGGATCAGATGTTTCCAGGTGGCAACGCGACAATTGCGAGACTGATGCTGAAAAGTCTGGTCCCCGCCGCGATCTATGGCCCACACAGCGTGGAGGGAGTTTGCCGGAACCGCGTGAATTTTTCCGCTCTGGATGCGCCCGGAACGGCGGTGAGAATTCGTCTGTCTTCTACCGTCGTCCATGTCGAGCATGATGGGGAAGCCGGCAAAGCCGGTACAGTTTCGATCGTATATTCAAAGAAAGGCAAGTTATACCGCGTCAGGGCGCGGTCGGTTGTGATGGCGGGCGGATGCTGGACCACGAAACACATTGTGAAGGATCTTCCTCAGAGCCAGCGCGAAGCATATGCTCAGTTCTATCGTTCTCCCTGCATGATGGTGAACGTTGCGGTTAGAAACTGGCGTTTCCTCTACAAAATGGGAATGAGCGGTTGCCGCTGGTTTGAAGGGTTGGGCAATTACATGGAAGTTTGCAAGCAGGCATTGACTGGCGTGGAAAATCCGACGATCGGTCCGGACTCGCCAATCGTACTCAGCTTGAAAGTCTTGTACTCATACCCGGGATCTTCCACCGAAGAGCAGGGCAACCGAGGCCGAACCGAGTTGCTGGGAACATCTTTTAGAGATTATGAACGACAAGTCCGTGAGCAATTTAGCGAGATGTTTTCGCGAGCGGGCTTTGATGCGCGGCGCGATATCGCCGGAATCATCTTGAATCGCTGGGGACACGCCTATCTGAGTCCGCAACCGGGGTTCTTCTTTGGAACTGGTGGCCAACCTGCCCCTCGCGAGATCCTGCGCAGCGCGCCGTTTGGGCGTATTGCATTTGCCAACACCGATCTGGCCGGAGCCATGGACCATCGTTATTCCATACTCGAAGCAAAACGGGCCGTCGGCCAACTGCTTGATCAGGTTTTGAGCTGACACCGGAATACTCTGCCCATCAACTCTGTACGAATCCTGGAGACGTTTGCCATGTCGCGATTTTTAACGCCGTATCTGCTCCGAGCGTTCTTGACGAGTTTATTGGCTCTCGTGGCATGCGCCTCTCCATCGTTTGCGCAAGAGAGCCGCGATCGCAGGATTTTCGCAGGCTACTTCGAGGAATGGGGCATCCAGTACGCCGGTTACAACATTGCTGATTTGCAAAAGAATGGAGTGGCTGACGAATTGACCCATTTGATCTATGCTTTCGGCAATGTGACGCCAACCTCTCCGCCGGCGTGCGCAGTTGCTGATCCCGTGGCCGCTTACCAGAATTCGAGCCTTCCCAGTGTCAGCGGCAGACCCTACACGGCACCCTTGTATGGAAATTTTGGTGCGATCCAACAACTCAAGCGGCTTCATCCTGCTCTGAAAGTGCTGATCTCTTTGGGGGGACAGGCGGGCAATGTTGCCGGGTTCGTGACCGCCGCAGCTACCCCCGAGGGGCGCGCTGCTCTCGCCTCTTCGTGCATCGACATGTTTGTGAAGGGCAACATCGCTGCCGGCGTTACGGCTCCCGGGTTGTTTGACGGCTTCAATATCGATTGGGAGTTTCCCAGCGCCGCGGATAAGCAGAACTTTACCGCTTTGCTAACGGAGTTCCGCACGCAGCTGAATACTTTGTCGGAGGCGACGGGCAGGAAATATGTCCTGACGTTCGATTCGCCGGCGAACCCAAAGAAATATGTAAACATCGATCTTAAGGCCGCTGCCGCGCAAGTGGACTTCCTTACGATCGACGGTTACGACTATGCCGCGCCGCAGGACAAGCAAACCAATGAGTCGTCGTCGCTGTACGACGCGGCCGCGGATCCCGTTCATGCCGATGATCGCTACATCGATGCGACGGTAAGAGCTTACCGCCGCGCCGGCGTGCCGGCCGCCAAGTACACAATGGGATTGCCGTTGTATGCCGTGGGTTGGACGGGCGTCGCCAACGTGAATCATGGCTTGTACCAGAACGCAACTGCCCCTGCTCCGGTTCCGTTGGCCGATGGATCAGGGCTCTGCCTGAACACGGATAAGGCCACTGCTATGCCCGGTTGCGACACTGTATTGACCGCGGGATTTGTCACCTATTCGACGATTGAGAATCTCACGAACAAATACGGGTTTACCTCCTGGCACGACTCGGCGAGAGTGGGAGCGACGCTCTACAATCCGGCCACCGGAACCTTCTATAGTTACGATGATCCCGCGGCCGTAGCAGCGAAGACGGCTTACATCAAGAAGAAGAAGCTTGGCGGCGCCTATGTGTGGGCGCTGAACGACGACGATGCCAACGGGTCTCTGACCAAGGCGATCGCGGCAGGGCTCAAGTAAATCAGAAGCACGAATGAACGGATGCGGCAGGCTGGCCAGAAGAGAGCCAGCTTTTCCCGTTTCCCCCCGTTTGTGCCAGCCGCGGTCGCGACATCCTCTTCCCACATTCCGCTATATAGCTCATTCGTTGACGGTACCCAGCGGAGGCTCCAGCGTAACGGCAACATCTCCAGCTCCGGCCATCGGGGCGGGTTTTCAATGTCATCGCGGTTGCCAAATAATAATATCCGCGCCTCGGGAAAAATATTCTATTGCAAGTTCTGCTATATAGCTCTATACTCCGGCGGTTCGTACTTTACGACGTCTGGAGGCACTTGCCATGTCAAACCATTTCCCGCCGCGCTTGCTGCGAATGGCCCTGCTCACTCTGTTGGCCCTCGTTGCAAGCATCTCTCCCTCATTCGCACAAAACACCGGTCAAGGCAAGATTGTCGGAGGATACTTCGAGGAGTGGAGTATCTATTACGCTGGTTACAATATTGCGAACCTGCAACAGAATGGTGTGGCCAATAAACTGACGCACCTCATCTACGCCTTCGGCAATGTGACGACGAGTCCCGCGCCAGCATGCGCCTTTGCCGATACCTGGGCTGACTATCAATCTCCATACCTGCCGAGCGTGAACGGTACGGCCTACCCGGGGCCGCTTTATGGAAATTTTGCGGCCATCCAACAACTCAAGGCGCTTCACCCCAACCTGAAAGTGCTGATGTCTCTGGGAGGAGCGTCTGCCAGCAATACTGCGGCCTTCGTCAGCGCCGCCAGCACCGCGGCCGGACGCCAGGCGCTCGCGGCATCCTGCATCGACCTGTTCATCAACGGCAACATCGCCTCAGGCATCACTGCGCCCGGCTTGTTTGACGGCTTCAATATCGACTGGGAATTCCCCACCGCGACCGACACGCAGAACTTTACGGCCCTGCTGCAAGAGTTCCGCAGCCAACTGAACGCCTTGAGCAAAACCACGGGCAAGCAATATACGTTGTCGTTCGATGGACCCGCGGGCTCGCAGAACTACGTCAACATCGATCTTCGCAAAGCCGCCGAGCAGGTCGATTTCATTACCATCGATGGCTACAACTATTCCGGCTCATGGGTGACGCAAACCAATGACGCATCGCCGCTATTTGATTCCCGCCAGGATCCGCTGTTTGGCCAGGATCTCGACATTAACGACACTGTAGATGCATATCTCAAGGCTGGGGTGCCCCCGCACAAATACACCATGGGTATGCCTCTTTATGGCGCTGGCTGGACGGGCGCTCCCAACGTGAACCATGGCCTGTACCAAAACTCAACGGGCCCCTCCCCGGTCCTGTGGGCGAACGGAACAGGCTTGTGTCCGGACCTGAGCGGAAATACGGCGGGCTGCGACACCCTGCTGACTCCGGGGCTTCTCACCTATTCGACGCTCTCCACGCTCACATCGAATGGCTACAGAAATTACTTCGATCCGCGGCGAGTTGCTGTATCGCTTTTCGACTCAACCAGCGGGACGTTCTACACATACGACGATCCCTTCAGTGTGTTTCTGAAGACGATCTATATCAACCTGAAGGTTCCGGGAGGTCTGGGAGGTGCCTACGTGTGGGCGCTGAAAGACGATGATGCGAATGGAACCATGGTAAAAACCTTGGCTGCGGGGCTAGGCCACTAATTCGCAGGACCCTCGGCTAGATGAAGAACTCGGGCAAGCTGGCCGAAAAGCCAGCTTGCCTTAGCTTTTTGCGGATGGATTATTTGCCGAGCGCTTCGGGAACCGCGCCGACCAGGTCGCGCAAAGGCTTGATCACCGTGAAGCGAACCAGCGCCTGCGGTTTCTCGGCTTCGTCCAAGAGAGCCAGTTGCTGAGCCTTCCAACCGCTAGCCGCGGGCAGACCGGATGAAAGATGAGACACGGCCTCAAGACCTATCGTGCCTAATACGGTAAGTTCCTGAACTCGCGGTTCCGCTCGCGCTAGGATGGGCGAGGCAGCCATCAAGCGCAGGATTCCAGGTTCCGCGGCGATCCACGCTTTGAAGTGGGAGGCAAGTTCGGCTTGTGTCTGCGATCGAGTTCCGGGATCCTGCAGATAGGCGTTCACGAGTAGCTCGAAATTGTGGCGCGAAGGCGGATCGGGAGGAAGAGCGTCTATGAATTGATTGAGTGGCGTGAGTTGATTCGGGTGCTGCAGGTGTGCGCGCTGGTTGAAACTGACAGGCTCGAGCACGGATGCGAGGATAACGAGCGGATCGATCTTTTCGGTTCCCGCGAGCATGCGCAGACTCACTGCTTCCTGCGTGATGTGCGTCAAGCCAAAAGTTTCCAGCCGCAGCGACTCAACGCCGAGGCGGCGGTACATGTCGGCCACATCGGATACTGAGCTTGGCGACCAGAAGCGCTCGGCAATGGCCGCGGCGCGAGGCCAGACGCGAGAGTCGAGGTCCCGCGAAGTGGTCTGCTCGTTCCACATACACGCCTCCCCGCCGAGAATGCGCGCCTGCTCCTCTGGACTCAGGCCGCTCCCCTGGGGCAGAGGGTCAACCAGGTAGTGAGTAGCGGCGGTGCTCATAAGATTCAGGTAATACCCGGCGGAGAGAATGCTGCTGTAGCCCGCTTTCGCTCCGGCGGCGAGTGAATCGAAGCCTCTCCAGCTCTGAACGACAATGTCTTTGGGCAGATCGGGGGTAAGAATTTCATCCCAGCCGATCATGTGCTTGCCATGCTTCTCAAGAATTTTGAGCAGACGCTGGTTGAAATAATTCTGCAGGGCGGCGGTATCGCGAAGATTGTGTTCGCGCATGAAGGACTGGATGCGCGGATTGGCCTTCCATTCGACGCCATTGTTCTCGTCCCCTCCGATGTGCATGAAGTGGTCAGGGAAGATGGCCGCCATCTCTGCGATAAATGTATCGAGAAACTTGTAGGTACTTTCGCGCGTAGGATCCATCACCGGATCGAAGACGCCGAACTCCCGCTCGATGTGAAAGGGACCGGGAGCACTGGCAAGATCGGGATAGCCGACGAACCAGGCACTGCTGTGTCCCGGCATGTCGAACTCTGGAACGACGCGGATGCCCCGACCGCGCGCATACGCAACAATTTCGCGGGCTTGCTCCTGGGTATAGAAAAGTCCGTCCGAGCCTAGCGCAGTAAGCTCGGGAAAAACTCGACTCTCCATCCGGAAGCCCTGGTCTTCGCTCAGATGCCAGTGGAAGACGTTGAGCTTAACGGCAGCCATTCCGTCGAGCGTTCGCTTAAGAACCTCAACCGGCATGAAGTGGCGCCCGCAGTCGATCATGAGGCCGCGCCAGCGAAAACGTGGCGTGTCTTGGATCGACACGGCCGGGAGGAAATAACCCGTTGCATCTGCCTGTATTAACTGTTGCAGAGTTTCGAGGGCATGCATGGCTCCGACAACTGTAGCGGCGTGGAGGCGCACCCCCGAGGCACCGACATCGAGGGTGTAAGACTCGTCTTCGTCGACAGACTGGATGGTTTGTCCGGGCCCATCAACGCTGACGGCCAGCGCTCCGGATGCGTTCGCGGAAGAAGATATCGGAATGGAAATGCCGGTTTCAGTCTCGATTCGCTCAAGGCTGCGCACTATGGCGGCGTCGAGTCGTGCGTCGCGGTAATGGTCTGTGATGACCACCAAGGAGGGTGAGAGGATGAGCCGCCCTTCCTGCGTAGAAAGATGCGAGGGTTGCGGCATCAGAGTGTTGACGAACCCGGTGCTGACGAACTCGGGAGCCGGACTTTGCGCCGGCACTGCCTGGTTGGGCGCAGCTTCCCATGCCGCAAGGCTGGCGACAATTATGGCAACTGCGAGATGCATCGTGGCCTCTTTTCACGGGCCGCTGCCTGCAGCGCTTTAGCGGAAACGCCGGATAAACAGCGTGTGCCGTTCGGAGCGGTAAAAACCAACTACGTAAATCGTGGCTTTCCCCTTGGTCGAATAGATAATCTGGCGAATGCGCAGCACTGAAGCTCCTCGAGGCACGCTGAGCAGTTCGCCAACGTCCGCGTCGGCTGTTGTCGCGTCCACTTCTTCATCAGCGTATGCCAATTTCGTCGCGTAGTCATGCTCGAGAATCGCAAACAGCGAAGTTCGTCCCAGGGGAGCAGAGGCTAGTTGGGGAAATTCGGCCGCGGCCAGGTAGCAGGTTTCCAGCGCAAATGGGTCTTCCCCCGTCAGCCGGAGACGTTGGATCTTTACCACTCGGCTGGCTGCTGGCAGCCCCAGCCTGGCCGCAACTTCGGGATCCCCCTCAATCACCTTCGCCACCAACACGCGAGAGTGCGGAGCCAAACCACGGCTCGACATTTGCTCGGTGTAGCTCATCAGTTTGTTGAAATGGATCTTGGGCACGGCGACGAAAGTACCCGCTCCCAGACGGCGTTCGACGATGCCTTCGTGTTCCAGACCCGCCAAGGCGTGGCGGGCTGTCATGAGGCTCACCTTGTGGGTCTTGGCGAGTTCGCGCTCGGACGCCACAGCATCCCCCGGCCTGAGGCTAGCGGAAGCAATGCGGTTGCGGATCTCGCTCTGGATTTTCTTGTAGGCGGGAGTCCGATTGTGATGATTTCCAGACATAGTTTGTTGCTTCCAGAGTCTCTTCGATGGCCGGCCGCCGTCAAACCCTCGATGCAAACGCTGCAGCGCCTTATGCTATATAGCTCATTGAAGGCTTGATGTAAAGCTCAATTCCTGAAGAATGGCGTTTGATGCGCCTTCAACCACGGGTCGGCACAGGATTGGGGCTGAAACCGCGCGACCCGTGCGGCAGATCAGAATGCGGGATAACGCCAAATGTGCCTAAACCAGCAATTCATGCGCACTCAATGCAGTCATTTCCCGATTTGGGACCTGCTCGGGAGCTACAGCTTTTCCCGCTGGGAGTCCTGTCCGGTAAAAAGGGAAAGATCCCTCAAGGCGGAATCGAACACTTTTTTCATACTATTGCTTTTTTTTCTTGACTGTCGGCCATCGCGTGCTATATAGCATAGTTCGTTTGTATTAGAAGCTAGTTGGTAACCCGGTTGGTGAAGTGTTTTCAGGAGGCGCTGCGATGACGAATTTGACGTACCGAAGGCGTGGGGACTTGGGACAAGCGGAACAGTGCGGAACCGTGCAGAGGCTGGCCTCATTCCTAGCCGTCTGCGTGGTCATCCTCGGCTTGTCAACCGCAGGGCTGGCACAAGAACTGGCGGCTACGCTTACCGGTACGGTGACGGACGCCAGCGGAGCCCTGGTGGCTGGCGCCACGGTCGCGGTTCACAACAATGAGACCGGCATAGACGTTCGCACAGTGACTACCACCAATACGGGCAGCTTCAACATCACGAACCTCACCGCGGGCCGATATACGGTCACGGTCAAGGACGCCGGCTTTCAGACCTACGTGGCCAATGAAGTCGTTCTGAACGTCGCCGAAAAGCACACTCTCGATGTGCAATTGAAGACCGGGAAAACGACCGAAACCGTCGAAGTGACGGCAGAAAACACGGCCATCCAGACCACGACAGCGGAGGAATCCGGCACCGTGACGGGAGACCAGATACGAGAGCTGGCGCTAAACAACCGAAACTTCGAACAGCTGGTGGTAATGGAGCCCGGAGTTGCCAACCAGTTAGGTGATGAACCAGGATTCGGACTGTCCAGCAACACCGCGATTGCGATCAATGGGGCGCGTATGGGCGCCAACAACTGGACGGTGGACGGCGCCGACATCAACGACAGCGGCTCCAACGGAACTCTGCTCAACACCCCCAGTATCGATGCCATCCAGGAGTTCACCCTGGAGCGCAGTAACTACGACGCGTCCTTCGGGCGCAGCGGCGGCGGCCAGGTCGTAGTCGCGACCAAACAGGGAACAAACCAATTTCATGGCACCGCTTACTGGTTCAATCGCAACAACTATTTCAACGCGAATACGTTTGAGAATAGGCAGTCTATCGCTGACTCTCCGTCCGGCTACATTTCCAATTCCGACAGTTACATTACCGGCCTTTCGCCCAACGGGACTCCGATTGAGCGCTACAATGACTGGGGCTTTACCATCGGTGGCCCCATCGAAATTCCAAAGCTTTATACTCCGGGCAAGAACAAGACCTACTTCTTCTGGTCGGAAGAGTGGCGTCACTCAAGTCTTCCGGGAAGCACCGAAATCAACGTACCCACCGTGGGACAACTTGGTGGCGTGTTCACCACTCCCATTACCGTGGCGCCTGCTGGATGTGTAACAACGGCTGGGACAGGAGCGAACGAAACCTGGACGATCAGCCCCACTTGCTACAGCCAAAACGCCACTGCCTATTTAAACGCGTTCATGGCACCCAATCCGCCCAATGTGGGTACCAACTTGTTGGATGAGAGTTACAGTGAGTTGAACAACTTCCGGCAGGACATCATCCGCCTCGACCAGAACGTTGGCGACAAGGTGCGCCTGTACGGCCGTTACATGCAGGACAGCGTGCCTGAGAACTTTCCTTTCGGGCTCTGGGGCACAGCGAACTACCCTGGGTCGGACGCGATCTCTCTGAACGCCCCAGGCCGTAACCTGGTGGCGAATGCTACCATGAGCATCTCGCCGAAAGTGGTGAACGAAGTCGAATTCGGCGATTCCTGGGGAGCGATCAACGCCGCGTTGAGCGGCTTCGCCAACTCGCCATCCTTTACGAGCCAGCTCACCGGACTAACTGCCTACCAGGATCCATACGGACGCGCTCCTAATGTCGAGTTTGCCAACTCGCAGTACACGGGCCTGGTCAACGGAAACGGCCCCTACTTCGAGAGAAACATCGATAAGAACATATTCGACAATTTATCCATCCAGCACGGCAATCACACCCTCCGCCTAGGCGTCACCTCAATGTGGATGACCAAAACGGAGAACGCCACCAGCGGTGAGGCGACCTTCAACTTCAGCAGCGCGGTTAACGGCCAGGATGCTTTCGCTAATTTCCTGCTGGGTCAGGCGGACAGTTACTCGCAGCCAAGCAAGGATACGGTTCCAGATCTTCACTACACGAACTTCGAATTCTATGTGCAGGACGATTGGAAGGTGACGCCGCGCCTAACAGTGAATCTCGGTGTACGCTACAGTTACTTCCCATCGCCGACCGATGCCAACCACACCCTGCTCAACTTCGATCCCGCCGTTTACAATGCGGCCAATGCTCCTACAATCGTCACCTCGCCGGGAGCCCCGAATGGAGACTTCGCGCCCGGTGGAAATGCGGCGATCTATGCCAACGGCTTGATCTTTCCAACCGGGCCGACTTGCTCGGCGGCCACCGCAATCGCACCATTGGCGACTTGCTCTCCTTACGGCGCCCGGGTGAACCCTAACTCGAACAACAACTGGGGCCCAAGGCTCGGCCTGGCGTACGATCCCTTCGGAAATGGCAAGTGGGCGATCCGCGCGGGATACGGCATTTTCTACGACCGCACGCTGAACGGCCTCTGGGAGCAAAATGCATTCGACGATCCTCCGTTGGTTCAGACGACGACCGTCACCAACAATGGGACCTCAGGCCTGGATCTGTTCGACAACTATCAGGTCGGAGCGGCCCCACCTGCCCCCCTCGGTCCTAGCGGCCTGGTCACAAGCGGAGGGGGTTTCCCGGGTCAACAGCCGACCTTCAAAGTTCCCAGCTACCAGGACTACAACCTCTCAGTGCAACATGAAATCATGCCGAACACGGTAGCGGAAATCGCATACGTAGGCACCAAAGGAACGCATCTGCTGGGCGACGTTGATTTCAATCAGCCTACAGTAGCGACGCGTGAAGCAAACCCCGGAGTGGGTATAAACGCCATCGCTCCATTTATCGGCTATGGGGCCATCACCTCGCGCGATCCCGTGTATACCAGCAACTACAATTCACTGCAGGCCACTCTGAATCGGCGACTCAGCCACGGGCTGACGCTTGGCGTCGCATACACTTGGTCCAAGCTGCTCGGCACCAATTACGAGGACCGAGGCAACGCGGCTTACGACACCTACAACTTGAAGGAAAACTACGGGTTATCTAGCACGAACACGCCGCAGATGCTAGGCATCAACTACTACTACCAGGAGCCCTTCTTCAAGGAACAGCACGGTCTGGGATGGCTGCTCGGGGGATGGGAGCTGTCTGGCATTATCACCATCCAGTCTGGACAATCCCAGACCATAACGCAGAATAACGACCCGTGGGCGCTGGTTACGACAACCAACTCAACGCAGGCTTGCACGATCGGTGGCACAACGACGACTTGTCCGCTCTATCCCGGCGGCTTGGGTATCGGCCCCAGCACGATCTTCCCCCGCCCCAATCAATCCGGCGATCCTCACGGTCCAAAAACCGTCAACGAGTACTTCAACACCGCGGCGTTTTCAGACGCGGTGGGAGAGTTCGGCAACTCCGCTCCCGGAGCAGTCTTGGGACCTGGCTTCGAGCGGTGGGACACGTCACTGTTCAAGAACATAAGGTTCGGCGAACGAGCCACCGCGCAGCTTCGGTTGGAAACTTTTAATACATTCAACCACGGCAGTCCTAACTCGGTCGTTACAAACGTGGACTCCGGATCCTTTGGACAGGTCAACGGATATCACATCCCCCGCACCGTTCAACTGGGTTTTAAATTCAACTTCTGATGATCCCATAGCAGCCTACACAAGGCGCACGCTTTCGGCGTGCGCCTTGTGTTTTTCCCTGACCTGCTACTCCAGTACTAATTACTCTCCTTCGCAGCTTCACTGGCTCCCGTTCCTCTTTATAGCCGCAGCTCTTCCCTTCTCCTGGATCGCGAGCGCAATCTTTTGTTCGTTCGCCGCTTCGGCAGTCTGGCCTAGCTGCCGCAACACTGTGCCGAGAACAAAGTGGGCCTCGAAGTAGTCAGGATTGATCTGGATAGCCTTGCGAAGGGGCTCAAGCGCCGCGCGGGGATGTTGCAGCGCCAGCTCCGCCTTGCCTAGTCCGAACAGAGCTTCTGAGTAGCGCGGATTCACCGCCAGAGCAGCCCGAAAATGAGGCTCGGCCTCTGCGGGCAGCGATTTATCCAGAAGGATCTGGCCAAGAATGCAGTTCGAGACCGGATCGCTGGGAAAGCGCTGCAACTCTGCCCGGTACTCCTTCTCGGCAAGATCGTTCTCGCCTTCTCGCCAATACTCGAATCCCAGGCCGGAATGGACCCCCATGAAGTTCGGGTCGGCGGCTTCGGCCGCTTGATATTCTTTGATGGCGTCCGGTCGATTCCCCATCTGATCGTAGGCCGTGCCCATCATGATGTGAGCGGATGCCGAATTTGGGTTCACCTGCATGATTCGAGCGAACACGCTCGTGAGCGCCTTGTAGTCCTTTATGCGCAGATATGCCTTGCCCAGCATGTCGAGCGTCTCCAGATCGGATGGCTGGGACTGGTTCGCGCGTTCCAGATAGCTGGCGGCCTCTGGATAACGATCGAGGGCAAACAGGGACAGGCCGGCCAGGTCGAGAATCTGAAAGTCGGTTGGATACGCCACAGATAACGGTCGAAGCAGGCGCCATGCTGGCGCGTACTGCTGGGCTTTGAAATACGCGATCGCGAGGTTGCGCTTTGTCGAAGGGTCGTCCGGGTGAATTTTCAGCGCTTCTTCATACAGCGGGATCGCCTCGGCAGGTCTGCCCATCCGGGCCAGCACAATTCCCAAATTGTTTAGCGCGGCGAGTGAATGCGGATCAATCTTCAATGCGCTTCGCAGAGCTTTTTCCGCAGCCGCGTTGTCGCCTTTGTGCATCGCTTCCGCGGCCTGTTGGAGGTCGGTGTGCAGCTGTATTTCCTCGGCGGTCGGAGGTGACGCGTTGCGCGGCATCTGCGTCTGAGCCGTCGCAGTGTGCACAATCAGCAGGCAGATTGCGCAGACTCTCGCGATCAGCCGGGCGCGCATTTGCATTCGCATACGCCAAATTCTAACCCAGGGGTCGACTGAGCTTCAGCAGCTACTTCTCCACGCCCTGTATAATCGACCTCTGCCTATGCGAGCACTGCTTTCCGTGTGGAAACTTTCCCTGATGGGATGGCTACTGACTGGGATGCTGCTCGCACAGTCTTCTGTGGCCAAGCCTTCAGTAAGTTCATCGTTACCCAAAACGCAGAATGTCGGCGAACAGCTCGTCCCGCAGTTCGAAGATGTCGCGCAGAAAGCGGGGCTGACGGTGCCCCACATTTCTTCTCCGGACAAGAAGTACATCGTCGAATCCATGAGCGGCGGCGTAGGACTGATCGACTGCGATAACGACGGCAAGCTCGATATCATCACCGTCAACGGCTCCACGGTAGAGCGCTACCGGCACGGCGGCGACCCGATGATTACCCTCTACCACCAGGACACTGACTCGAAGAACACCGACTCGAAGAATAACGAAATTCATTTCACCGATATCACCGAATCCGCCGGCCTCACGCATAAGGGCTGGGGCATGGGCGTGGCCGTGGCTGATTACGACAACGACGGCCTGCAGGATATTTACGTCACCGGCTACGGCGGCAACGCGCTCTATCACAACCTGGGCAACTGCAAGTTCGAAGATGTAACTGAAAAAGCCGGCGTGGGCGCTGGCGGCTTCAGTACGGGCGCCGCTTGGGCCGATTACGACCGGGATGGCCGCGTGGATCTCTTTGTCTCACGTTACGTGCACGTGGATATAGATAACCTGCCGCAGTTCGGCAACGATCCGCGCTTCTGTCGCTACAAGGGAGTGTTGGTGCAGTGCGGCCCGTGGGGCATGCTCGGCGAATCGGATTTGCTGTTCCATAACAAGGGTGACGGCACATTCGAAGAGGTGTCAAAGAAGGCGGGCGTGGATGATCCCCACCATTATTACGGCTTAGGTGCGACCTGGGGCGATTATGACAACGACGGGTGGCCTGATCTTTATGTGGCCAACGACGCCGGGCCGAACTTTCTGTATCACAACAAGCACGATGGAACGTTTGAGGAAGTCGGACTGCTGGATGGAGTCGCCCTCAGTGGTGACGGCATGGAACAAGGGTCGATGGGCGTCGACTGGGGCGACTATCTGCACGAGGGCCGACTGTCGATGATCGTCACTAACTTCTTCGAGCAAGGCTCGACTCTGTACCACAACCTCGGCAAGGACAATTTCGCCGACGTCACCGTGCGCTCCGGACTGATGAGACCAACTTATCCTTACGTGAGCTGGGGCACGGCGTTTTTTGATATGGATAACGACGGTTGGCTCGACTTGTTTATCGCCAACGGCCACGTCTACCCCCAGGTCGACACGATTCCGGGAGGGACGCCGTACCGGCAACCGATGCTGCTGTTTCGCAACCATCGCGATGGAACTTTCGAAGACGTTTCCCAGACGCTGGCGAACATGCCTCCGCAATCGAGGCGGGGCGCGGCTTTTGGAGACATCAACAACGATGGCAATGTCGACATTGTGGTGCTCAACGTGGGCCAGCCGCCATCGCTCCTGATGAATCATAACGCCAGCCCGAATCACCGGGTATTGTTTAAGCTGGTGGGAACGAAGAGCAACAAGGCTGCGATTGGTGCGCGTGTGACAGTGAAGGCCGGAACGCTGGTGCAGTTCGGTGAAGTGCGGGGTGGGGCCAGCTACCTCTCGCAAAATGACTTGCGATTGCATTTCGGTTTGGCGGCAAACGAAAAGATGAGTGAAGTCAGCATTCGCTGGCCGAACGGCGAGAGTGAAGTTCTGCGGGACGTCGCCGCAGATTTCATTTACACCGTTGTCGAGGGCTCAGGGATTCAGCAGAAAGTGGCACTTCCACCTTTGCCGCAGCGTTGAGACAATCTATGGTCGGCGGTTGGGAAGGAGACAGCACAGATGAGCCGATGGTTGCGCAGTACTCGTTTTGGGGTGTTTCTCTTCGTGGCTGTTTTCACACTGGCGGGTCAGCAGCTATCTCAGACTGGCAGCGCGGTTCCGCGTGGCGCGCTCGAACTTACCTCCGGCCTTGGGCGCAAGCTCTACTCGCTGCCGGATGACGAGAGCGTTACCGCTGCTCGCAAGAATTTCGCAGCTGATCCGAAGAATGTCGAGAAGGTTTTGCAGCTTTCTAAAGCGCAGGCGGGGCGGAGGCAGTATAAAGAAGCCGTGGCCACCTCGACCGAGGGATTGGCTTTTGCTCCCAAGAATGCGGACCTTTATCTAGAGCGGGGCCACCGTGAACTCGGACTGCGGGAATTCAAAGCTGCCATGAATGATCTGGAGCAGGCAACGCGGCTCGCCCCGGAGATGCTCGATGCTTTTTATCACCTCGGGCTGGCGCACTATTTCCTGGGCGAATTCGATGAGGCAGCAGCATCGTTTGACAAAGCGCGAGCGTTGGCGAAGAACAATGACAGCCTGATCGATTGCTCAAACTGGCTCTATGTTTCGCTGCGGCGCGCGGGCAGGGAGCAAGATGCGGCTCAGGTCTTAACGCGCATCACGCCCGAGGTTAAGAACACCGAACCCCACCTCTATTTCTATCTGCGTCTTTTGCATTTCTATCAGGCGCAGCTTACGGCTGAAGCTGTCTTGCCCCCTCCGCCTGCGGGACCGGAGGACCTCGAGGGCGAACTGGCCTTCGACACGGTGGGCTACGGCGTCGGGAACTGGCATCTCTATCATCACGATCCCTCCGAGGCGGTTGGTCTGTTCCGGAACGTAGTGAAGGGCGAGGCGTGGAACTCTTGGGGATTCATCGGTTCGGAAATGGAGCTCATCCGCGGGCAGAAGTAGCGCCACCAAGCGTACCTGCTCTGTCTCAGGCCTGATAAAGCACCATTGTCATGAAGCCGAAGTCCATGTGCGATTGCTGATAGCAGTGAACTCCCTTCCTCCTCCGCCGATCAGTCGCCGGTTCCGATGGTCTCGCCGCGTTTCAACGTCCGGTCAAAAAAATCGGCGGTTGCAGTGTAGGCGCGCACCCAATCTCGCCACATCAGGAACCCGTGGATCTCATCCGGCAGGATCAGTTGTTCGAAGGGCACGTGCTGCGCCCGCAGGCGCTGCACCAGGTCGACTGTTTGGATGAAGGGCACGTTGCGATCATCGTCGCCGTGGATGAGCAGTACCGGGGACTTCCAAGTGTTGACGTAGGCATCGGGCGAGGAATCCCACGCCAGCTTCACGGCGGCGTCGGTGTCGGGCGGGCGCAGCGCGAGATTGCCGAAGTAGGGTAGCTCCGTGAGGAATACGCTCCAGTCATGCACGCCGTGGAAATCTACGCCTGCCTTGAAAAGATCTGAATTGCGCGCCAGACCCATGGCAGTCAGAAATCCGCCATAAGAACCGCCCCACAACCCGATCTTGTCGGCATCAACTTCGGGAAGTGATTGCAGATAATGTCCTGCCGCGACGACGTCTTTGTATTCCGCTGCTCCGCGCCAGACGGTGTTCGGCGCCTCGCGAAATGCGCGTCCGTACATGATGCCGAGCCGGTAGTTCACTGACAGTACCGCATATCCGCGGCTGGCCAGATATTGATTCTCGGCGTATGCGTTGTGGTAGTAATCCATGTAGTGGAAACCGAGCAGCATCTGGCGGATAGGACCGCCGTGCGTGAAGACCAGCCCGGGCACCTTCCCCTTCACGTTGGGCGGAAGAAAAAGCTGACCGTGCAGCGTGAGTCCGTCGTCACTCTTGAAGATCACCTGCTTTGGCGTAACCAGCGCCGCCGAAGGAAAGTCAGACGGAAGAGCTTGCCTGGCGATCATATCGCGGCCCTTCGCGGTAACCTCGTACGGCATGGCCGGTGAGGTTGCCGTGGAGCCGAGGCAAAGAATGCTCTTTCCGTCGCCGGTTTGAACCGGGGACCACTCGATCGTCTGGCCTCCGGTTAGCGCGTGCTGCGGGGTGCCGCCAGCAATCGCGACTCGCCACAAGTGCCGCCGGTCGACATCATCCTGGTTCGAGGAATAGATCAGCCAAGCCTTATCCGCACTCAGCGTGACGTCTTCCACATCGAAATCACCCGGTGTGAGCAGCGTGGCTGCGCCTCCGGCTGCAGCGATCGAGTACATATGATTGCGGCCATCCTGCTCGGAAGCAAATACCACTCGGCCATCGGCAGCGACGTTGAGCGAGCCGTCTTCGGTGAGCTCGGGCAAAGAATCCTCGAGCTTGCCACCGCTGCGCCATAGTAAGTGTCCCGCGCCCGTAGCGGCATCGGCAATCCACAGCGACCAGGGCTCAGGACGCACCGGGATCAGTGGCATCTTCAGTTCTTCTCCGGCGGTTCGCACAAAGACGATCCACCTACCATCGGGCGACCAGCGCGGCATGGAATCCTTGTCCACGCTTGGCGCGAGGTAATGGATTGAACTGCCGTCGAAGTCGTAAATGGTGATCAAGCCATGACCGTCACGCTGGGTGACGAAAGCGATATGTTTGCCGTCGGGCGACCATTTCGGCTGAGCCGCGGATCCGCGGACTGAAGCAAGTTCCTTGGCTTGCTGCTTTCCATCAATGCTGGCAAGCCATAACTTCTTCTTCGCTGACCAGACCGCCCACTGGCCGTCGGGCGAAATCTCAATGTCTTCACAGCCCTCTTCAGGGCAACCCATATCGCCCAGCAGCCGGGGAGCGGCATCTTTAGCTTTCGCGTCCGCTTCTTTCGCATCTACATCCAGCGCAAAAACCTGCTGCTTCGCGCCTTTGGTCCAACTGTCAGGGTTGGCACTCTCTTGCTCCCCGTTCAGTTCGCTGCCCACCACAAAAACCACGGTCTTGCCGTCAGGAGTGAGCCGCAGGCTGGCAATGGGCTGGCCATCGTCGGCATCGTAATGAGTGACTGGGCGCGCAGTATGAGCGAAGTCCGGGCCATCGGCGATCCACACGTTGCGGACCCCTTTGGCGTCAAACACCCAGGCCACGCGGCTCCTGTGCGCGGCCGCCACGAGGTTGGTGGGAAAGGGCGAACTCAAAACCTGCTCCACCGTGAACGGAGTTTGCGCCCAGGTATCCGTGGGAGAGCCCAGCATCGAAGCAATAAAGATCAAACCAAGAATGATCGAACCGGGAATGATCGAACCGGGAATGATGCCTGCTTGCCAATAGAGGTGGCGGAGTTCAAGTCCGCTCGGGCATGCCCACTTTGCCTTCCAAGTCGTGCGGGAGGAGTACGCGACACAGGGCTGCGCCTCCAGCGATGCCCGCGTCGGCGCCATAGTGGGCCATCACTAGCGGGATCTCCTGGCAACGCGAATTGACGCTCCAACGGGGTAGCCGATCGCGTATTTCTCCAAAGAAAGGTTGCAGCATGGAAGCTGCGCCGCCACCGATGATCATGACGTCGGGCTCAAGCAGGTCAACGATATTCCCGAGCCATACGGTGAGAAACTTCGCGGCCTCTTCTAAAACCTCTTTTGCCAGGGAATCGCCCGCGCAGTACGCCCGACCCACCATCTCACTGGTGATGCGATCAATACGGCCGCCGGCGAGTTCCAGGATGGAGGAGCGGCGCCCGGCAGCGATCTTCTCCGAGGCGCTGCGGGCAATGGCGGGGCCGGAGGCTGAGGCTTCGATGCAACCCAGCTTGCCGCATCCGCAGCGCGGTCCGCGATAGTCGATAGTGTTGTGACCGCCCTCGGCTGCGGCGCCGGTGCGACCGTGATAGATGTGGCCATCGAACACAATGCCGGTGCCGATCCCCGTGCCAATGGTGGCGCAGAAAACGTTCCGATAACCGCGCCCGGCACCCCACAAGGCTTCCGCCAGGGCTGCCGCGTTGCCGTCATTGTCCACCCGAACGGGCAAGCGATAAGTCTTAGACACTAAGTCAGCCAGTGGGAAATTGCGCCAGCCCGGGAGATTCGGAGGGTTGATGACAACGCCGGTTCGGGGATCGAGCGGGCCAGGCGCGCAGATGCCGATTCCGGCGATTAAACCCTTGAAGTCCGCTTCATGATCGGTCGCGGCGCGGACCGAATCGATAGCGGAGGTCACGGCCGCCAGGCCTCCGGCGGCATCGGTTGCCACCATCGGGATGCGGGTCTGTTCAGTGATCTCGCCTATGGAATCTACGAGTCCGGCCGCCACCTTCGTGCCGCCGACGTCCACGCCGATGAAGCACGGTTCTGGAACTTGCATGATGGACTTCGCGTATAGTCTCTAGGCTTCGTACGCGTGGATTGTGCGCCAGCCAGTTTGGAACTCCGGAATGCCTAAAAGAATATACAGGAGAAGTCGATCCGGCGTACCCCTGATTCGCAAGCTTTCGAGAGGGGTTTTCGGGGCCTGGCTAACACTTTCGCGCTGGCTCGGTCCAATAAACGGAGGGATGTGAGGCCTTGGACATCCGGGAGGTGTTGCAGCAGACAGCCACGTCGATTGCGGCTCACCGGCTCCGGAGCTTCCTGACGATGTTCGGGATCATTTGGGGGATCACATCCGTCATTTTGCTGGTGGGCCTCGGTAAGGGATTCAGCCGTGACCAGAAAGAACGCCTGAAGACGATCGGCGTCGATCTGGCCATTATCTGGGGTGGACGAACCAGTGAACAAGCGGGGGGATACGCCGCCGGGCGGCCCGTTCGCCTCTCGATCGACGATGCCTATCTGATCAAGCGGGAAGCCTACTTGATCAAGACTGTGAGCCCGGAGCTGAGGCGGAGCGTCGCCGAAGTGAGCCGTTATAACGCAGCGTCGCGTCCTGTGCGCGGTGTATGGTCCGATTACCAACGCTTCCGGTCGCTTAAGGTTCAGGAAGGCCGGTTGATGACGGAAGATGACGATCGGGAAGCCCGACGGGTAGTTATTCTCGGGGTCGAGTCGCGTGACCAGCTGTTTCCCGGCAGGCCTGCGATCGGAGAGATCTTGATGATGAACGGTTCGCCCTACAGTGTCATCGGTGTACTTGAAAAGAAAAAGCAGAATGGCAGTTACGGAAGCGGGCCTGACAATACTCAGCTCTTTGTTCCCTATGCGGCTATGGCGCGTGATTTTCCGCCCTCGGAGCGGCCCGGTATCTTCAAGGGATGGATCAACAACCTGGTGGTTGAAGTCGCCGATCCGGAACATCATGAAGACGCGATGCGGCAGCTCTATCAGATTCTGGGGCGTGAGCACCACTTCGATGCCAGCGACAAAGACGCACTCTTTATCTGGGATACTTTGGAGGGGTCGAAGCTGGTGGAGCGAATTTTCGACATCATGACCATCTTCTTCGGAGCGGTGGCTCTGATGACGCTCACGCTCGGCGGCATTGGGGTCATGAATGTGATGCTGATTGTGGTGACGGAACGGACTCGCGAGATTGGTGTCCGCAAGTCTTTGGGCGCGACAGCGGGCGACATTCGCAACCAGTTCTTCGCCGAGTCATCCGCGCTGATGATGATCAGCGGGGCCCTCGGAATTGGCATCGGCGTTGGGACTTGCATAGCGATGAACCAACTGCCGTTGCCGGATTTTGTTCCGCATCCCGTGATCTCTTTGTTGGCGATTGTGGTGTCGCTGTTGACGCTGGGATTGATCACGGTGGGTGCGGGAATGTATCCGGCGCAGCGCGCCGCAGCCCTCAGTCCGATTGAATGCCTGCGCCAGGAGTAGCGGAATCACGAGTAACGGAATCACGAGTAACCGGAATGCAGATAAAAGAACTGATCCTGCAAAGCTGGGATGCCCTGACCCGCAACCGTCTGCGGTCGATCCTGACCATGATGGGGATCGTGTGGGGCCTGACGACCGTGGTTCTTCTGCTCGGCTACGGCGAAAGCGTAAGCCAGGGTGTGCTTAATGCGTTTCTCGGTATCGGAAACAGTGTCATCATGGTCTGGGAGGGTCAGACCAGCATGCAGGCCGGCGGCGAACGCGCCGGCAAGCGCATTCACTTCAAATATGAAGACATTCAGGCCATCCGCGACGATGCTCCGCTGGTTCGGCTGGTGAGTGCGGAATGGGACGATCCATTCGCTTACAAGTACGGTGACAAAGTAATCTCTGTCCAGACAAAAGCAGTGCAGTATCCCTATCGCGAGCTGCGCAAGCTAAATATTGCCGAAGGCCGTTATTTCGAAGAGAGCGACTTCAGCGAACACCGTCATGTTCTCATCTTCGGACCCAATGCAGCCAAGAAAGTATTTGGCGGTCGAGATCCCGTGGGCGACCACGTGACCATCAACGGAGAAACCTGGGATGTGATTGGGCTGTTGCAACTTAAGATCCAGGACTCATCCAACAACGGTCCGGACAACGAGAATGTGTTCATGCCTTTCGAAAGCATGAGGGATATCAATGATGAGCGCGATCCCCATATGATTGTGTTCCAGGCAGTCACGCCGCTGCTGCACAAGGCGGCGCTGGCGCAGGTGCGGGAAGTGCTGGCCCGACGGCATAACTTTAATCCCAAGGATGACAAGTCGACTCCGGAGTGGGACACGGTGGATGACACCAAGGACATTGAACAATTTGGAATCGCGCTTCGGTTGATTCTGGGATTCGTAGGGGCGTTGACGCTGGGAGTCGGCGGCGTGGGCGTGATGAATATCATGCTGGTCAGCGTAACCGAACGCACCAAAGAGGTGGGTTTGCGGAAGGCGCTCGGGGCACGTAATCGCGATATCGCGCTGCAGTTCCTGGTGGAGGCGCTGGTGCTCACCTTCGTTGCCGGCGCAGTTGGGATGCTGGTTTCTGTCGTGCTGGCGCACACGATTCCACCGATGCCACTCTACTCTGACATGTATAAGACAGCCAATCACGAGGGCGACATCTTCCTGAGGACAAATTTCAGCGTGATGCTGACCGCATTCCTGATTCTTGCCTTCGTCGGCGTAGTGGCTGGCACGTGGCCCGCGTTGAAAGCCGCTGGCATGGAACCGGTGGAGGCGCTCCGCTACGAGTAGGCTGGAGGCGGTCTCCGGAGAAGCACTTGCGGGGACCTTGAGTTGTATCATTCATGCATCGCCATGCCGGGTCATTCTCCAGCTTCCAAAGTCCGGGTCAAAGATCAGGAACTGATTCAAATCGTGGACTCCGCCTTGGCTGAGGCGGCGCGCCGCAGCCGCGAGTGGCTGGTCTGCCGCCCTGGGTGCACACAGTGCTGCATCGGAGCATTCCCCATCAATCAACTCGATGCGCTGCGGCTGCGAGGAGGACTTGCCGATCTGGAATTGCATGCGCCCGAGCGCGCTGATGGCATACGCAGACGCGCCCGCGAGTCGGTTGCGCGTTTATCCGGAGATTTTCCCGGCGATCCAGTGAGCGGTATTCTGGACGAGGGAGACGACGCGGCTCAACGTTTCTCTGATTTTGCGAACGATGAGCCTTGCCCCGCGCTCGATCCTGAAACGGGGAATTGCGAACTCTACGAATCCCGTCCGATCACCTGCCGCGTTTTTGGACCGCCAGTTCGGTCCGAAGATGGCTTGGGGGTCTGCGAACTCTGCTACCACGGAGCTTCGGATGAGGAGATTGCCGCGTGCGAGATGAAGCCTGACCCCAACGGCCTGGAATCTGCCTTGCTCAAAACGGTTGAAGCACGTGTGGGAACTCGCGGAAACACGATCATCGCGTTTTGCCTGGCATCGTGAGCCATCAAGTCTTCTTTTTCTCCAGCTCAGCCCAGCGGGCGTAAAGCTGATCCACTTTGTCCTGAGCCGCTGCCATCTCTGCGTGAGCAGTCACCAGACGCGGAGCGTCGCTGACAATCTTGGGATCTTCCAGCTGTTCGCGCTTGGCCTGCAGTTCGAGTTCGGCATCGGCAACGCGCAGCTCGATGGAGTCGTATTCGCGCGCTTCCAGGTACGACAGTTTCCTTTTCCCAGCAGACTGTCGGGCGTTCTCCGCCGACACCGCAGCAGGCCGCGCGTCGTTCCTCGCCTTCTGCTCGGTCTCTTCCAGCCATGTCTCCCACTGGGAGTAGTCGGCGAAAAGCCCCGCGCTTCCCTGCCCGTCGAGCCCGAGAACCACTGTGGATACGCGGTCCAGCATGTAGCGGTCATGCGTCACCAGGACGAGTGAGCCGCGAAATTCCAGCAGGCTTTCTTCGAGTATGTCGAGCGTCGGGATGTCGAGGTCGTTGGTGGGCTCATCGAGCAGGAGGACGTCGGCGGGCTGCAGCATGAGCTGCGCAATCAGAACCCGTGCCCGTTCCCCACCGGAAAGCTTGCCCACTGGTTGATTGAGTTGCTCACCGGCGAACAGGAACTTTGCCGCCCACGAGGCCACGTGAACCTGGCGGTCTTGATACACCACGGAATCGCCTTCCGGAGCCAGCGCGCGGCGCAGGGTTATATCCGGGTCCAGCTCGCGGCTCTGGTCGAAATAAACAATGCGCAGCCAGTCGGCGCGCTGAATTTGGCCGCTTGCCGGGGCTGATTCCCCGCGCAGTAATCGAAGTAAGCTCGTCTTCCCGCTGCCGTTTGGCCCGACTAATCCCACCCTCATCCCGGCGGTGATTACAAAGTTGAGACCTGCAAAAAGGGTGCGGCCGCCGATCTCGCATCCAACGTTTTCCAGTTCGATCAGCCGCTTCGTCTTTCGGTCGGTGGCCGAGAAGTCAATGAGCGCGGTTCCGCTGCGGCGCCGGAAATTCAGGTCCGCGAGTTCACCCATCAGCTCGCCTGCCTTGTCGATGCGCGCCTTGGATTTTCTTGTCCTCGCTTTGGCTCCACGGCGCAGCCACTCGATCTCCCGGTGTACCAGGTTCTCGAGCGCTTCCTGGCGCTTGGACTGTGCGTGCAGGAATTCTTCTTTCTTCTCCAGGAACCGGGTATAGCCTCCGGAAACGCGCAGCAACCCGTCGGGATAGGTCCGGTTCAGTTCCGCCATTTCGGTGGCAACATTCTCGAGAAAATAGCGATCGTGACTGACCACCACGCAGGCAAATGATGCGGCCTCAAGCAAGGCTTCGAGCCACTCGATTCCCGCCAGGTCCAGATGATTTGTAGGTTCATCCAGCAGGAGTATGTCGGGAGCTTGAACGAGCGCCTCGACAATCGCGAGCCGTTTCTGCCAGCCGCCCGATAGTGCGGACGCCTCCGCCTCCAGGTTCTCGAAGCGAGCGCGGCCCAGAGTTTCGGCAAAGCGAGTGCCCTGCTCCGACTCCGGCACGCCGGCTTGCTCCATCGCGCTCCGCGCAATGGAGCGCACTGTCGATCCGGGCTTGAATTGCGAGTCCTGCTCGACATAGCTGAGCCGGATCCGTTTCCGGACGGCGATTTCGCCGCTGTCGGGCGTCACATCGCCGGCGAGAATCCGCAGCAGCGTGGATTTGCCGGAGCCGTTCGGGCCGATCAGCCCAATGCGGTCGCCCTCCGAAACCGTGAAGCAGATGTTCTGAAATAGCGGATTGGCTCCAAAGGCCTTCGAGATTTCCTGCGCATTGATGATCGGCGGCACCGACTTGGGCTCTCCCGGAGCTAAATTGAGGTTATCAGGAAAAGCAAAGCTGCACGGTATGCCTGCACAGCTACGTCCATTGGAGATGCTGCCTGCCCCGGCATCATGGTTAAAATAGACTGCGAAGTCTACGCGGGGGCGCCAGCAATGGAAGATAGCGACCGGGATCGCTCTTTCCGCGAGGAGCAGCGGCCGGAACGAAGGGTGCATCCGCGCGTTAGAGTGAGAGTCCCAGTTCAGTTGTTTGCCCCGGGCAGCGACGTTCCCCAGCGTGGAGCGACTTCCGATATTAGCGAAGCCGGTTGCTATATCGAAACCATGTTTCCGTTTCCTGTCGGGACCAGCCTCGAAATGAGCCTCCAGCTTGAAGGTACACTGCTGGCGATGGGCACGGTGGTCACCTGCGACCCCCAGGTTGGGAACGGAATCGAGTTCGCTAGAATGCTGCCTGAAGATTTGGAAGAACTGCGGGCCTTCGTGATGACCGCACAAGAAGCCGAGTGACGATTTCGGCTCGGCTTCGCATCCCTTCGGCGACAAACTCTCAGCAACCGTTCATAATGTCCCCATGTCCCCGGATAAGACCGTCCGCCGCCTGAAGACCTATGCCGGCGCTCAGGGATACGTCTACCAGTATTACTTTGTGGGCCAGCGAGCCGCGCTCGCCGACGATCCCGAGGCGCCGGCGACGGAATTCGTCTTCGACGTCACTTCTGACCGCAAGCTTACCCATGCCGTCAGCGTCTTCCTCCCGGAAAACTCAGTGACCGCATGGGCGGCCACACATGGTCGTTCGTTGACCGAAGCCGAGCAGTACGCTGCCGCCAAACTACGTCTCTTTCGCGCGTTCGATGAATTGGAAGACGTGAAGACTCACGGGCGCCGTCTTGTGATCGACAGCGTGCGGTTGGAAGAAGCACTGGCGAGCTTGGGGGTGGAGTAGTGAGCGTTACGGACTAGCAGCAATACGGGGACCGTTTCGCGCGGCTAAAGCATCGCCTGCAGCAGCACCGCCTACTGAAGCGGCGGTTCGATCTTGATATCCACTCCGTAAGTACAGGAGGTCGTCTCCTGCCAACTGGTCTTCATGCTCAGGTCGCGGGTAAACATGTCCGTTTTCCGCGGGAGATTGTCGATGCTTCCTATCCAGATGTCGATCGTTCTGTCGATTGCGATGTCATGGGGAGTGGCCCGATACAGGAACGTGGGCGAGCCGTCGATTACCTGCGGACCAACCAGCTTCAGGTCTCCACTTTTGTACCCGAACTTCAACTCATCCGGAACAGGCGTTGCTCGCCCAAGGGACGTCCCTCCCATGGCGCTCAACTTTTCCCAGGGGCCGGCCCCCGTCCTCCGGTAGCCGTCATTGCCGATGAGGATCGTTTCGACTTGGGTATGGTTGGTGTACGGTTCCTCACTAACGAGCCGCATGCGATCGACGCCAGCCACTTCTGTCAGCAAGACCTCGTCCCAACCGGGGCGCGGACCGCTATTGCCGGAGGCAACCTTGCGGCAGCGGTGCGAGGTGTCGCGAATCAGTGCGGTCGCAGCCTTGGTGACCACGTCCAGCGGATCGTCACTGGTGCTGACCGCCTGCGCGTTCGTCTCCTCGTTGTTCAGAACTTTGGTCGCTTTCGGGGCTTGGGAAGCCTGTGCGCGTGTCTCCCGAGCCACGTCTCCCAGCGGCCGGTCCTGCGCAAGACAAAGTGTCCCGAGAACCACCGACGCCGCAATTGCTAGAGCGCTGATGCGCATGGGCCTCTCCCCATCAAACGAATTTTTTAACCTAGATGCCTAGGATTGCACTGGTTTGTGGCTAACGAAAGGTTACCGACGTTTCTCACCATTTTCGGGAGAACAGGGTTGTGATACCTTCTACGAACTTGACCACGCAAAGGCCGGGAGGACTTCCCAGGATGAAAAGGCCTGGCTTAATCGCCATATTGCTGATCGCGCTGATCTACTGCACCAGCGCGGTATCGCAGCAAACCGCTCGCTGGCCAGAGCAAAAGGCGAACGCCTGGTATGCCCAACAGCCCTGGCTGGTTGGAAGCAACTACATTCCCAAGTCGGCGATTAACCAGCTGGAGATGTGGCAGGAGCCAACCTTCGACCCCGCTGAAATCGACAAAGAGCTAACGTGGGCCGAAGCGATGGGCATGAACACCATGCGCGTCTTTCTGCACGATCTGCTCTGGCAGCAGGATGCGGCCGGCTTTCGAGAACGCATCGACCGGTTCCTGACCATCGCTTCACGGCACCACATCCGTCCGATGCTCGTGCTCTTCGATTCCTGCTGGGATCCGTCGCCGCATCTGGGCCCGCAGCATCCTCCCATTCCAGGCATTCACAATTCGGGCTGGGTACAGAGTCCCGGTGCGAAGGCGCTGGCGGACCCAAACCACTATCCGCGGCTCAAAGCGTACGTACTGGGGGTAGTGGGAGCGTTCGCCAACGACGACCGCATCCTTGCCTGGGATATCTGGAATGAGCCCGGCGGCGTTAGCAGCGAAACCTATCCCAATGAAGAGCTGAAGGAAAAGGACAAGATCGCGCGGGTGACGTTGCTCCTGCCGCAGGCGTTCGCGTGGGCACGGGAAGCGAATCCCACGCAACCTCTCACCAGCGGCGTCTGGACCGTCGACACTTCGTCGGAAAGTGGGGACCTTGGCGAGATCCAGAACATCCAACTGCGTGAGTCCGACATTATCAGCTTTCACAACTACGACTGGCCGGAGTCTTTCAAGAAGGAAGTGTCGTGGCTCAAAGAAAAGTACCACCGGCCGGTGATTTGCACGGAATACATGGCGCGTTCGGAGGGCAGCACGTTCGACACGGTGTTGCCGATCGCCAAGCAGGAGGGAGTCGGGGCGATCAACTGGGGCTTTGTCGCTGGCAAAACGCAGACTTATTTGCCTTGGGATTCGTGGCAACGTCCTTACGTTCTGGAGCAGCCGTCGATATGGTTCCACGAGGTGCTGCGGTCCGACGGAACACCGTACCGGCAGGCTGAGGTGGACCTGATACGGCAGCTCACGGCCAAGCATTAGTTGAACTTTGTGATCCAGATCACACCCACCGGTGACCGTTACCGTTTCCGCCCGCCAGTCCTCGCCGCAGATTTATACTGTGTGGAAGGGATTAGGTCCCCCGGGTTCTGACCGTACTTGCATTAAACTCACCAGACTCTGATACTTACCTAGCCTATGGCATTGCTCTGGTTGCGCTTCGCGCTGGCTTGCTACTTCATTGGGCTGATCTACGCCTTCTTTGCGCTCAGCCGCACGAGCGACCTTTTCAGCCGCATCGCGTTTCATGCAGCCAGCCTGGGGATGGTCTTCCACTTCGTTTCGCTGGTCGAGTTGTTTCTCTCCGATCATGTGGTCTGGGCCTCGGTGCATAACGGCGAGTCACTGCTGGCCTTCTTTTCGATGACATTTTTCATGATTATCTATGCCATTTACCACACCACGTCGCCCGGCGTGGTTGTTTTCCCGGTCGTATTTTTTCTCACCTTCGTGGCGGCCCTTGACGAGCAGCCCGTTCTGCAGACGTCTTTCGTTCAGCACAAGGGATGGCTGGTCGCGCACATCATTCTGATCTTCACGGGATACGCCGCTCTCGTCCTGAGTTTCGGCGCCAGCCTGCTTTACCTTTTGCAGGAGCGCCGCCTGAAGGCCAAGAAGCCGAGCAGCCTGATTTCCTTCCTGCCTGCGCTTGAGGTGATTGACCAGATCGGGTATCGATCGTTGCTGCTTGGCTTTCCTTTCATGACGCTCGGGCTGATTACCGGATCAGTTGTGGCGATGTCGGCTTATGGTCACGTGGACTTTGAGGATCCCAAGATTCTGTTATCGATTTTGATGTGGGCCGTGTACATGGTGATGGTCGTCACCCGGTGGAGCTCAGGATGGCGCGGCCGCCGCGCCGCTGTGCTGGCGACATGCGCCTTTGTGGCCGCCATCGTGGCCTGGGCCGCGAATTACTTCTCGACCATCCACAGGTTTGCAGCCTCATGAGATATCAGCTCATTGGCGTAAATCATCGGAGCGCTCCGCTCGAGGTGCGCGAGCGGCTGGCAATCCCGGAATCGCGCCTGGCCGATGCGTGCCGCGATCTCGCTGCCCACCCCGGAATCGAAGAGGGCATGATCATTTCCACCTGCAACCGGGTGGAACTGGTCACTCACACCACCAACGGTTCGGCCGACCTGCGCGGCTTTCTGAACGAACACTTCCAACTCAACTCGGAGGATCTCAATCCCCACCTCTATGAGTTCCGCCAGAAAGATGCCGTGCGGCATGTCTTCCGCGTAGCTGCGAGCCTCGATTCGATGGTGGTCGGAGAAGCCCAGATTCTTGGCCAGGTAAAAGAGGCTTACGCGACGGCGCGCGCCGTTGGGTCAGTTCGCGGCCAGCTTGATCAGCTCTTCACTCGCGCCTTTGCGGTAGCCAAACGGGTGCGCAGCGAGACAGCTGTCGGCTCGTCTTCGGTTTCTGTCGCCTCGGTTGCGGTGGAACTGGCCAAGAAGATTTTTGGATCACTGCAGGGCAAGAGTGTTTTCATCGTCGGCGCCGGCAAGATGAGCGAACTCGCTGCCCGCCATCTGATGGCGCACGGCTGCGCCTCGATCTTCGTGGCCAACCGCACGTACGACCGCGCCATCGGGCTGGCGCAGAAGTTCAACGGCCAGGCCATTAAATTTGAAGATCTCTACGGCTCTTGCGACCGCGCTGACATCGTTATCACTTCAACCGGCGCGCCTCACGCTATTTTCCGGCGCGAGCATGGCGAGCAATTCCTTGCCCGACGCAAGAACCGGCCCATGTTTTTCATCGACATCGCAGTGCCCCGCGACGTCTCGCCGGAGATGGCCAAACTCGACGGCATCTTCGCCTACGACATCGACGATTTGCAGCAGGCCGTCAGCAGTCACGTTGCCGACCGGCGTCACGAAGCCGAGCTGGCCGAAGCGATCATCGCAAGCGAAATTGACCGTTTCGAAGCCCGCCTGCACACCCTCGATGTGGTTCCGACCATCGTGTCGTTGCAGGATCATCTGGAAACCATTCGCCAGGCGGAAATCGACCGGGTGCGCAGCCGCATGGGCCCGTTGACCCCGGACCAGGAATTGGCGGTCGAAGCCCTGACCCGCGGCATCATCAACAAAGTCATGCACACCCCAATCACCACGTTAAAGACCGCCGCCCGCGACTCCGAGGCAACCACCGTAATCGATGTCGTACGAAGACTCTTTAATCTTCACGAGAAAGAAAAAGGGCGAGCATTGCAGGCTGAGGATAGAGAGGCGTCGGGCAAGAATTCGCAAGACAGAGGGATGAAATCGCGCCGCGATGCCTAACCTCCGCATCGGCTCCCGTGGCTCGCAGCTTGCCCTCTGGCAAGGAAACATATTTCTGCCCTGCTGTGTGCGCGCGATATAAATGGATGAGAACGGCCAAGACCATAATGGAACGACTTTTTTCGCTCTTCGAACGTATTCGGAGGATGTGGTCAAGTCGCCGTAGTACGCTGGTCTTGCTCGAGCGGGGCTTCGGAGAGTACTACCAGTGTGGGTACTGGGCCGCGCTTGAGAACCGTGGGTCGCGGCTGCTCGCAGCCGCGAGGGGTCCGAATCCCTTACTCTCCGCCGCCTTACGCGATCCACGGGAGGTTAAAACCTGCTTAGCCTGCGCATGGTTCTTGACGGACACGTCACCAAATGGTACTTTGAAGGTGGTTCTCAAGCGCGGCACAGCACGAATTTTCCAAGGCGGCCTAGTCGGCCGCCTTTCGCTTTTGCGCGATATTCCGCCTCGGATCGTTCAACATGCCTAGCCTCCGCATCGGCTCCCGTGGCTCGCAGCTTGCCCTCTGGCAGGCGAACCACATTTCTGCTCTTCTCCGGGCACGCGGATACGAAGTCGAAATCGAAATCATTCACACTACCGGTGACAAGATCACCGACGTCCCCCTGGCCATGGTCGGCACCAAGGGGGGACTTGGCAAAGGGATTTTCACAAAAGAGATTGAGGAAGCCCTCGCCGCCGGCAGCGTGGACCTCGCCGTGCATTCGTTGAAAGACTTACCCACGGAACTCTCTCCGGGATTCGAACTCCCAGCGATCACGGAGAGACAAGATCCGCGCGATGCTTTCTGTTCGGTGGTTTATTCGAAGGTTGAAGATCTTCCCCATCACGCGCACGTAGGCACCTCCAGTCTGCGCCGTCAAGCGCAACTGAAAGCCATCCGCCCCGACCTCGATATACACCCGCTCCGCGGCAATGTCGACACGCGCCTGCGCAAACTCGAGCAAGGAGAATACGACGCCATCATTCTCGCCTCGGCGGGCCTGAAGCGTCTGGGCAAAACGGAATTGATTAAACAGATCATTCCCTCCGAGATCATGTGTCCCGCGGCCGGGCAGGGAGCACTCGGCATCGAAATCCGCGAAGGCGACTCGTTCACGCGCCAGCAACTCGTATTTCTGAACGATGCCTCCGCCCGCGCCACCACTACCTGCGAGCGCGCGCTGCTCAACCGCCTCGGTGGAGGATGCCAGGTTCCCATCGGTGCCTTGGCGGAAATTCGCAGCGGCAAACTACATCTCGATGCCATCGTGGCCGATCCCGACGGCTCGAGGCTTCTTCGCGAATCCCGCGACGGCGACCTCAATGATCCTGAACAACTCGGTAATGCGGTCGGCGAAACCCTGCTCGACCGCGGTGGCGACGAGATACTCGAAGCCGTCTACGGCCGCGGCCTCGCCGTCCCGCCCCAACCATGATTCCGGATCCATATCTCCAATGAAAAGCGGCAGCGTTCTCCTCCAACTTCTAGGCGGCACCAAGAACTCGCATGCTCTTCGGCGTTGGATCAATCTCTGGCCGCCGTTTCTGGGCATGGGCATTCGCATCCGGCGCATCGCCCCTGACATGAAGGCCGTCGATGTCGAAATGAAGCTTCGCTTCTGGAATGCGAACTACGTCGGCACTCACTTCGGCGGATCTCTCTTTGCAATGACCGACCCGTTCTATATGCTGATGCTGATGGCGAATCTCGGCGGCGATTACATTGTTTGGGACAAGGCCGCGACCATCCGCTACAAGAAACCGGGCAGAGGAACTGTGCGCGCGGAGTTTCGTCTTTCCCATAGCCAGATCGACGACATTCGCGAGAAACTGAAGACGTTGCCGAAGTATGAGCCCGTCTTTACGGTGGAAGTGAAGGATGCGGACGGCGTTCTGATTGCCGAAGTTGAAAAGGTGCTCCACATCCGGAGTAAACCGGCAGCCGAACCATCCGGACCGTAGGAAGCAAATCGCACATGTACATTCCCGAATACTTTCGTGTGCGCGACCATGAAGACGCCGTAAAGTTCATGCGCGCCAATCCTTTCGCCATCCTCGTCTCATCCACCGAGGGCGGCCCTTTCGCTACGCACCTGCCTATTTTCGTACGTGCGGAAAAAGGTGAGGAGAAAGTCATCCTCCGCGGCCATGTGGCCAAGGCCAATCCACATTGGCGTTATCTCGAACAGCAGCCGCAATGTTTGACCATTTTTCACGGACCCCATTCCTACATTTCTCCTAGCAACTACACTGTGAGCGAAAGCGTCCCCACGTGGAACTACGGCGCGGTGCATCTCTACGGGAACGCGCAGGTGTTTTCCTCGCCGGAGGCGTTGCAGAACATCCTCCATGAGCTGATCCACACCTTCGAGCCCGCCTACGCCTCGCAGTGGGCCAGCCTGGACGAGGCTTACCGCGAGCGGATGCTTCGACAGATTGTGGGGTTTGAGATCGAAGTCACCAGGATGGAGGCAAAGTTCAAGCTCGGCCAGAACCGTACTCGGGAGGATCAGCAGAACATGATCGCATCTCTGGAGAAGGCCGACGACACGGCCGTTTCTGGTGTTGCCCGCCTGATGAAGGAGCAGAACCTTGGCCGAATCGTGAACGGCAAGGACAATAAATGAAGTCTCGGTCCGTTCCCTTTTTCCAGGCGCCGCGCCCGCTCTTCGGCGTGCGCGTGCTCGTAGGCCGGGCGCGTCACCAGGCCCGCCCACTCTCGAGCGAATTGCGTAAGCTGGGCGCAACGGTGCTTGAAATTCCGTTCATCGAAATTCGTCGACCCCGCAGCTTCAAACCTCTGGATTCCGCGTTGATGAATCTTGATGGCTACGACTGGCTCATTCTCACCAGCGCGAACGGTGTCGAAGCCATGTGGGAACGGTTAGCCAAGCTGCGCCTGCCGAAAACTGCTCTCAAGCACCTTAACATTGCGGCCATCGGCCCGGCGACGAAGAAGGCGATCGAAGAACGTGGCAGCAAAGTGGATGTTGTTCCTAAAGAATACGTGGCAGAGTCTGTGGTACGCAGCCTGCGGCGACGGGTAAAGGAAAAACGTGTGCTGCTGGTGCGCGCCAAGGTCGCCCGCGACGTGATTCCGCACGAGTTGCGCAAGGCCGGGGCCGATGTAGACGTGGTGGAGGCTTACGAAACGATTGTGCCGACATCTTCGCGTCCACGCCTGCGCAGCGTGCTCGGAAATGCGCGGCGCGCTCCGCATGTGATTACTTTTACGAGTTCTTCGACTGTGCGCAACTTTGTGGCATTCCTTGGCCTGCGGAACGCTAAGCTTGACGGGATACGACTCGCCTCCATCGGGCCAGTCACTTCCTCAACTTTGCGAGAACTTGGCCTGCGCGTGGACATCGAAGCGAAAGAGTTCACCATCCCCGGACTAGTTCGGGCGATCGTGCGAGCAACACCAGACACGTAGTCGGCTTATTCTGTCAGAGTGCAACTGCAATCGGCCGGGACGACATGGGCCAGCAGGAAGTCGGCGACGCGTTGGTAGGCGTCAATCTGATTCTCCACGCGGGCGAAGCCGTGGCCTTCGTTCTCATAAATCTTGTAATCGACCGTGCCGCCGCGCTTCTTGATGGCTTCGACCACCTGCTGCGTCTCTGATTTCGGGCATCGCGGATCGTGCCCTCCGGCGAGCAATAATAGCGGCGCTTTAATCTGGTCGATGAAGTTGATCGGCGAGCGGTCTTCGTACAGCGCCTTATTCTTCACTACATCTCCCATGGTCGCCAGATCGGACTGTTGCAGCACAGGATCTTCGTTCTCAATTTCGGTGAACCAGTTCACGAAGGGCACGATGGGCACGCCCGCGGCCCAAACGTCAGGCGCTTTCGTCAACGCCATCATGCTGAGATAACCACCATAGCTTCCGCCCATGACGGCGATCTTTTTCGGATCGAGGTGGCCAGTCTGCTTGATCCAGTCAACGCCGGCCAGCACGTCCTGCAAATCGCCGCCGCCCATGTCGAAGAGATTCGCCTGCTGGAATTCCTTGCCGTACCCCGTCGAGCCACGATAGTTGGGGGCGAGAACCATGTATCCCTGATTGGCCGCGTATTGCACGAAGCGGTTGAACGAGTTCATCGTCTGCGCTGTCGGACCGCCGTGGATGTAAACGATGGCGGCGTTCTGCCCGTTACGCGCCATGTTGAAGGGTACGTAGAGAAACGCAGAAATGGTCCACTTGCCGTCGCGGCTCGGATAGTGCACCAGATAGGGCTCAACCATGTCTTCGGAACGCACACCGGCAATGAGTGAATGTGTGACCTGATGCGACTTCGCGGTGGCCAGCGTATACACCCAAAGATCGCCGGGCGCGGTGGGACCGTTGTGATAGTAGAGCAGGCGTTGCCCGTCTTTCGTAAAAGCAGAATGGCCGCCAGTAGGCTCGTTCACGCCTTTCGGAATCGGTAACACACTGGATTTGCCGGTCGCGAGATCGTGCAGGTAAATGTCTTCATTGCCGTCCACGTTCGCGCTGAAGGTGATGTGTTTGCCGTCGGGCGAGAATTCGCCACCGCCGATCTCCCACTTGTCATGGGTGAGCCACGAAATCTTCTTGGCCGCAATTTCCAGCAAGCCAACATTTTCGTAGCCATTGGCGGCGTTCGAGGTGAACAGAATGTGCTTGCCATCGGGAGAAATGTCGTCACTGGAGTAGCGCTGCTCGCCCTCATGCGGCGTGAGCAGCGTCGTTTTTCCCGTCGCAACTTCAGCGATGAAGATGTTGGAGTCCGTACCTTTGGCCTGCTCCTGCGAGTAGACGATGTACCTACCGTCCTTCGACCAGACGGGATTGAAATTTCCCTTGTCCTGCGGCGTGCCGGCAGTGATGTGCTTCAACTCGCGCATTACTGTGTCATAGACGTCGATCTCGTGGGCGGCTGATGTCTTTGGCTTCACCAAGTATGCGAGATAGCGTCCGTCAGGCGACCACGTTGGATCGGTTTCGGCAATCTCGCGCGTGCTGGTGAGGTTGAGTACTTTGCCGGTCTTGGGCGAAACCAGAAAAATGTCCCAGAGTTCGTCTCCATCGTAATCAGATTGATAGGCGATCCACTTGCCGTCGGGCGACCACGCTGGTGACGATTGGCGCTGATCGCTGACCGTAAGCTGCACCGGCCATCCGCCTTCGGCGGGGACGAGCCAGAGATTGTTGCGCCCGCTCATATTCGAGATGAAGGCGATGCTTTTGCCATCGGGCGACCACGTGGACTGGCCTACCTGGCGCGTCATGTAAAGCTTCTCGATGGTCAGGCTGCGCGGCTCGACCTGGGCATTGGGCTTGGAGGCAATCTGTTTCGGATCGGTAATGGCCTGGGGCGCAGGCAAAGTCTGGGCGGCGATGGTCTCGGCAAGAACTGTGCTCATGAGTATGACGATAGCAAACGAGATGAAAATGCGCATGGTGATTGGCCTTTGGAGCGACTGCCGAAGGGAAAGTTTATCAGAAGGTGGAGTGGCCATCCTGAGCGGAGAGAGAAGTGCGTAAGCGCACTTCTGGCGGAGTCGAAGAACCCCTTACCGTCCGCTTTTTCCACGACGTCGGCAAAGCCGACGCAAATGCTTCGCTCAGGATGACAGGTTTGTTTGAAAGCGGTCCACAACGCCCGAGGTTACACTTTGGCGTTCTTGTGCATGTCGACCGTACTCCAGGTCTTGTCGGCGGCGTGGCAGAGGTTTTCGAGCGAACAGTCCACACACTTGGGCTTCCGCGCGATGCACAGCTTACGTCCGTGCCAAATGATCTGGTGAGAAAAGAGAATCCACCGTTCGCGCGGGATGATGCGCATCAGATCCTGCTCGATTTTCTGCGGGTCATAGTTCGTGGTCAGCTCGAGACGGCGTGAGATGCGGTGCACGTGAGTATCGACGACCACGCCTTCGGCTTTTTTGAACCACGTGCCCAGCACCACGTTGGCGGTCTTGCGTGCGACACCGGGAAGGCCGAGAAGGTCTTCCATGTCATCGGGAACTTGCCCTCCGAAGTCGGCAACGATTTTTTTCGCAGCGCCCACTACGGACTTGGATTTGTTGCGGAAAAACCCGGTGGAGCGGACGTCCGGCTGGAGCTGCTCGGGCGTGAGCGCCGCAAAGGCCTGCACCGTCGGATATTTGCGGAACAGTTCCGGCGTGACGCGGTTCACGTTGGCGTCCGTGGACTGCGCAGAAAGGATGGTCGCGACCAGGAGTTCCCAGGCGCTGGAGTGAGTGAGAGCGCAAGTAACCTCGGGATACATCTGGTCGAGTCGCTTCAGGATCTCGGCGATGCGGTCGGGGTCGAGGGGATTGTAGCCCGATTTGCTTCGGCCTTTCGGCGCTGCCGCCGGAGCTGCGCTCCGGGGACGGGCAGGAGTGCCCGTCCCCACACGAACGCCTTCCTGGCGGCCGGTTCGGGTGGGTTGTCGGGGCGTGCGTCCGCGGGTCATGAGGGCAACATCTTAGCAGAGACCTCGGTAACCCCGGCGACGATTGACTCGACCGATATCCCTCGGTAGTCTGGAGTTCACACTCTCTTCAGACAATGTTATGGCCGTAAATTCCATTCAGCTCGGGCAGGTCTGGCGCAGCGATGCCGATGGCCAGGATTATCTGGTCACCAAGGTCTATAACGAAGTGTTCAGTCAGATTGCCATGCTCAGGCCGGCGGGCATCACCGCACCAGACGCACCTACTGTGCGCGTCAAAGTGACCAAGACTCCGCAGGGCGCGGCGCTGCCCGGCTACACATTCACCCAGGACGGCTCGTTCTAGCCAAGAGTCTCTGCCGCCACTTTCCGATACACTTAAAATTCAGTTCCTAGTTCCCAGTTCTCAGCTTGAGGCTCAAAGGGTTTTACGGAGAACTGAGAACCGAGAACTGAGAACTGCTCTCCAATGACTGAAAAACTTCTAGCTCTCATTTTTGCGTTCATCAATTTTGTAATCAGCGCGACCGGCTACAGCGGCGTCACGCTGCTGATGGCGATTGAATCGGCGTGCATTCCACTGCCGTCGGAATTGATCATGCCGTTCGCCGGCTATCTGGTCTTTACGGGCACGTTCAAGCTGCTCTGGGTGGCGACAGCAGGGGCACTTGGCTGCAATCTGGGGTCGCTGGTGGCGTACGAGATTGGATTTTATGGCGGGCGTCCGCTGGTCGAGCGCTATGGCCGTTGGATCCTAATGGGGCATCGGGAACTCAACTGGGCCGACCGATTCTTCGCGCACTGGGGATACCTGGCAGTGTTCATCGGGCGGCTGTTGCCGGTGATTCGCACCTTCATCGCGCTGCCCGCAGGGATTGCGCGCATGCCCAGAGGACGGTTTCACGTGTATACGTTTCTGGGATCGTGGCCATGGTGCCTGGGGCTGGCGTATCTCGGCATGAAGCTGGGCGAGAACTGGCGCGAACTGGGCAAATATTTTCACAAGTTCGATGCGGTGATTGGGGTCATGCTGGTGGCGGGCGCAATCTATTTTGTTTGGACGCACTGGCAGAACAGAATCAGCCGTCGGCCAGCGGTACAGAACGACAGATCCTAGCCTGAGATCTTCACCGCCGAGCACCTCGACGAGTTCAGAACCAATCCTATCGATTGAACGAAACGAAGCGAGCCGTCCGGGGACCTGAGTCCTACTCCCGTGCGCCTCCGTGGCCTCGTTGGTTTAGAATGTTGTTATGTCTCCCGAACTTAATTTCGGCCCCTACGTCGACACCGAGAACGGCAAGAAGGTGGTCAAGGATCTGACCTTCGGCAATCCCACGCCGGAAGGGCTGGTGCTGACCACTCTCGATTCGGCCGTCAACTGGATGCGCAAGGGCTCCATCTGGCCGATGACATTTGGCCTGGCTTGCTGTGCGATCGAAATGATGTCGATGGGGGCGGCGCGCTTTGATATTGCGCGTTTCGGGGCGGAAGTATTTCGGCCTTCGCCACGGCAAAGCGATCTCATGATCATTGCCGGCCGCGTCTCGAACAAGATGGCGCCAGTGATCCGGCAATTGTGGGAACAGATGCCGGAACCGAAGTGGGTGATTTCCATGGGAGCCTGTGCCACCTCCGGCGGAGTGTTCCAGAACTACGCGCTCGTACAAAGCGTCAACCAGGTGATTCCGGTCGATATTTATGTTCCTGGATGTCCGCCGCGTCCCGAGCAACTCATCTACGCCATTACCCTGCTGCAGGAAAAAATCCAGAACGAGCGCGGGACCATCAAGAAAGCCCTGAATCTGACCTAGCCTCCCACGCTGGGCTGCGGATTGCACGTTTTCTCACCCCGGTTTCCCCTTGCCTTTCATTTCCGGCGGATGTGCAAATGTTTTACTAGCTGGCTTGTAACTGGCTCCCAATATGGCACTTGGCGGGGGTTAGCCCACAATGGTCACAGGTGACGCCGAGGAATGCGAAACTATTCCCTGTCCGGATGAATCTAATTTTCCGAGTGGTTGCGTGTTGAGACTCGCCAAGACACGAGGGGGGCAGCACACTCAGGAACGGCCCAGGTAAAACTAACCCTAGGGTGTGGAAGGTGCTCCATGGTAGCAAAACTGATCGATGTATTTTTCGGTTGCCGGCACTCCCGGTACAGCTTTCCGGTAACCATTCGCGGAGCGGCACGCCGCCCGCAAGCTGCGGTATTAACCGGAACCTACGTAGCCTGCCTGGGTTGCGGTAGAGAATTTCCCTACGACTGGCAGGAGATGAAGGTCATCACGTCATCGGCCGAGCGGCGCGAGTACGGGGCCACTCTCGCGACGAAGCAAGCGGCGTAAGGCCTAGCGCGCCGGAACGGTCGTCGCGGTCCGCTTTTCCATCGCTACAAACTCACGCTCTCCGTGCCCAGTGTAAATCTGCCGCGGCCGGGTAATCTTTTGTTCCGGATCCGTCACCAGTTCCTGCCACTGCGCCAGCCATCCCGCCGTCCGTGGAATGGCGAACAGCACGGTGAACATTTCGGGTGGGAATCCCATCGCCTGGTACATGATTCCGGAATAGAAATCGACGTTGGGATAAAGCTTTCGCTTCACGAAATACTCGTCTTCGAGAGCGATGCGTTCCAACTCAAGGGCGATGTCCAGTTTCGGATTGCGTCCTGTGACTTCGAAAACCTGCTCCGCGGTCCATTTAATGATCTTCGCCCGCGGATCGTAATTCTTGTAAACCCGGTGTCCGAATCCCATCAGCTTCCCGTGACCATCCTTCACCCGCTTGATGTAGGCTGGCACGTTTTCTTTGGTGCCAATCTCATCGAGCATCTTCAGGACCTCTTCGTTGGCGCCGCCATGCAACGGTCCCGCCAGGGCCGACGCCGCCGACGCAATAGAGAGGTAAGGGTCGGTTTGGGCGCTGCCCACCGTGCGCATCGCGCTGGTACCGCAATTCTGTTCGTGATCCGCGTGCAAAATAAACAGGATGTCGAGCGCGCGTGAAAGCACGGGATTCGCCACATACTTCGGCTCAACCATCTTCCACAGCATGTTCATGAAGTTCTCGGTGTAGCTCAGATCATTGTCGGGATACACGTAAGGGAACCCTACGTTGTGCCGGTATGACATGCCTGCAATCGAAGGAGCCTTGCCGATCAGGCGCTTGATCTGCAGCAAGCGGTTTTCCGCGTCGTGCACGTCCCGGGCTTCCGGATATACGCTGGAGAGCGTGGCTACCGTGCTCACAAACATCACCATGGGATGCGAGTCGTAGCGGAAGCCCTCCATAAACTTCTTCGTAGTCTCGTGCAGCATGGTGTGGTGCGTGATGTCGTGCACCCAGTTCTTGAGCCCGGCCTGGGTAGGCAATTCGCCAAAGAGCAGGAGATAGGCGACTTCGAGGAAGGTACAGCGCTCAGCCAGTACCTCGATGGGATATCCGCGATAGCGCAGGATTCCCCGATCGCCGTCAATATAGGTAATGCTGCTGCGGCATGAAGCCGTGTTCATAAAGGCCGGATCATAGGTCATCAGCCCAAAATCTTCCGGATCCGTCTTGATCTGCCGCAGGCTCATCGCCCGGATGGTGCCGGCTTCGACGGGGACGGTATACGTCTGACCCGTACGGTTGTCGGTGATGGTGAGTGTGTTCTCCGGCATGGAGGGCCTGCTCCTTTGCACCCAAGACTAGCTAAGACTAGCGTAGTTTAGCCTATTTCGTTTCCGCAACAAGCCGCTGTGACGAAGGTCACAAATGCCGGCGATTATGGCATTGCTTCACCTTCAGGCCGGCCCTATTACCCAGATTGCTCTATCCCGAACACAAAAAACCGGCGGCCGCGGCCACCGGTTCGTTGTTTCCTGTTTCGTTCCGCAGTTAGTTCGAGGAATCATCCCGCCGCTTCAAGGTTGGACGATCATCATCGGTCTGTCCATTCCCACTGTTGCCGTCGCTGCTCGAAGTCCGCCGCAAGCTGGGCTTGTTGGCATCTTTCGGATCGAGCACTTTATGGCGATTCTCGATCGACGCCAGCCTCCCTTTGACCTCGTCGAACTCCGAAGTGGTCACAATGTACTCTGCCTTGGACGGCAGGATCTTGCGGATTTCTTCCTGGGTCTTCTCAATACGATCGGGAGTCTGGGGGTGCGTATCGAACGCCTTGGAGAGCGTCCCAGGCTTCTTCTTCTCCATCGCCTGAATCTTTTCGAAGAAAGAAACAAATGCCGATGGGTCATAGCCGGCGCGGTACATGTACTGCACCCCGAGGTAGTCAGCCTGGGCCTCGAAGGTCCGTGAGAACTTCAGAAACGTCATGGGAATCGCAAGCCCGGACGCCTCGTACGCCCCGTAGCCAATCGCACCGCCAATGAAGATCAAGGGAATGGACGCCATCTGCAACAGCTGCGCGCGCGTCATTTCCCTGCCGTAGTGGCACGCCGAAACGTGCGCGATTTCATGTGCCATCACGCCCGCCATTTCGGCCTCTTCGTCAGCCGCCAGGATCAGTCCCGAATTCACATAAAAGAATCCGCCGGGAAGCGCCATGGCGTTCACCACGTCGGAGTCAATCACCTTGATCGTGAACGGCACCTGCGCGTCTGAGTTGCGCACAATGTTCTGGCCGATCCGGTTCACATACTCGGCGATCACCGGGTCATTCACCAGCTTGACCTGCGATTCGATCATCTGCGAGTATCTGCGACCGTCGGCAACCTGCCGCTCGATCGAATACCAGTTGCCCACGCCGCGTCCGCAACCCACGTTGCGGTTCCCCACTGCATCCACATCGGCCTCACCGCCATCGTGCTTAATCTGGCTGTCATCCTGCGTGGGGAGCGCGGCCGGTGCCTGCGCCGGTGCATTCTGCATATCGCCTGCCTTGGGCTGGCCGTGGTCAGGATCTGAAGCTGGAGGTTGTGTCTGTGTCGGAGTTTGACCGGGATTCTGTGTCTGCGCTCGCGTCCAAGGCACTATGCTGAACGTCGCCACCACTACCGAGATTGCCAACCATCGCGATTTCATGGGAAACTCCTTGCGCGCGCACCGTACTCTCAGAAGCATTATACGCCCGGTCTGAAGCACGCCCACCCAAAGTTCTTCCAGTTAGACGCGACCCTCCCATCGCCGGGTTATCCGGCTCGCGGAGATAGAGCAAAGCCCGACAATCCTGCGAATCGGAGTTCCCCCTTGAGGATTCCTGCCCCGAGCCGTAACATGGCCCGTTCCGCATTCGATAAATCGGGAGGTGCCATTGCTCGACCGCCGCCGCTTCCTCGCCACTGCCACCACCGGACTCGCCGCAACCCTGGCGTTCCGCGGTAATCTGATCGCCCAACTCGAGAAGGCTCCCTCCACCCTGCCCGACCCGGCTCTCTTCACGAAGAACGAGGATGCCTATTGGGCCGAAATTCGCCGCCAGTTCCTCATCCCGGAAGACGAGATTTACCTCAACAACGGAACCGTGGGATCTAGCCCCGCGCCTGTGCTGCGCGCCGTTTTCGATGGCTACACCACCACCGAGCGAATGGACCAGCAGGATCCAGAAGATTACCCCATCTGGGGATACGCCGCGTGGAACGAATTCCGCGACCCTCTGGCTGCATTCGTAGGCTGCCATCGCGATGAGATTGCCCTGCTCCGGAATGCCACTGAGGCCAACAGCTACATCGCCAACGGGATCGACCTGAAACCAGGGGACGAAGTCCTGATGACCGACCAGGAGCATCCCGGTGGCCTGCACCCGTGGGAGCTTAAGGCCAAGCGCTATGGCACCGTGGTGAAGAAGGTCGCGCTACCCCTGCCTGTGAAAGATGCAGCCCAGGTTCTCAATCTGTTCAACGACTCCATTACACCGCGCACGCGCGTCATCTTCTTCAGCCACATCACCACATTCTCCGGAGTCGTCCTGCCCGCGAAAGAACTCTGCGCGCTGGCCCGGTCGAAAGGCATCCTCTCGGCCGTCGACGGCGCCCACGTGACCGGCATGATGCGACTTAAAGTGCAAGACCTCGGCTGCGACATGTACTCTTCGAGCCCGCATAAGTGGCTGCAAGCGCCCAAAGGTTCCGGCTTCCTCTACGTGCGCGACGAGGTCGTTGACCGCCTCTGGAATACGATCGTCACCGAGGGTTGGGACGACCCCAAGCTGCGCGCGGAACGCTTTCAGCGCATCGGCAGCTCCAACGTCCCGGCTCTGTGGGGACTCCGTGCCTCCATCAAACTAGCCAACGATATCGGCTTGGATCGAATTGAGAGTCGGCACCGCAAGCTCGCCGATTACACGCTGGATGAAATGAAAAAGCGCGGCGCCGAATCATGGACCTCGCCCGATCCCGCCCTGCGCTGTGCCATCGTCACGGTCAACGTCCCGCCAGTTCCGCGCATGGACCTGGAAAGCTGGATGTGGAAGACGAACAAAATCCGGATCCGCGGCGGCGACCCGAACAAGCTGCGCCTGTCGACGCCTTACTACCTGCAGAAGAAGGACATCGACCGGTTTCTAGAGAAGTTCGACGAATACAAACGGGAAAAGAAGCTGGCTTGATGCGGTAACCGCGCCGGCGGACCATTTTGACGACGACGGTTCCGAGTGGTATGATGGTGGTATGAAGGAGAAGACCTCTATCACACTCTCGCGAGACCTTCTAGCTGGGATCGACCAACTGGCTGGACCACAGGGTTCGCGATCCGCATTCATTGAGCGCGTCCTGCGACGCTATTTGCGAGAGCGAGTTCGCGCCGTGGCTCATGCACGCGACTTGGAGCTGATTAATCAAGCGGCCGACCAGCTGAACTCCGAGGCAGCTGACGTGCTCGATTATCAGGCGGCAGAAGATTAACGCGGAGATTATGTGAAACGCGGAGACCTTTACCGGGTGCACAAACCGCACGGCGACCCCAAGTCTCACCGGGTCTTCGTCGTTGTGAGCCGACAGGTGCTCATCGAATCCCGATTCTCCACTGTGACCTGCGCCCCAGTTTTCACGGCTGGGGAAGGCCTCTCGACCCAAGTCCCCGTGGAACAAGCCGAAGGTCTTAAGCATCCCAGCTTCGTCATGTGTGACAATTTGGTTAGTCTGAAAAAGACCGATCTGACGCAATACGTCGGCTCGCTCTCGAGCACGAAAATTGCGGAACTCAATGCCGCCCTCAAGATGGCGCTGGACGTGCCATAGCCGTCGAGGGGCTAGTCGTAATACTCCAATCCCAAGTGCGTGATCAGTTCCTCGCCCTTCAAATGCCGCAGCGTGTTCTTCAGCTTCATTAACTGAATAAACAGATCGTGCTCGGGATACAGACCCGGCGCCGTCATCGGAGACTTAAAGTAAAAGCTCAACCACTCCTGAATGCCGATTCCCTTCAGCGCCGAACAGCGCTTTGCCAGATCGACGAAGAGCACGAGATCAAGGACGATCGGCGCCGCCAGAATCGAGTCGCGGCACAGGAAGTCGACCTTGATCTGCATGGGATAGCCGAGCCATCCGAAGATATCGATATTATCCCAACCCTCTTTATTATCACCGCGTGGAGGATAATAGTTAATGCGAACCTTATGAAAAATATTCCCGTACAGCTCGGGATACAGCGCGGGCTGCAGAATGTGTTCCAGCACGCCCAGCTTCGATTCTTCCTTGGTTTTGAACGACCCTGGATCGTCGAGCACTTCCCCGTCGCGATTGCCCAGGATGTTGGTCGAGTACCATCCGCTTAGGCCGAGCAGCCGGGCTTTGAACGCCGGCGCCAGAACCGTCTTCATCAAAGTCTGCCCGGTCTTGAAATCTTTTCCGCAGATGGGCGCTTCGTTCTGCCGCGAAAGTTCGAGCATGACCGGGAGGTCCACCGTCAGATTCGGCGCGCCATTGGCGAAGGGCACGCCCTCCATCAGTGACGCGTAGGCATAGATCATCGAGGGCGCGATCATCTCGTCGTTCTCGCGCAGCGCCTTCTCAAACGACTTCACGGACTGATGGGCTGCGGTCGCTTCGATATAGGACTCCGTAGACCCGCACCACATCGTAATGAGCCGACTGGCTCCGCTGGTTTTCTTGAAGTCGCGGATGTCCTCGCGCAACTGCTCGGCCAGATCCATCTTCGTCTTGCCCTTCTTCACGTTCGGCCCGTCGATCTTTTTCACGTAGTTGTGATCGAACACCGCCGCACGCGGCGTCACCGTCGAAAGAAACGGCTTCAACTGGTCGAGCAGCCTTTGATCGAGCACGCCCGCATTCGACGCCGCTTCATACATGTTGTCTTCGAAGATGTCCCAGCCGGTGAAGACCAGGTCGTCGAGCCCGGCCAGCGGGACGAACTCTTTTATCTTCGGCGAGCGCCCGTCGGTGCGCTTGCCCAGCCGCACTGTGCCCATCTGCGTAAGCGACCCAATCGGTTTCGCCAGTCCCTTGCGAATCGCCTCCACGCCCGCGACAAACGTCGTCGCCACGGCCCCCATGCCAGGGATCATCACCCCGAGCTTCCCCTTCGCTGGTTGGATCGTACCGCTATGCCTGGAACTGCTGTGCGCCTTCCCTTCGGACTTCACTTCCACCCGGGGTGTCTTCGCTGCCCTTCTCGCGGACTTATTCCGTGTCGCCATATTTTGGACGCTTCCTCAAGTAAGAATCTGTATGGATGTGCAAACCTTGTATGTTCTCGCATCCGGTGGAGGTTTTGCAAACCGCCGCAGCCAAACGCGCAGAAAATCGCTTTAACGGGGTAGCAGCACCATCAAGCGGTGAGCGCAGATTCGATCAGCGAAATGAATATTTTGCGTTGGACTCCAGCGTGGACTTGCTGCATAGTGAAACTACTTCGCGAACCATCTCTGTAGCCGGTCCCGCGAAGCTGATGTTTGCGTGCCAGCCTTGCTGCGGCATTGCAATTCTCCTGACCCTGTTGTTCTCCACTTCAATCTGAGCCCACGCCATTCGGCCTCGCGCCCGTAGTGTGCTCTTCAGACTACGAATAAAACAGGAGATCCTATGAACTCGACTCGCAGATTCGTCTATGTCGCTGTTTTGGTCTTCAGCGCCCTGAATTTCACACCCAGCCTCGCCTCCGCTCAAGATGCGGCGGGAACCTTCACCTTGACCCACGAAGTACGCTGGCAGAATGCTGTGGTGCCTGCGGGAAAGTATCGATTCACAGTCGCAGCCAGCGGCCCCGGGGAAATGCTCACCCTGCGCAGGCTTGATGGCGGTGGCGCAGGTTTCATGCTGTTGGTTACTGACACCGAAAACTCGCCGCTTTCAGACGATAGCCGGCTCGTTGTAGTTTCCAGGGCCAGCGGCAGCTTCGTCAGTACAATGCAGCTTCCGGAATCCGGGCTCACGCTGCACTTCACTGTGCCCTCCGAACCTCGAGAAGTGGCGCAATCAGTCGCAACCACGACTGCATCCGCCGCCCGCTAGCTTATCCGCTGCCAGCCGGGGGGGAGATAAATCTGTCTCCTCCCCCTTCTTTGTGAATCTCATCGGAGCAGGCGCGCTTCCCGACTGGATGATCGGGCGCCTGACTCGCTCTCTCAGGTCAGCCTTTTCGGTGAGGACGAGTTCCCTCTTACCTCATCACTCAGCACGATGGCCTCGGCAATTTCCTTCATAGCCTTTCGTTTCTGCCGGCTCTGCCGCTGCAACGTCAGATAAGCCTGTTCCTCGCTTAACCCAAGATCGCGTTGCAGGATTCCCTTAGCGCGCTCCACCACTTTTCGGGTCTGCAATTGTTCCGACAGGTTGGAGTTCGCATCCTCGAGCCGCGCCATTTCAATCTCCGCGCCCACCAGAAACCCGACGGTCGAGATCAAACGGATTTCCCGCCGGCGGTAAACATGATGCTGGCGATGCTGCAGGTTGATCACGCCCATGACTCGCCCTCTGCACATCAAAGGCACCGAAAGGAACGCTTCATAAGTATCTTCGGGGAGTTCGTGGAAAAACTGGAAGCGCGGATCGTGCGCGGCCTTCTCGGAAACCGCCACCGGTTCCTGATGTTCCGCCACCCATCCTGTAATGCCCTGCCCCACACGCAGTTTCAGGCGATCGACCACCTCGGGATGCGAGTTCTTCGAGGCGCGCAGAACCAACTCGTCGCCCTCCAGCACATAAATCAGGCAGGAGTCGCACTTCACCAGCGCAGAAGCAAAATCGACCACACGAGTCAGTACCTCGTGGAAGCCGTCCGCTGTCGCCAGCCGTACGCCAATCTCGTGCAGCAAATCAACATGTGAGTCCTCAACTGATAGTAAGGGGTCCATGAACAAGAGTAGGGTCTCTTCTCATGCCGTGTCTAATTCCAAATTTCAATGACTCTCATAAAGGATTTCCCGCGAGATTGTTACGATTTCTTAACATCGTTTCCCGGGTTTATGCATCGACTAATTGAATTCTCGACAGCGTGAAAGAACCGCCGTCGCCTTCGCCGGAATCAAATCGCTGGTGTTACCCAGTTTCGAGTACCCAGTTTCGAGCACCTCAGCACTCACAAGGTTCGGAACTCGGTTCTTGATTTTGCCCGGTACTGAGTACTGGGTACTCGATCCTACTTCTCTAACTCCACCGTTTTCACCGGCAAATCCCAATGCCCGTCAAGAATCTCGAACCGCCTCTGCTCCTCGCGCTGGAAGGTTTCTTGATCGGGATACATCTGCTTCTGCAGAGCTGCTTCATCGAACGGCTCGTTGGCCACGGTCGCATTCTTGAACACGATGGTCACGCGGAAGTCCCAACGCCCGTCTTCGGTGGTGTGGTAACGCGGCTGATCCATCCACACCTTCGCGATCCGCCCCACCTCCATTTCCTTCTTGAGCACGGGGTAGTGATTCTTCTTGAAAAGCTTCAGAAACTCGTCCGCATGCCCCCACTTGGCCTTGTAGTAGTACTCAACCACGAATGGCCTGTCGGGATTTGCGGAGACAGATTGAGCCTGGAAGGCAACGGGGAATGTGATGGTGACGAATAGCAGCAGCGCGAGAGCGCGGGACATGCGAATCACGGAATCCTCCTTGAAACACCAGCTTGTACACTAACAGGACGCCGAAGAAAAGCGGTCGGGGGAGAAAGATGGTGGTGGAAAGCGACGAGCAGCAGATCCTCAAGTTGTTCGAAGACGGTGACCGCGCCCTGATTGCCGCCGACCTCCCTGAGCTCTCGCGCATCTTCGCCGACGACTACATTCAATACGACGAAACCGGCAGAGCGTCGACTAAGCAAGACGTGCTGAAGAATCTGAAGTCCGGCGTGATTCGATACGTTTCGATGATCTCTACCGGCCGCCAGGTTCGTCTGCTGAGCAAAAACGTAGGCGTCGTCCACGGCTCCGAAGAAGATGAAGTCGAGCAAGCCGGCCAGCGTCGCTCCATCCGTTACATCTACATGGACGCGGTCGTGAGGCGCAACGGTGAGTGGCAGATTGTGGCGTCCCAATTGGCTAGGCCCATCGAAATTCGGTGAACTCCTGCCGGGCAGAAGAATCGAGCCACAAACACAAAGCTAGACAGCGGCTGTGTTTCTGTTGAGAATGTGTGACTGTTGAGTTTATCGGTTACAGAGTCTCCGGAGGAACGATCCTTGCGTACGACGACCCTCGCCCTTTTGGTTGCCAGTCTTATTACTCCTGTATTCGCGCAGAAACACCCTGCCAAACAAGGCTCCGATTCCGCCCAGAAACAGGCAGCCCAACCGACCGCGACTGCGGCCGCGCCAGCTGGGGAAGAAAAAGAAGAGGGCGAGGACAAGAACCCGTGGAAGGGCCTGCAGTATCGCCTGGTCGGTCCATTCAGGGGCGGCCGCGTGGTCGCCGTAGCAGGCGTGGTTGGCCAGGATAACGTCTATTATTTCGGCGCGACTGCCGGAGGAGTGTGGAAGACGACCGATGGCGGCTTGAACTGGAAGCCGATCTTCGACAAAACCAAAGATGCGTCTCCGGCGATCGGAGCAATCGCGGTTTCGGAGTCTGATCCGAATGTGATTTATGTGGGAACCGGAGAGGCGTGCATACGCGGCAACATTGTCGGCGGTAACGGAGTTTACAAATCGATAGACGCCGGAAAGACCTGGAAGTTTGTTGGGCTTGCCGACACGCATGCCATCGGACGGCTCGCCGTGAATCCCAAGAATCCTGACATCGCCTTCGTAGCCGCCTTGGGGCATCCCTTTGCCGACAACGAAGAGCGCGGCATTTTCCGAACGCAGGATGGCGGCAAGACCTGGCAGAAAGTGCTGTACAAGGATGCCAAGTCCGGCGGCATCGATGTTGTGTTTGATCCCAGCAATTCCAACATCCTGTTCGCGGCGCTGTGGCAAGCCAGGCGCACCCCGTGGAGTCTCGACAGCGGTGGCGCAGGGAGTGGCCTTTATCGCTCCATCGACGGCGGCACGACATGGAAAGAGCTTAAAGGCCACGGACTGCCGGAAGGCATTCTGGGCCGCATTGGTGTCACGGTCTCCGGCGCAAATCCTAACCGGGTGTGGGCAGTCGTCGAAGCAGAGAAAGGCGGAATCTATCGTTCCGACGACGGCGGCGACACCTGGCATATCACCACCGACGACCACCGTTTCCGCCAGCGTGCATGGTACTACTCGCACATCTTCGCCGATCCCAAGTCGGAAGATACGGTGTACATTCTGAACACCGCGGCGTACCGATCCAATGACGGAGGTAAGACTTTCGCGTCGATACACGCGCCTCACGGGGATAATCACGCGCTGTGGATCGATCCCACGAATCCGAAGCGTCTGATCAACGGCAACGATGGCGGGGCCACGGTTTCCACCGACAACGGCGACACCTGGACCAGCGTGTATAACCAGCCTACGGCGCAGTTTTACCACGTCACTACCGACGACCGTTTCCCCTACTACATCTATGGCGCCCAGCAGGACAACTCCACAGTGGCCATCGCGAGCGCGAGCGTCGAAGGTGCGATTGATCGCCCAGATTGGTACGCAGTAGGCGGCGGCGAAAGCGGCTACATCGCACCCGACACGAACGATCCCGAAATCGTTTACGCTGGCTCTTACGGAGGGGAGATCACGCGCTACGATCACCGCACCGGCGAAGAGCAATCGATCAATCCCTGGCCAGTAAACCCCATTGGATGGGCTGCAGCTGATGTGAAACACCGCTTCCAATGGACCGAGCCCATCGTTTTCTCACCGCACGATCCGAAGACGATGTACTTCGCGGGCGAAGTGCTCTTCAAGACCATCGACGGCGGCATGAGTTGGATGATCATCAGTCCCGACCTGACCCGAAACAACAAGTCAAAACAGGCGGCTTCCGGCGGTCCTATTACCAAGGACAACACCGGGGTCGAAGTTTATGACACGATCTTCTCGGTCGTGGAATCGCCGGTGCAGAAGGATCTGATTTGGGCAGGAACCGATGATGGATTGGTTCAACTCACCCGCGACGGAGGCCAGCACTGGGAGAATGTGACGCCCAAAGCCATGCCCGATTGGGGCACCGTCAGTATGATCGAGGCCTCTTCGCGGGACGCCGGCACTGCATACCTCGCGGTCGAACGCCACAAGTCGGACGACTTCGCGCCCTACGTGTTCAAGACCACAGATTTCGGCAAGACCTGGACCAAGCTAGTCGCGGGATTTCCAGCGAACGATTATGTCCATGCTGTAAGGGTGGACCCCCGGCGTCCGAATTTGCTTTTCGCTGGAACCGAGCAGGGTGTCTACCTTTCCTTCGATGATGGCATGCTCTGGCAGCCCTTGCAACTCAATCTGCCGGCAGCCCCGGTAAACGACCTCGTGATCAAGAACACTGACCTCGTTGTCGCAACCCACGGACGCAGCTTCTGGGTGCTCGATGACATCACTCCGCTCGAGCAGTACGAAGATTCGATTCCGCAGCAGGAAGCGCACCTGTTTGCGCCCGCCCCGGCGAGTCATACCGTTTTTCGTGGTTCGTTTTTTGCCCCTAGCGGCGATGTCGGAAAGAACCCGCCGGCAGGAGGCATCATTAATTACTGGTTGAAGACTTCCCTCAAGAAGCCAGACCAGGCCAAGCCCTCCGCTGGTGCTGACTCTGCGAAAGCCGAAGCCACACCTTCGACTCCTTCCTCCGGAGCCGAAAAAACTGACAAAACTGACAAAGAAGAAGCTCCCAGGATCACGCTGGAGATTCTCGATTCCTCAGGAAAGGTCATCCGCAAATATCCCAAGAAGAAAGAGGAACCCAGCGATGAAGGAGAGGAGGATTTCTTCAGCCGTGGGGCTAGCGCAGGCAACCTCCCCGCCGATGCAGGCGTGAACCGTTTCGTGTGGGATCTGCGCTACGAGGGAGCAACCGAGGTGCCGCATGCACCGCTGTGGGGCGGCGACACCGAGGGCCCCGAAGCGTTGCCCGGTACCTATCAGGCGCGGTTGACAGTTCTCGGCAAGAGCTACACTGCGCCCCTGGAAATCAAAGCCGATCCGCGGCTGAAGCTCGGCCCTGAAGATCTGGCCAAGCAATTCGATCTACTTCTCAAGATCCGTGACAAGGTCACGGAAACGGACGGCGCCATCATTCAGATTCGCGATGTTCGTGAGCAGATCAATGCAATCAACAAGCGGTTGAAGGACGATCCTCGAGCCAAGGCCATTGCCGATGCCGGGAAAGCGCTCGACGCAAAAATGACCGTGGTGGAAGAAGCGCTTATTCAGACGAAGGCCAAGAGCGGTCAGGATGTGCTTAATTTTCCCGTCCGGCTGAACAATGACCTGGTGGCGTTGAGTGGCGTCGTGGGCAGTGCTGACTCCGCTCCCACGAAGCAGTCCTACGAAGTTTTCGATGTGGTCAGCAAGGCAGTCGATGAACAACTGGCGAAGTGGAAGGCGATCGTCTCCACCGAAGTAGTGGCCTACAACAGCCTGATGAAACAGCAGGACGTTCCAGCCCTCATGGTGAAGCAGCCAGAAGCAGAAAAATAACCTGCCGGGCTCTTGTGTGAGCGGGCACAAGTTCTCCTCTGTAACTTGCTGTAGCTCGAATTGGCCGATTCCAAACCCCCATGCCGATTTCCGGGCAGACCAGTCGGGAGTCCAGCCGGACAATTCCTGGCAGGCATTCCTCATCATCCAAACAATTCATTTGATGAATTTCGCGAAGTCGGCTACGCTCGCGCCGCTTAATAACGTCGCGTGACAAGAAGATGAACGCCTTTGCTCTAAGCCCTCGAAAGTACGGCGACAACGCGGAACATGCCCTTACTGCTTCGACATCAGACCGGAAAGGAGTATCTGCACATCGTGGGCGGTACTGCTACTTTCGTCCGCTCGGTCTCCCGCCGTTACGTGATCCGCCACGGCGGGTTCCTGCCGCGCGGGCGTGCGGACTGAGCACGCTTTTGATCTGCTGGCGCAGCCAGCGATTTGCAGAATCGTTCTCGACGCTCTCATGCCAGTACATCTGCGCCTCGAGCTGAGCTGTTTTTACGGGAAACGGATAAATGCGGTTGCCGAGCCCAGCGTTCAGGATCTGCGCGTGTCCCTGGGACAAGGTCAGCAGAAGATCGGTATCGCGGACCACTCGGCAGGCGGCGAAATTGTGCTGGCAGCGCAGCGCAATCCTTCGCCTGAAGCCGAGCCGGCTTAGTTCCACGTCGATCAGACTGGGGCCGTAGCGGCGAGAGGAGACCAGCACATGGGGCTGCGCCAGGTAGGTCTCGAGATCGAGGGCCCGCGAGATTCCCGGATGCCCGGTTCGGGCCATCACTACGAACGGTTCCCCGAGCAGTCGTTCTTGATGAATGGGTTCACTGGTCGTCATCGGAACGTCAATGGCGAGATCGAGAGAGCCGCTTGCCAGTTCCGCTTCCAGATCTCTGCGCTTTACCCGTGATGTGGTAATCGACATCTCTGGCGCCTCGTGCTCCAGACGCTGCAGCAAAGTAGGGAGGATCAGGGTTCCGGCGTATTCCCAGAGCGAAATGTGGAAATTGCGGCGGGTATGTGTGGGATCGAACTTGTGACTTTCGCGGAGATTTACCTCCAGGATCTGGAGCGCTTGCCGCACCTGGTCGATCATGTTGCGGGTAAAAGGCGTGGGAATCATGTGCGCGCCGCGGCGAACGAACAGGGGATCTTTTAAGAGATCACGCAAGCGCTTCAAGGCGTGGCTGATAGCTGGCTGGGTAAGGTTCAACTGGTGGCCGGCGCGGGTAATGTTGCCCTCTCGGTAGATGGCTTCCAGCACAACGAAAAGGTTGAGATCGACCTGGCTTAAATGCACGAAACATATATTACTCGATTCGTAAGATTCATTTGATGAATTTTGCCGGGCTGTGTAGCTTGTTCGGAACGCAGTGTAACTTCCACTATGCATTTTGCCGCCTCACCTCGCTCCCAGGAATATCTGCACAGGCTTGGCGCTTTCATGCAGGAGCATGTGCTGCCAGCAGAGGCCAAATACTGCGCTGAAGATCAAAACGTCGCGGACTGGCACACATGGAAACAGCCGCCGATCATGGAAGAACTGAAAGCCAAAGCCCAGGCAGCCGGCCTGTGGAATCTCTTTCTTCCCGAAAAACAGTACGGCGCGGGGCTGACAAATGTGGAATATGCCCCATTGGCAGAAATGATGGGACGATGTTCGATTGCGCCCGAGGTTTTCAACTGCAATCCTCCCGACACCGGGAACATGGAGGTTCTGGTCAAATACGGCACCGAGGAACAGAAAGAATCCTGGCTGAAGCCGCTTCTAGCGGGCGAAATTCGGTCTGCGTTTTGCATGACCGAGCCCGCCGTAGCGTCTTCGGACGCAACCAACATGCAGGCGACGGCGGTCATTGAGGGTGGGCAAGTGCTATTGAACGGACGCAAGTGGTGGAGTTCAGGCCTCGGGCATCCTCACTGCCGCTTGCTGATCTTCATGGGGCTGACCGATTGCGCAGCGCCGAAATACAGACGGCATTCGATGGTCCTGGTCCCGCTGTCCACGCCGGGAGTTGAGATCGTGCGCATGCTACCAGTTTTTGGCGCTTACGACGCTCCCTTCGGCCACGGAGAGGTGAGCTTCCGCAGTGTGCGCCTGCCTGTGGACAACATCATCGCCGGACCGGGACGTGGATTTGAGATTGCGCAAGGTCGCCTCGGGCCCGGTCGCATTCATCACTGCATGCGAACCTTGGGAGCAGCGGAACGCGCTCTGGAGTTGCTTTGCCGGCGGTCGTTGTCGCGAGAAGCCTTCGGCAAGCCGCTGGCAGAGTTGGGAGGAAATGCAGACGTGATCGCGAACGCGCGAATCCTCATCGAGCAGGCGCGCCTGCTCACCCTCAAAGCCGCATGGATGATCGACCAGCTGGGCGCTAAGGGGGCAAAAAGCGAAATCTCGCAAATCAAGGTGGTCGTGCCCAACATTGCGCTGGCGATTATTGATCAGGCGATCCAAATGCATGGAGCGGCAGGCGTGTCGGAGGACTTCCCGCTGGCAGAGATGTTCGCTTCCATACGAACCTTGCGCATTGCCGATGGCCCTGACGAAGTGCATCGCGCGCTGATCGCCAGGCTGGAGTTGAGTAAATATAAAATGAAGAATTCAGAAGCCGCCTGACGAGCAAGCGAAGGGTCGACCTGCTCTGCGATCACTTCCCCTTAAAGACAGGCGCGCGCTTCTCCAGGAAGTGGGCCACGCCCTCTTTAAAATCTTCGCTGCGCAAACTTGCCACCATTTCCTCGACGGCAAGATCGAAAGACTCGGCCAGGGTCTGAAACATGGCACCATAAACCTGGCGCTTAATGACTCGCAAGGAGCGCGGACTGACCCGCGATGCGAGATCGCCAGCATATTCGTTGACCTTGGCGGGAAAGTTCTCCGCAGCGAAGACTTGATTCACCAGACCCATTCGCAAAGCTTCCGCGGCGTTGATCTGGCGCGCGGAAAATAGCAGGTCGAGAGCGTTGGGAAGCCCGACGATACGCGGCAGCATCCAGGCCATGCCATACTCGGCGATGAGCCCGCGCTGCGCGAAGGTGGTCGAGAAGCGGGCAGCGTCGGAAGCCAGGCGCAGATCGCAATAGAGCGCAATCACCAGACCAAGGCCGACTGCCGGGCCGTTGATGGCGGCCACAATCGGCTTCTCGATTCCGAGGAGATAAGAATACTTCTTTTGAAAATCCGACCGCACTCCCTCGCGTTGCAGGGAGGAACTGCCCAACTGCGAGACAGCCTCCCGATCCCCGCTTGGCAGGCCCTGGGCGGCGACGGAACTCAGCAGCGACATGTCGGCGCCGGCGCAGAAGCCCCGTCCCGCGCCGGTCAACACGATCACACCGACGTTGTCATCGCGCTCGGCCTCTTCGAGGCTGGCGCGCACTTCCTTTTCCATCGTGGCCGTCCAGGCATTGAGCTTGTCCGGACGGTTCAAGGTGATGGTTGCGACTCGATTCGCGACTTCGTAGATCGTTTCCTGCGTTGGCATGCCTCAGAAAGACAAGCGCACGCCAAGTTGGATCTGGCGTTTGGGAAAAGCGGAAGTAAAAGCCAGCGGCGTGCTGGGCGTAGCCGTCCCGCCACCTGCGAGGGTAGTGCCCGGTCGAATCCCGTGCACGTTAAACGAGGTATTACCTTCCCCGAACCAGGGTGCGGCTGTGGGGAGGGCAAACAGCGGGCTCACCTCGTTATTCACGCTGGCAAAATTCGTCCGGTTCGCGATGTTGAATCCTTCCGCCGTGAACTTCAGGTCAGCTCTCTCACCCAGTCTATGCCGCCAGCTCAGACGCGCGTCGAAGTCGATGTAGTTGGGGCCCAGACCCGTGTCGCGCGGGGCTCCGATCGGACGCTCATTTGTGGTGTGATTGTCGCCGTTCACCTCTCCTCCCGCCAGCAAGTTAAAAGGATGCCCGCTGTGGTAGGAGAAAATTGGAGCCAGCTGAAAGCCCGACAGAACACTCCGTTTCGAGGGGCTGTCGATCACGCTCGCCACCACCACTTTGTGTCGCTCGTCAAACTCGGAAAGACTGCGATCTAAGTTCAGGTTCGTGGGATCCTGCGGCCCGTAATCCGTGTTGTAATCCGTGGACGTGTCAATGCCTTTGCTCCAGGTGTAATTCGCGAACACGGAGAAGTGATTGCTAAAGCGTTTCGTGATCTCCGCGATGCCGCCTTCGTAAAGGGCATACGATTGCGAGCTATATTGGTTGTTTTGCACAATCAGCGGATTCACAAAGCATGGTTGAGTATTGCAGGGCAGGCCCTCAGGGCTACCCGGTATTGGGTCGGCCGCCGATGCCGTGGTATTCCAGTTGCGATACGAAATCGTCTGGCCGTTGGCCAGGGGTACCGGTGTAAATGGTGCCGGCAGCAGATTGGTGTCGAGCGCGATCGGGAGGTGCTGAGTGTGCGAATAGATGCCGCTCAGAGAAAATGACAACCCAGGCGCAAGTTCGCGTTCGATGGCGAAGGAAGCCTGCTGGGCGATGGGGGGACGATAATTCGGCTGGTTCACGAACAGCACTTGCAGTGGAGAAAGTGGACCGCTGTTCGTAACGTCAACACCCGTGAAGCCCGTCCCCACGAGAGACGCAGCAGTCGGCGTGATACAGGCACTATTTCCCGGGGCCGGGGTTGTGCACTGGATCAATCCCTGCGCAAAGAGCGCCTGGAAGATGGTAGCCGACCCCGCTATACCCAACGACGGAATCCCACCGATCGGATCTGCATAAATGGAAATTTCGCGGTTGCAAGGGCTAGCACCGGTCCCGGGTATTATCGGTGTCCCGAAGTAGGAGACACCGCAGATCGCGCTCACGTTGGCGACCTGGCTGGCGCCCGAAGTGTTCTCGAGCGCAGACTTATTCTGGTTCACCACTCCCAAGCTCAGGTCGACATCAGGGATCTGCACGTCCACTGGTCCGTAGAAGATTCCGTACCCTCCCCGGATCACGGTCTTGTGATCTTTGAAGGGATCCCACGCGAAGGAAACCCTGGGCCCAAAATCCTTTTTGTACGTGGTCAGAGGGAGGAATTGCGTGTCCAGGTCGTAGCGTAGGCCGTAGTTTAGAACAAAGCTCGGGGTTATCTTCCAGGAGTCCTGCCCATAGAACGAGGTCAACGGCCGGTCGTAGTACGGATAGGTCGGATTTCCAAAACCTTGCTGGTAAACCTCAGGCAGCCCGAACGATGCTGCCTGTAACGGGTTAATGCCCGTGGTCGCCAGATCTGGGCTGATCAGACCTCCGGGGAGCGTCCCGAACACAAAGCGACCGGGGAAAAATGTATGCGACTCGGTGTGATTGCCGCGGAGCAGCTCGTAGGCGCCGAATTTAAATGTGTGATTGCCGTGAATCTTCGTGAGATTGTCGGCGAATTCGTAGCGTCGCAGGATGGTCAGGTTGGGTAGGAAGATGTTAGTTCCCACGTTGTTGATAAAACTAGGAATCTGCAGCCCAACCTCTGCCGGCTCATTGGGAATCACGTTAAAGCCGTAGTAGTTCCACTGCACCCGGGCTTCGTTCTGCGTGGTTGGATTGAGTTGGCGGTACCAGCTCGCTTGCAAGGTATTGTCGTAGTCGTGGATCGAACTTCCCGCGGAAAAGGCCGTAAGCGAATTCACGTCCGGCGATTCCTCCAGATCGTGCCCGTACCGGTAGGTCAGGGAAAGTTCGTTGTTCGCATCAATGCGGTGATCTAGCCGGGCCTCCGCCTGATATTCCCGCGTGTCGAAAGGAAAGAGTCCGCCCTCGGTTTCAAACTGGTTGAGCAGAAAACTATTCAGTGCGGATTGACCCGGCGAGATGAAGGGGTTTGTGCCACCTGGATTTGGATTCAGCGTCAAAACGCTTTGGAGGGCGAGGCCGCATTCAGCTGGCGGCGCTGGGAAGCCCGGCAAACAAGGCGCCGGTGCCGGTGAAGGGTTCGCCTCCAGCTGGGCAATGATCGCATCCTGCGCTGCCGTCGGGAGGAAGATGTTGGTATTCGTCAATAGAGGAACTGCGTTCTGCGCATTCTGTCGCAAGCCTTCAAACGCAACAAAGAGAAATGTCTTGTCTTTCTTGATCGGGAAGCCGAGGGTCCCGCCGAATTGCTGGCGCGTCAGAGTATCCTTCACCGGTGTACCGAAAGAGGGAGGGTTGGCAGGATTGAAGGTCTCGCCCGGCTGTAATGCCTGGGTGAACGAAAACGGATTTTGGGCGTCCATGGCATCGTCACGGAAAAATCCATAGACGCCGCCGTGAACGTTGTTGGTGCCCGATTTGGTCACAATATTGATGGAAGCGCCGGTGGCACCTCCCAGGTCCGCACCGTAGTTGCTGCGATTGATCTGGAATTCCTGCACATCGTCCTGACTTACCGTCAGTCGAACGCCGCCGCTATCGCCCGAGGTCTCGCCACCGTCGACGGTTATGCTGTTTCCCCGGCCATTGCTGCCATAGAACGACAGCCCGCTTTGTGGTGTCTGCTTAACTCTGAAATCCTGGTCACCAGCCAGCCGGGTGGAATCGGAGACCCCTGGCGCGAGCAATGTGAACGTAAGGTAATCGCGCCGGTCGATGGGCAGGTCGGCGATGTACTGTTGCGAGATTTGGTCCGCCTGGCTTGCTCGTTCCGTTTCCACCACCGGCGGCTGGTCGGTCACCTCTATCAGGGTTGATACTTGAGAGGGCCTCATCTTGAAATCGGAGTTGACGGTCTGCCCGATGGCGACCGTAACACTTCTTCGAATCTCGGTTGCAAACCCCGACATTTGCGCACTAACGTCGTAAGTAGCAGGTGAGAGCCCTACCACGCGGAACTGCCCGGTGCCATTCGTAATCGCCGTGCGCTTCAGGCCGGTCTGGGTGTCGATTACATTGATCGTCGCATTGGGCAAAACCCCGCCGGAAGCGTCGGTTACGGTCCCGGTGATCTCTCCCGATGAGCCGACGCCCTGCGCCTGAACCACACTGGTTGCAAACAGGAAGCACAGAAGAACGCATGCGGTTGACGTCAGAGTGGAATAGATAAGAAACCGCCTCCACGAAGATGCCCCGCGGCCTGAAGCCGCACGACCATCCGAGCTGCTCTGCGCAAAACCCATATTTCCCCCCTGCTCAGGCTTTGTCTGAATTATGCAATAGGCACACTCATCCCACTTCAGCGCGCCGCATCGGGCACGAGCGTAGCTGCGTTTTTCAGATTCATCAAATGAATTTTATGGATGACCATGTATGCTCCCAAGGAATTAAGCTAGCCTACCGGTTGCGCGGCCAGGAACTCGAAAATGGCTGCTTCCGCAGCCGCGGGTTGATCGGTCGAGAATAGATGGCTCGCGCGTTCGATCAAAACGAGTCTTGCCGCGGGAATCCGCGCCGCGATCAATTCCCCGTTGCCAAACGGGACCAAGCGGTCGCCCTTTCCATGAATTACCAGCGTTGGAGCCGTGATCTGGGGCAGGCGGCTGAAAGACTCCCACGCGAGTATCCCCTGCAGTTGAGCAAGATAGCCGGCCGGACTGGTGGGCCAGGGGTAACGCTGAGCGATATCTTCGTCGATGAACTGGCGCGGCGTCGCGGAGTCGTAGATAAAAGGGATCGCGGCCTCGGCTGCTTGTTCCCGGCTCATCCAGGTGCGGGCTTTCAGCATTTCGACCGCGGCTGGCTCGGCGCGCTGCGCCTTCGGTCCTCCGGCTGCGGTGCAGCCGAGAATAAGAGACTGCACGCGTCCGGGATACTGCAACGCAAATTCCTGAGCGATCATGCCGCCCATCGACACTCCAAAGATGTGGGCGCTGGGAACACCGGCGGCGTCGAGCACGGCGGCTGCGTCCGAAGCCATTAGAGCGATCGAATAAGGGCCTGGAGGCACATCGCTCTGTCCGGCTCCTCGATTGTCGAATGCAATCGTACGGTAGGAAGCCGACAGTGCCGGCCGAGTGCGATGCCACATGGTGGAGGGGTAACCCAGACCCATGATCAACAAGATCGGCGCGCCTGTTCCCTGCTCGTCCCAGTAGATTTTTGTTCCTTGGTTGTCGGCAAATGGCATTAAGCCCCCTTCAAAACAAATCGACTGCAACCGCGGTCAGAAGCTACGAGTGCCCGCGATCAATCCGCCGCAACTTTGAGAATCAGTTTGCCCAAGTTGTCTCCCCTGAACAGCTTCAGAAAAGTCTCCGGAAAGGTTTCGAGCCCATCGACGATATCTTCGCGCGACTTGAGTTTTCCGGCAGCCATCCAACCCGCCATCTCCCGAGCAGCCTGGGCATAGCGGTCCGCGTAGTCAAAGACCAGCATGCCTTTCATGGTCGCGCGATAGACCAATAGCGAGAGATAATTGCGCGGCCCCTGGACAGGACCGGTATTGTTGTATTGCGAGATGGCGCCGCAGATTACGATGCGAGCACCGCGCGCCAGGTTCGCGAGAGCGGCCTCGAGTATGTTCCCGCCGACGTTATCGAAATAGATGTTGATCCCCTGCGGACAAGACTTCCGCAGCGCTTCCGTCACATCCTCTGCTTTGTAATCAATGGCTGCATCAAATCCAAGGTCGTTGACGAGATAACGGCACTTGTCGGCGCCGCCAGCAATGCCGACTGCGCGGCAACCCTTGATTTTGGCAAGCTGTCCCACCACCGAGCCTACGGCGCCAGCCGCGGCCGAGACGACTACCGTGTCGCCCGATTGAGGCTGGCCCGTTTCGAGGAAACCGAAATATGCAGTCATCCCTGTCATACCCAACACGTTAAGGAAAGTTGGAAGCGGCGCCACACGCGGGTCAAGCTCGATTAGTCCCTTCCCCTCGGAGATGAAATATTCCTGAACTCCAAAGGTTCCCGAGACATACTTCCCCACGGCGAACTGAGGGTTCCTCGAGGCGACCACCTGGCCAAGCGCCAGAGCCCGCATTACTTCGCCGATGCCAACCGGCGGGACGTAGGATCTGCTCTGGTTCATCCAGCCGCGCATGGCCGGGTCAAGTGAAATCAACAACACCTTGATCAGCAGTTCGTTTTCGCGCAATTCGCGAACCGTCTCTTCCGCATAGCTCCAGTCGGTGCGCTTCGGCATTCCAACGGGACGCGAAGCCAGGGTGAATTTGTGATTAATAAACCCCATGATGTCTTCCTTTCTGGTCAGACGGTGTAGCGCTCACTGGACAAAAGTCGAGCCGCAATCTGCCGACGAAGCGCGATGGAGTTCACCGGCATGTGATTTGCATAGCTGCGCACGGTACCGAGGTGCTTGCGCAAGGCGTCTCCTTCGGAGCAGGCGCTCAGCATCGTACGTGAGAACCCCTCAACCCGGGCAATAGCATCGCGCAGGTATACAGCACAGATCGCGAGGTCGCTTCCGCTCCTTCCCGAGGTGGTGAGCTTGTTGCTGCGGAGCAGGCTTGATTCCATGGCAAACACCTCCATGGTGATATCGGAGAGGTTCATGATGACTTCCTGCTGTTTCTCTAGCTCAACGCCGTATCTTTCATGCGCCACCCCTAGCGTAAGGAGGGCGATTGTTTTGGCATTGCGAACGAGGTGGTGTTCTCCGGAAACAGCTTGCTCCTCATTCGAGAGGCCGGGGTTATCGCTCTGGTTCAAGACGGCGCGGGCCGCTTCGAGAAGAGGCAACTGCCCGCGGGCCGCCCGCTTCAAGGGCATGCCCATAATTACCAGCCGGTTGATTTCGTTGGTGCCTTCAAAGAGGCGGTTGATGCGCGAATCGCGGTAGGCGCGCTCGACTGCATAGTCCTGATGAAAGCCGTAACCCCCGTGGATCTGGACACCTTCGTCTACCACGTAGTCGAGCATCTCAGAGGCAAAGACTTTCACCATCGAGCACTCCGCCGCGTACTCTTCGATGGCCTGCATTTCTGTGATCGAACTCTGCCTCCGCTCGGCGGCGCTGGCCTGCATCTGGCTCTCGATGAGCCCGGCTACACGCCAGGTTATGGACTCGGCAGCAAAAATCCGGATCGCCATTTCTGCAAGTTTGTGCTGAATAGCGCCGAAGTCAGCGATGGCGGAGCCAAAGGCTTTTCTCTGCTTCGCATACTTGATGCAGATGGCCAGCACGTTCTTGGCGGCGCCAACGGACGCGGGACCAAGTTTCAAGCGTCCGATATTAAGCACGTTAAAGGCGATGACGTGACCGCGGCCAATCTCTCCCAGAACGTTCTCGGCGGGCACAGCTACGTTATCGAGATAGACCGCCGTGGTCGACGTACCCCGAATGCCCATCTTATGTTCCTCGGCGCCGCTGCTGACGCCGGGAAAGGCTCGCTCCACGAGGAAGGCGGTGAACTTCTCGCCTCCGACTTTGGCGAAAATGGTGAACAGATCGGCCGCGCCGCCGTTGGTAATCCACATTTTCTGGCCGTTGAGCATGTAGTGCTTGCCGTCGGGAGACAGGTCGGCGCGAGTTCGCGCCGCAAGAGCGTCCGAACCGGCTAAGGGTTCAGTGAGGGCATACGCGGCCAAAAGTTCCATGCGAGCCAAGCGAGGCAGATATTTTTTCTTCTGCTCGGAAGTGCCGAAGTAAACGAGGGGGAGGGTGCCGATGCCCGTGTGAGCGGAGTGCCATCCTGCATATGACGCATCGCGGCCCATGTGCTCGGCTGCGACCATCAGAGAGGGCAAGTCCATTTCCATGCCGCCAAATTCTTCTGGAATGGTCATGCCCGTAAGGCCCAGCTCGGCGGATTTCCGCAGGACCGCAAGAGCAGCGCCCGGTTTTTTCTCTCGGATGGCAGGAAGATTGGGCTCGACCTCACTGGCCCAGAACTCATCGATCATGCGGCCGATCGCAAGATGCTCCTCAGTGAGATCTTCCGGAGTGAACACCTGGGCCGGGAGCGCGTCTTCGAAGAGAAAAGCTGAGCCTCTTGTCTTGCCGGGAATTTCTGTTAGTGTCGTCATGATTCCGATGCCCCCTTTCGAAATTAACCATCTCAATTCGTTAAAAGAATTCGAAGGCCGCGAACTGCCCCCGACCGATTGGCTGGTGCTGACCCAGGACCGCATCCAGAAGTTCGCGGAAGCTACCGAAGATCGGCAGTGGATACATGTCGATCCCGAGCGGGCGGCGCGTGAGTCGCCCTACCGCGGCACCATCGCTCACGGCTTCCTCACGCTTTCGCTCGTGAGCTACTTTTCCGCGCAGGCGATTCGGATCCGGGAGGGAGTCGGCATACGCGTGAACTACGGACTCAATCGCGTGCGCTTTCCATCCGCGCTGCGGGCGGGTTCGGCGATTCGCGCCCGTGTGACCCTGCTTTCGGTCAAAGAATCTGGAGAGTTTGTGGATATTACTTTCTCGGTGAAGCTTGAGAGCGAAGGCGCCGACAAGCCCTGCTGTGTCGCGGAGTGGCTGGTGCGGTATTACCGGGGGTGACGGGACGCGGAATCGGACCTCGATCATATTCTCCCGTTCTCCGCGCACTGGAGCGAGGCGCGCATGAGGATCGCAATCCGATGAGGCATGGTGGCAAAGCGCTCATCGTGCGTGAGCCCACGGGCGTAACGGTAATAGATCTGCTGAACGATCACTCCGACCTTGAAACGCGCAAAGGCCAAATAGAAAACCATGTCGTGGATCCCGCGTCCGCTCGCCACAGCATAGCGTTCAGCCAATTGGGCCCGGGTAAATGTTCCCGGAATTGTCGTGGGAGCTGAATAGATTTCCCGCAGCTCATCTGGATCATCTGGATCGGTCCAATAGGCGAGGGTTGTGCCCAGATCGGATAGAGGGTCACCCAGCGTGCACATCTCCCAGTCCAGAACTCCGACTATCTTTGTAATGTCATTGGAGTCGAGCACTACGTTGTCATACTTGTAGTCGTTGTGAATAAGGGTAGCGTCACTCGACACTGGAACGTGCTGCGCGAGCCACGCGGAGATGCTTCCGACTTCAGGCAGGTCGTGAGTTGCTGAATTGTGGTAACGCTCGATCCATCCCCTCACCTGGCGTTCGAGATAACCCTGTGGCTTGCCCAAATCACCAAGACCGATTTTGCCGTAATCGACTGCATGCAAGCGCACCAGGTTGTCGAGGAAAGCTTCACTGAGTTGCCGTGCCGCGGCAGGAGATAGAAGCTGGCCGGGCGGCAGCTGACGGCGCAGGATGACGCCTCGAATCGGCTCCATAAGGTAGAACGGTGCGCCGAGAACAGAAACATCGTCGCAATACAGAATCACTTTCGGCGCAACCGGATAGGTCTCGTGCAACCGGGAGAGCACGCGATATTCGCGGCCCATGTCATGAGCAGATTTGACCTGACTGCCGAACGGCGGCCGGCGCAGCACAAATTCACGTCCGCCCCAGATCACGCGGTAGGTCAGATTCGAATGACCTGCGGGGAACTGCCCGACCGTAACCGGTCCTGGACCATCGAAATGCTGGCCGAGATACGCGCTGAGCCGGGCCAGATCAAGTTCTTCCCCGGCTCTCACGGCAACCGCATTATCACAAGAGGAAATCATGCTTCCGAACTCTTCGTCCCCGTCTTTACGAAGTTGCGAAACCTCCTAGCGGTACGTAAGCAATCGGTCGTCTTCGAGATGAGGGTGCGCATTGAAGGTACTGAGCGTGAAACGGCCACTCGAACTCAAAAACTCGCTGAACGAGGCGTTACGCGACATCCAGGTCAATTGCAGCGTGTCTGCGTGCGACAGGTGCAAGGCTCGCCGCATGGCAACACCAATCGGACCTCCCGAAGTAAACACTACGGAATCGCCAGCCGGCGCGGGGCCGCTCACGATGATCGCAATCCCCCGATCGACGCGCGCACAGAACTCCGGCCACGATTCCACACCGTCGATCACAAACTCGCCACTCACCCACATGCCAATCACCGCCTCGAACATTTGCTGGAAGCTTCTTTTTCGTTCGTCAATATCCTTGGCGTGCTCGAACGCCCGGTGAAGATCGCGGACCTTTTGAGATTTCTCCAGCACCTGCGGCAGACCTAGTTTCAGAACTGCTTCCGCCGGATATTCGTCGAACTCATCCATCACAGCCACTTCAGGAAACTCCTGCCCGAGTCTTCGATAAGCTTCCTCGACGATGCGCGCGGTCTGCACTTGCCGCACGCGAGGGCCCGAACAGACACGGCTGAACAGCACTCCGCGGCGGGCCCAGTATTCTCCGAGCATGCGGGACTGCTCTTCACCAGTGGCGCAGAGTTTGTCATAGTTCGGCTCCAGAAAAGACGCCTGGCCGTGCCGAATTAAAATGATGCGGCTCATAATTCTCGGCCTTATGCGATGACGACATGTTCCTTACCGAACTCGCCAAATGTCTGGTTGGCTTCGGCGAGGCGCTTCAGCAAAGGAGCTGGTTCCCACAGTTCTCCGTGCTGCCGGCGAAATTCGCATACACGGTCGTAGACGTTTTTCAAGCCCACGGTGTCGGCATACCACATGGGGCCTCCGCGATACGCTGGAAATCCGTAGCCATTCAGGTAGATGATGTCGATATCGACGGCGCGCAGTGCGTAACCTTCTTCGAGAATGCGGGCTCCTTCATTCACCAGGGCGTACACGCAGCGATCGATGATTTCGGAAGCGGCAATGTTTCGTTGGGGAATTCCAGCTTCGGCAGACCACTTCCGCACCAGAGCACTCACTTCCGGATCGGTTGCGGCGCGACGCTGGTCGTCGTAGCGGTACCAGCCGGCCAGAGTCTTCTGCCCGTAGCGACCCATCTCGCAAAGACGATCCTCAGCGATAGGCTGGCGAACGCCGGGTTTTTCCAGATGGCGATATTCCTTGCGAATCCGCCAGCCAACATCCAGTCCGGCAAGATCGCCCGTCGCGAGGGGGCCCATGGCCATGCCGAACTCAACCAGCGCGTTGTCAACGGCCTCAACCTCCGCGCCTTCTTCGATCAGAAACTGGGCTTCCCGGCGATAGGGCCCGAACATGCGGTTTCCGACAAAGCCGCGGCAGTTTCCCACGAGCACACCGATCTTGCCGAGCTTTTTCGAGAGCTGCATGCAAGTGGCGATGACTTCCTTACTTGTCTTTTTCCCGCGCACAATTTCTAGCAAGCGCATGATGTTGGCTGGACTGAAGAAGTGGGTTCCAATAACGGATCCCGGCCGCGAGGTCACGCCGGCAATATCGTCGATGCTCAGTGTGGATGTGTTACTCGCCAAAATAGCGCCGGGTTTGCAGGCACGATCCAGATCTTGAAAAACCTGTTTCTTGAGCGCCATGCCCTCGAAGACCGCCTCCACCACCATGTCGACGTCGGAGAAATTGTCGTAGCTGAGGGTGGGCGTGATCAGAGCAAGGCGCTCGTCGACGAACTGCTGAGTGAAGCGTCCGCGCTGAACCGAGCTGGCATAGTTCTTTCGAATCTTGGCGAGGCCCTGGTCGAGCGCGGGCTGATCGACCTCCTTCAACAGAACGGGAATACCGGCATTCGCAAAGACCATTGCGATGCCTCCGCCCATGGTCCCGGAACCAACGACAGCGACACTTCGAATTGGCTTGACCGACGTGTCTTTCGGCACATCGGGAATCTTTCCGACCTCGCGCTCACCGAAGAAGACATGGATGAGCGCCTTGGATTGATCGGAGAACAGACACTCCGTAAAGAGTCTCCGCTCCACCTCGCAACCTTCTGCGAAAGAAAGGTTGGTTGCCGCTTCCACCGCATCAATGGCGGCAAGTGGCGCTTTCAGACCCCGCTGCTTCTTCTGGACAGTCTCGCGGGCGCCCGTAATGATTGCCGCGTTCTCTTCGGCCGTACCTAGTTTCTCGCCGCGTTCGCGCGTTCTGGGTGCTGGTTTTCCGGCGACTTCGCGCGCGAAAGCCACCGCACCGGTAAGCAAATCGCCGTCGATCAAGCGGTCGATAATCCCGAGCCGGAGGGCCTCTACCGCGGCAACCGGTTTGCCGTCGGTGCACATTTCAAGCGCTTTGGCGACACCGGCAAGCCGAGGCAGGCGTTGCGTTCCCGCAGCGCCGGGGATGAGGCCAAGCTTCACTTCGGGCTGGCCGACCTGCGCATCGCTTGCGGCCACGCGGTAGTGTCCTGCCATCGCCAACTCCAGCCCTCCACCAAATGCGGCGCCATGAATCGCCATCACTACGGGCTTGCTGCAGTTTTCGATGCGGAGAAGCAGCGGCAGAAGGCTGGCGCCGCGCGATTTGCCAGAGGTCATCTTTCCGAACTCCTTGATGTCCGCTCCGGCAACAAACGTACGGCCACCGCCGATAAGAACCACCGCTTTCACGGAGGGATCATTGTTGATCTCTTCAATGGCGTTGGCAATTCCCTCCGGTACGCCGGGGCTTAGCGCATTCACCGGAGGATTGTCGATGGTGATGATGGCGATATCGCTCTCCCTATCTCTGCTCAGCCGAACCAGATTGCTCATCGTGAACTCCGATCATTGCCGCCGCACGGGACCGGAATACAGTCGATCACGAGGCGGGCGATGCGTTCGCGGTGAAACGTCGCATCGCCCAGCATCGTCTCGGATGCTTTCGCGCGGCGGTAGTAAAGGTGTAAGTCATTCTCCCAGGCAAAACCGTTGCCGCCGTGGATCTGGATGGCATGGTTCCCCACGGACCGGCAGGCATCACTGGCGTACATTTTGGCGATGGAGGTCGCCGTGGCGGCGTCCGGAGCATCATGCTCCAGAGCCCATGCCGCATAGTAGGCGGCTGAGCGTGAACTCTCGGTTTCAAGATACATATCCGCACACTGATGCTGCACGGCCTGAAATGTTCCGATCGGCTTGCCAAACTGCTTGCGCATCTTCGCATAGTCCACGGTCAGGTCGAGCACGCGCTGCATTCCGCCCACCATTTCGGCAACCAGAGCTGCGGTGGCCACATCGAGAGCATGCGCAAGATTGGCTCCATCACCCAGCTTCTCCGCAGGAGTGTTATGAAACTCGACGGTATAGAAGTTTCGAGTGAGATCCAGAGCCGGCATCGGCGTAATGGATAAGCCGGGCGCCTGCGCTTCCACGAGAAAGATGCCCGACTTCGCGGCGACGACAATAAAGTCAGCCACGTCGGCATCGAGAACGAAGAGCTTCTCGCCCGTCAGCCTCCCATTAGTGGGAACAAGCTTCGCGTCGGCCAAGTCCCAGGAGGCGGCGGATTCTAGTAAGGCGAGAGTCGAGCGTGCCTCGCCACGACAAATGCGCGCGAGATATTTCGTCTTCTGCGCATCGCTGGCAACGGCATCGATAACCGTCCCAGCAAGGGCGACAGTCGACCAGAACGGGCCGGGAAGCAGTGCGCGCCCCGCTTCCTCCATCAGAAGAATGAGTTCTATTGTGCCGAGACCGAGTCCGTCATATTTTTCCGGGAAAATAATGCCCGTGTATCCCTGGGCGGCCATCTTCGACCAAAGCGCCGAATCGTACGGCTGCTTGCTTTCTGCCAGTTGCCGCACGTGCGTCATGGCGCATTCCCCCGCAAAAAACTGGCGCGCGTTCTCTTTAAGGATCTTCTGGCTCTCGTTCAATCCGAATTGCATGACCTGTTCTCAGTAGCTCCTGGGCAAGCCCAGAACGAAGTGTCCGATGATGTTGCGCTGAATCTCGGAGGTGCCGGCTTCGATGGTGTTGCCGCGCGAACGAAGGTATCCGTAGGCCCAACTGCCGTTGTCGACGGAGTGCTCGGAAGAACCCGCAAGCTGCCCGAACGGACCGAGCAACTCCTGCGCCACCTGCTGCAGCCGCTGGTTCAACTCGCTCCAGAAGATTTTCTGGATAGAACCTTCCGGGCCGGGCACTCCAGTTGCACTGATGCGGCTGAAGGCGCGCATCTGGTTCCACCGCATCACTTCAATTTCCGCATAGCATTGTGCCAGCTTCTGCCGAATCAAAGGATCTTGCGCAGCAGAATTTCCGTTCCGCCGCAATTGGCCGGCAAGTTCGATCAAGCGTTCCATGTTGCGGCGAAAAGTGATCTGCAGGCCGGCGCCGAAGGTGCCGCGTTCGTGCATGAGCGTCCCTATTGCGACATCCCAGCCTTGATTGACGTTCCCCACGACGTTTTCGACTGGGACCCGCACATCGCGGAACGAGACCTCGGCGAATTCACTCTCTCCCGTGATCTGGCGAAGCGGGCGAACACTGATCCCCGCAGACTTCATATCTACGAGGAGCACAGTGAGCCCTTTGTGCTTTGGAAGATTCGGATCGGTTCGAACCACCAACTCGCACCAGTCGGCAATCCAACCGTAGCTGTTCCAGGTCTTCTGGCCGTTGACCACGTAGAAATTGCCATCCAGTCGCGCCTCGGTCTGCAAAGACGCGAGATCGGATCCAGCATTAGGCTCGGAAAATCCCTGGCACCAGATTTCTTCGGCGCTGAGAATCTTCGCCAGGTAGCGCGTCTTTTGTGCTTCGGTCCCGAACGCAATGATGGTAGGCCCGATCAGACCCAGCCCCAAAGTGTTGGCCATCGGCGGCGCACTGGCCAGAGCCATTTCCTGCCAGAAGATGACCTGCTGCATCAGATTCGCACCGCGGCCGCCATATTGCTTGGGCCACGAAACTCCCGCCCATCCGCCTTCGAACAACTTGCGCTGCCACGCCCTGAGATATTCAAAGCGAGATTCCAGCGATTCCTCGCGCCTTTCCGCCCAGTCGGCAGGCACATTGGCAGTGAGCCAAGAGCGCAATTCGTCGCGGAATTGCGTTTCCTCGGAAGTCAAGTGCAGGTCCATCCCATCTCCTTGCGACCGCTGCTACAATTCCCGACTGAGCGTGCTTGGCCCTCCCACATATTTCGCCCGCAATTCTTTCTTCAACACTTTTCCGGTCGCAGTCTTGGCTAAGTTTTCGCAGAAGTCGATCGAGCGCGGACATTTGTAGTGCGCCAGATTAGAGCGGCAGAACTCAATAAGTTCCGCTTCGGTCGCGGTCGATCCCGGCTTTAAAATCACCACCCCTTTGGGGACTTCCCCCCATTTGTTGTCGCGGACCGCAATCACCGCCGCCTCGTACACGGCGGGATGCATCAACAACGTTCGCTCCACTTCCAGCGATGAGATATTCTCGCCGCCGCTGACGATAATGTCTTTCTTGCGATCGACAATCAGGATGTAACCGTTCTCCATGACGACGGCCATGTCGCCGGTGTGAAACCAGCCGCCACGCAGGGCTTCCGCGCTCGCCTCGGGATGCTGCCAGTAGCCAGCCATCACACTGTCGCTGCGGGCAATGATTTCACCCATGGTCTCGCCGTCGTGAGGCACGTCCTTGTCTTCGAAATCCACCACCCGCAGTTCGACTCCCGGATACGCGTATCCAGTCATCGACTGCAGCGCGTAGCGCTCTTCGGGTTCGCACACCACATCTGGTTTGAGTTCGGCCGTGGCGAGAGAAGGAGAGCATTCGGTCAGACCGTATCCGGAAAAACACTTGCAGCCGAGTTTCTGTTCCACGTCGCGCATCAGAGACGGAAAAGACGCGGCGCCCCCGATCGTGACCCACTGCAGCGAACTCAAGTCATACTTGGAACGCTCCGGGCAATTCACCAAAGCTGTGGCCATGATGGGCACCAGGCTGAGAGAACCAACTCGCTCCCGCTCCACCAGCCGAAAGATCTCTTGCGGAATAAATCGCGCACTCATGACATGCGTGGCTCCCGCGAGCGTCACGGTATGCGCCGCGCCCCAGCCGTTGGCATGAAACAACGGAATCGTGTGCAGGAACACGTCTTCATACTTGGTGTGGTGGAACAGAGCTATATACAAAGCGTGGAGATAGATATTCCTGTGGGTGAGCATCACGCCTTTGGGATCCGCGCTGGTCCCGCTCGTATAGAAGAGTTCGCAGAGGACATTCTCGTCAAACGACGTAATCTCCGCGCGGTGCGGCGTTGCAGCAGCGAGGAGTTGTTCATAGTTCTGACGAGCAAGCCAGTCCGCCTGAGGAGCCGCATCAAGCAGGTGGTAGGAGTCGACACGGGTCAATTTCATGCGAAAGGAATCGACCAGACCGGCGAAGTCCTGGGCCAGAAACAACTTGGTCGCTCCAGAATCGTTCAAGATGTAAGCAAGTTCATGAGACGCGAGACGGTAATTGAGCGGAAGCAGAACGGCTCCGGCATCGAGGACTCCAAAGTACGCCTCCAGCAGCCGATGACAATTCATGCTGAGAAAGGCAACCCGATCCCCTGCCTTCACTCCGGCTGCGAGCAGCGCGCCCGCTAACCGAGCCGCGCGATCGCCGAACTGTGCATAAGTAAATCGCTGGTCCCGGCAAACCACTGCCGTCTTGTTTGGGAATTGCTGTTCCGCATAACGGAGGAAACGCAACGGAGTGAGAGGAATATTCATGCTTGGTGATCACCTACCAGGCGGTCTGACCTCCGTCCACGACCAGAACATGGCCCGTAACGTAGGCCGAGGCGTCGGAAGCCAGAAAAATGGCAGCGCCTTTCAGGTCATGGTCGTTGCCAAAACGATGAAGAGGAATCTTTTCCAGCAGGGATTCCTTGCGGTGCTCAAGAATCCAGCTGGACATGTGCGTGGGAAACCAGCCCGGAGCGATGGCATTGACTTGGATATTGTGCGCGGCCCATTTGCACGCGAGATCTTTGGTGAAGGCGATGACCCCGCCTTTGCTGGCGTGGTAGCCAATGGCTTGCAGATCCGAAGAGGCTCCGCCCAGGCCCGCGACCGACGCGATGTTGATGATCTTCCCGTGTCCTCGACCGATCATGGCTTTGCCCACGGCTTGGGAGAATAGGAAAGTTCCGGTGAGGTTCGTGTCAATGACCTTGTTCCATTGCTCAAGCGTCATTTCTTCGACCGGGGCCCCCCACGAAACGCCCGCATTATTAATAAGGATGTCAATGCGGCCGAACTCCTGCAGAGTCGATGCCACCACTTCCTGAATCGCCGCGGGATCTTTCACGTCACAGCCGAAAGCGAGGGTCTTCGCGCCCAGGCTGGCCAACTGATCAGCCGCTTCCTGACAGCGCTCTTTCTTGCGGGCACACAGCGCAACATTTGCTCCCATCTCGGCTAACCCTTCGGCCATCTGGCGGCCCAACCCGATGGAGCCACCGGTGATGATGGCGACGCGCCCGCTAAGATCGAACAACTTCCTGGCATTCACAGTATGAAAAGCTCCCGGCCAGACGTTTCAGATTCGCGCAAAGTGATAGTCAATATCACAATTTAGCGACTAACGTCAAACGCAACTTGCTTTCCGATGCAGAACCTACGAGCCGATGCTTAACGCAAGCCGGCCGGAAACCTGTGCCCGGCGCAGCTTCTCCAGCACTTCGTTGGCCTCAGACAAAGGTCGCGTTGCCACTTCACAACGAACCCTCCCCGCCGCACCCAGGGCCAGAGTTTCCTGCAGATCTTGTCGCGTACCAACAGCCGAAGCCTGAATCCGGATTTCGCCCGCCGCCATCAGGATGGGCGGGAAACAAATGTCCTGTGCGGGCAGGCCCACGGCGAGCAGAACTCCCGTGGGACGCACACAATAAAACGCCATGTCGTAGGCGGCTTTTGCCGCGGACGTCACGAGTGCGACGTGAACTCCCCCCTGCGACCGCAATTCCTGCACCACTTTGTCAGATGCGGCATTCAGTGTCGTAGAAGCTCCAAGAGTCTTAGCCAGAGCGAGCTTCTCTTCGCTGATGTCGATTGCGGCGACATCCGCTCCGAAATCGCAACCGACTTGAACGGCGAGATGCCCCAGGCCTCCTACTCCAAACACGGCCAAGCGTTGCCCCTTCGTAAGGCGTGATTGCTTAAGGGCGCGATAAACGGTAACCCCGGCGCATAGCAGAGGAGCGGCCTGCTCCGAGGCCAGATTATCGGGAATTCTGGCGACGTGGGTAGCAGGTGCTTTCACAAATTCGGCGTAGCCACCGTCTACGGTTACACCGGTGATTTGTTGACGAACGCATAAATTCTCGTTGCCTTCCCGGCAAAATTCGCACTCTCCACAGGTCCAATGGATCCACGGCACGCCGACGCGGTCGCCGACATGGACACTCTGCACTGCCGAGCCAACCTCGACAATCGTTCCTACCACTTCGTGCCCGAGGATGAGCGGTTTTTTGACGATCCCAGCCAGCTGAGACCAATCTCCATCCGCCACGTGCAAATCGGAGTGGCAGACCCCGCAAACTTCAACCTTGATCAGCACTTCGCTTTCTGTAATTTTGGGAAGGGGAACATCTTGAACTATAAGTGGAGTCTTGAAGTCGCGCAGCACAGCAGCTTTCATCTTCTTCCCTCTCGGGGAACCGCGATTAGTCCTCGAATCAAGAACGGGCTGGTCCGCTCGAACAATTAAAGCTCGAGTCCTCGAAGGAAAAACTCTACCGCGCTGCGTACCCGCTCGGTGAGCTTGTGCGGTCCGGTCAGATCCACTGCCCACTGCCGTACCACCGTGTTATAGAGGCCTTCCATGAACTCCGCCAAATGAACAACGGGAAAATCGTTTGTAATGTCGCCTTTTTTTTGTCCCTCGGCGAGAATCTCTCGCAGCAAGCCGACCGTGGCTTCCTCGTGTCCGCGGATATTCGAGCAACGCACCGGGTCCATCGCGCCCGATAGGACAACGGCCTGCCATAAGCTGCGGTCCGCCTCTACTTCTTTCGCCAGGCTCACATACAGCCGGCGCAGACGTTCCGCGGTGCTTGCATTGGTCGATAACTCCGAGCGGAGCCGGTCCCTTATGCAGGCAAATCCCCGTTCCCCGACCTCACGCAGAACCGCGTCTTTGCTGGAAAAATACCGGAAGAATGTGGGCTGGCTGATCTCGAGAACCTGTACGATGTCGTCGATCCGCGTGTTCTCAAAACCGCGCTTGCGAAATAGTTTGATCGAGGTCTCGATGATCTGCTGACGCAATCGGGCTTTCTTGCGCTCACGAAGTCCGACCGTCACATCGTTTTCATATCGATCGGCGACAATTCTCCGCGCCGCCCTCACTCGAGGCATCAGTTCCTCCCACCACTGCCCGAATGCGTGCGATCGCCACCTCGCGGACAATGTGATAGGCACTATAACAAAATAGCGACTAACATATTGAAGATTTTCTCCCAAATGCTTTCCTGAAAGGTCGAGAAAGCCCCGCTCACACGAGAGCGGGGCCTTCAATTCGGGCTGGAACGGCAACGACTGCGCGGAACGCTTAGCGCCTGCCGCCGTGTCCGCCGCTGCTGTGACCGCCACTGTGACCACCACCGCCGTGCCCGCCGCTGGCATGTCCGCCGCTGGCATGCCCGCCGCTGGAGTGTCCGCCACCGTGCGAACCGCTGGAGCCTCCATGGGAAGAGGATCCGCGCGGCTCACCGCCGCGGCTGCCGCTGAAACCACCTGCGCGCGGCGCGCTTGATTGGCGTCCAGCGAAGCCTCGTCCGCCGCCGGAGAATCCCCGGTTGCCTGCATAGGCTCGGTTTCCTTCCCCGCCTCGGTTAACGGCTGCCCCGCGATTGCTGCCGGCGAAGCCGTGCGACGTCCCCGCATAGCCTCGATATGCGCCCGCATATCCGTGACCTGCGGCAGAGCCAAACCCGCGCCCACCGCGATCCGCAAACCCGCGCGCTCCGAATGCGCCATGCGCGGAAGAGAATCCTCGATAATTTCCGTGCGCAAACGCCGCGTGGTTATAAAACGCTCCGCTGCGGAAGGCATAAGGATGGCCTCCGAAGAAGATGCCACCGTGGAAGCCCCATCCGAGGCCCCATCCATGCCATCCCCAGCCGAAGCCGAGGAACGGCCAGAGCGGGAAGCCAAGACTGAACGAAATGTGCGGGCCGCCGAATCCCCACCACGGATAGAAACCGGGCCACAGGCCTACTGGATATCCGTATACGTAGGCCGGGTTATAAGCGGGCACATACACCACATCCGGGTCAGCCGGCTGGATATTTACATTCGGCCCTTCTTCGTACACGCGCTCTTGAGGCGTGCTGCGCAGATTGCCCGCGTCGTAAGCCTTGTGACGCATGTACTGGATCGCCTGCGTCACGTCATCTGGCTGCTTCTGATAGGCTTGGCCCAGCTCAGAGGTCCACGACAGGTTCCTGTCCAGGTTCGCCAGCACTGTGGGAAACTCCACCAGAGCCTTCACGCTCGGATCCCAATCCTGCTGTTCCGTTTGCTGGGCCAGATCTTTTCCCTTCAGTTGCGGGTAGTCCCGCACCATCCGGTCCGCCTCAACAATCTGCGTTGGATACGCCGACGCGGCCAGTATCTGCGCCACAAGTGCATCGGGATACAACGCAATCGGGGCTACCAGCTTATCCAACTGCTCTGGAGGCAACGACGTGAACTGCCGTTGATCAGGCCCCGGTGGAGGCGGAGGCATCGGCGCCTGCGCCTGGTCTTGGTATGTACCTTGATCTTGCGGTGAGGCAGGCGCGACAGCCGGAGGCGCGCTCTGGTCCGGCGCATTGTATTGCGGCGCGGTCTGCCCTGGCGGCGGTCCTTGATTCGCCGGAGCTTGATTCGCCGGAGCTTGATCCACCGGGGCTTGATCCACCGGAGCGCTCACAGCCGGTGAGGGCTTGTCCATCGACAGGTCTTGCGCCCCCAAGGAAGTGCCAGTTCCGAGCGCCATGGCGCTCGTCAACACCGCGGCAAGAAGCGTTTTAGATAATTTGGTTTTCATAGTGTCCCCCCAGAATTCCCGTTACTAGGTTGAACACGGGGGATGGGGAAGAGTTCCGTTCTTTTGATTGACTTACACCGGTTGATTTCAGCCAGGCGGTGGTGGATTTCGCCCAACAACGACGCTTGCGGCGAGAGGAGAACCTGCAGTTTTTTTGGACGGTAGCTGCAAGAACAATATTGTTGCCAAAGTGAGGTTCTCACGTTCCCCGTCCATGAAAGAGTGAAATGGCTGATGTTTTGCCGATCTAAGGCTGCTTCTTTTTCAGACGCCACACGATAGTGAGTGGGTCGCGACCTTTGCCGGGGCTGATGAGTCCGCGTTGATCCATCGCCTTGATGGTATTGCGATTGGCAGACGGAGGGCGTATTTCTTCATTATCTTTCAACCGCCGGAGAACTGGGTTGCCGCCAAGCGAATCAGTTTCCAGCTGGTATCCGTTTTGGATGTGCGAAAGTAGGTCTTGTTCAGTCTCTGTGAGTTTGGGCGGGAGATTAGCAGTTTTCTTCTTCGCCATTTTTCACATCCATCCGGCACGCTCTTTGGTAAGACGACGCTGTAAGCAAATTCTCAGCCTTCACAATCGCTCATGCCGTCGCTAAGAACCAAGCCGTCAGGCGACTGCGATCATGTGCCGCTTTGCGAGAGCCTCAATTTCGGGCTCAGTTACCGCCGAGAGGTCTGCGCTTTCAGTAGCGATTACCCGTCGAGAAATGTCGGGATGATGGGTTTTCAAGTATTCCTTCAAGAAATCGGCGGCGTTGCTTTTTCCAGTGGCGTGACCGATAAGGACGATCTCTTTCGCTGGAGTGAGATCTTTCGCGACCTCCTCATAAAACGAATCCTCTTCGGGCACGCGCTCGCCACGGTAGTGAGCTTCCTTTCGATGAATCAGATGATGGTGGAAATTGAAAGGATCGTAAGGTTGCACCTTGTGTTCGTCTGCCGGACGACTTCCACCGAGATCCTGGTAAACGTGGGCAGCGTGGTGGTCGATGACGACAATCATTCGGCCGGGCTGCGAGGCTCCTGCCGCATGCGCACCTGATTTGTTCAGAGACGGTCCGGCTTCCTTCAAGAATTTACGCAGGCGGGAAACTTCCTCCACGCCAAGATCATGGGTATGCGGCCGCTTGAAAAACACGCGTTGGCTGCCGACGCGGAAAACAAACTCATCGTCTCCGTGCGGTTGGACTTCACCCAGATGCTCGATCAGCTCGACCGCCTCGCTCCAGCTCAGGTTATGGGGTAGCTTTCCGTTGAGAAGATTCTGGTACAGCGATTCGAGGTGCTTGCTCATCCCACCAGTATAGTATCGCCCGCTATAAAGCGGAACACGCGGTCCTTCGCATTCATTGGCTCGAGAATGCGCAGCCGGGTTGAATGATTGCAATGACGATGTTACGCCGACAATGCTTCTGAAGCCCCGCCAACTTCCTGGCTTCCGTTTGACCTTACCGCTTCTCAACGCCAATGCTAGCCATTCACGTGTACCGCCACTAATTCCGGGCTGCACCGGGAAGTTTGGATGGATTTCACGGCGTCTTCGGCCGTGAATCTTCCCATCATCAGGGCCAGCGAGCGGTTGGTTGTCATTTGGACTGGAGTCCGATTAATGCTCATCCGCTGCACATAGGCAGGTGCACGAGTAATGCCATGACTGACTCTTACAACAAATTTAATATTTTTCATAATGGTTGCTCTTTGCTTGGGTGAGAAGCAAAAGCGGCAGACAAAGAAGCCGCCCGCCGCTCTCTTTTCACCTGCCTTAAGGGTACGCTTCATTGATGGGCGGTGCTGAGGGCATTGGTCCAGCACCTAAAGGAGGCCACCATTCAGCCAAAAGGTGATGATAGTCACATCCAGAGCGGAAGACATCCTGTACTCTTATATTATGTACCGTATTTGTAGAGACAAAAATGGGGTAATCCTCTCCTGTCGTGCCTGCACTCACACGGAGCGCGTGCAAGACTTTAACGGAAGCACTGGAAACCAACGAACACAAGCCGCTCACGCAATGCTAAAGCACGTCCACGTCGAGCACAGCCGTGAAACTCACGTCCGTGGAATGGCGATGGTAATGGAACGGCAGCACGCGCCACGATGGCCCTCCTATAGTTAGTAGAAGAGAACGGTCTGGATGGAAACGTCATGGGGCCATTCTTTAGAAAGGATATCTCTCGCGTGCGAAACGTATTCGTAGAAAAGTGGCTGTCGCTGGTGAAGTTCGTGCTAATCGCTGGTGCCGTGCTGTTCGTTATGATTCGCTGGGCCTGAACAAAATCCACGCTCGCGCAGCCGCATTCGCGGCGGCTGAACGCGCTCCGGAAGCAGTTCACCCTGACATCGGAGTGATAGCCAAGGTCCGAAGCACCAATTTCGCGAATGTATACCTCTGTGCGGCAGTGCTGGCGCTTGGTGGCTTTGTCCGTCGCTTGTCCAAGGCTCTTGTAGCCGAAGGCCGATTTGGCGATCCGCAAACCATAAACATGCCATGCCGGGTCGCTCATTGATTTCTTGGACTTTCAGTATTAGTGGTTCTGCAGTTCAGCCGGAATGCGGTCTGCGCCAGGCTTCAGGGACCTAAGGCAGTTGCGCTGGAGCGAGACCCAGCAAGAAGTTCGTGCGCTGGGCCGCTACGCTGCCTGGCACGGAATCTTCCGCGAAATCCGGCCCCGCAAACCGTCGATACACAGTCATTTGCGCTGCCGCTGCGACCTGCACGAACTCCACGGATAAAACGGTGTCTGGGATGCGTGCGCCGAACCAGTGTGGGTCGTCGCGTTGAATCCACGTGATGAGCGCCAGCACCGCCCCCGCTGGATATTTCTGGCTCCCCGCATCGGTCTCACGTGGGTGCAGGGCTCGCAACGCTTCGTCGTTGCCAAAGAGCGTTGCTGTCGTGTGGGTGTTGGGATCGGTGTACATAGTGATGGCGTTCCAGCCGAGTGGCTGATAAGGCAGCGTTGGGGGTAAGGCAGCAGCTCGGTTGTTCACCACTTCCTGGCGGCTGATCTTTGCAGTCGTGATTGGCAGCGTGTAAACATAGTCGTCGCCGCTCACAGGCTTGTGACAGCCGGTACATTCGTTCACGAAGTGTGCGTCGCCCCCGTAGGGCTTTAGATCTAGGCCACGCCAACGGCCCCAACCCCAGCCCTCCGTATCTTTGTAAAGTTGAGCGTTCTTCAGCATGAACTCCACCTGCACGAATCGGCCTGGGTGGGTGAAACCGTCTGGACCCAACTGCTGCTGCCATGCGATTTTGGCGAAGCGCGCGCCATCCGGCCACGGTGAGATGTTGCCCGCCTGTGCCGCCTTGATAGCAATGTCGTTGCCAAGCACGAACCGGAAAGTATTGTTGTCGCCGCGATCGGTGGTGCTCAGCGGCTTCCAGTTTTCGAACTCCGGATCGAACGGGAATCCATTGAACTCAGGCTGTACCGATGCCAGGGACACAGACGCGGAAGTCCCCCGAGCGTCCGAAGGCGATACTGCTGCCGCGGTCTTCGAAGCGATGCTTTCGGGCGGACCGCCAGTCTCACTTGTCTTCGGCGCCCATGGGGCGAGATACGCCTTCAGCGTCGCCAGCTCTTCCGGCGTCACTTTTGAGTCCGGGTGCAGACTGAGGAACCTCGGCAACGGCATCGCGCCCAGCTGAATCATGTTCACGGCCTCAAAGAGCGCCGCCTTCTGCACAGCCGCAGGTTTTGAACCTAAAGTTGAGAAGTTGAGGTGCTGGCGTGCAGTCAACACGTCGTATCGCACCAGCCAATACGCTGGCACGACTTGATCGAACCATGCCAGCCGTCGTTGGTCCGAATGGCAGCTATAGCAGTCTTTCTCAAGGATGTACTTGACCTCAGGGCTTGTCCGCAGCTCAGCGGCCGCTGGCTTAACCGGAATGCTGGGTCGCACCACCTGCAGCACCGCGAAGACAAACACTCCCGCTACGATCAGTTTGCCAATCGTCCTCATCGAACTCACCAACCTTCCGTTTAGGGAAGACAGTACTCAGTTCATTTCCCGACTGCTCGTTAGCGTCTGCGCCTTCGCCAGCATCGCATCGAGCGCTGCGCGCGGATAGAGCTTACCACCGAGCACAACCGCCTGAACCGAGCGCGTGTTATGAATGTCGGCGAGCGGGTCCCTGTCGAGTAAAACAAGATCCGCAGTCTTGCCAACCTCAATGGTTCCGCGGTGGTCAAGTTGCCCCATAAACTCAGCGGCATTTCGAGTCGCGGCCTGGAGAGCGGCAAGCGGAGATAGTCCGGCATCAACCAGCAGAGCGAGCTCATCATGGATTCCGAAGCCGGGGAAGCACTGCGGATTCATGGCGTCAGTGCCGGCGAGGATGGGGACGCCCGCGCGGTACATGAGTCCGACAAGCTTCATGGATTCGTCAAATTGAAGCTTACTCAATTTGACAATTGCCGCCCGAGGCTCGGGAGGTATGTTCTTGTAATAACCGGCATCCCACTTCGCTCGCACTTCTCTGCTCAAATATTTCAATCGCGGGTCATTTGCAGGCAGCGGATCGTCGATCTGTGCTCGCAGCAAGGTGAGGGTGGGACATTGCCAGGTTCGATTCTTCACGAACCGGGCAAACAAGGACTGCGCGGTCGCTTCGTCAAAAGTTTCAACGACACGCAAGTCAAGGCGTATGATGCTTTTCCCTGAGTCGATCTTTGCTGCTATCGTCGCGCCCGGCGCCCGGAACAACGCTTCCTGCTGCTGCAGCTCGGAATCGATCGCCTTTTCTTCCTTTGAGCAGCTGTCAGCCACGCGTGTCAGATGCTCAATGCTTTTCTGGCCAGCGTCGGATGCTTCTGCGGCCGTGACCGATTCCGGAACATGCCCTTCGAATGGAATACCACGCTTGTTGGCTTCATCGGCGATCGCGAAGTACGCGTTGCGGGATAACCTGCTATAGACCTTGATGAAGTCTGCGCCACGCTCCCGCTGTTGTTCCACCACTTCGCGCCCTTGGGCTTCATCGGTGACAACGATGGATTCGGGCCAGACGGGATTAAGACCATCGATGATGGGACTGCCAAGATAGATAGTCGGCGATGGATCCTCGCTGGAAGCATGCGCAGCTCGCCACGCACGGGCGTCGGGCGGGCCTGACATGTCACGGACGCCGACAACTCCGTTAGCCAGAAAGAGAAGGTGGCTCCAGGGAGCGCGGGCGTCGGACGCGCCGTGTACATGCATATCCCACAAGCCAGGAATGAGAAACTTGCCCCTGCCGTCAACGACCACGGCTTTTCTTGGGATATGTGTCTTTCTCCACGGACCCACCGCAACGACGCGATCGCCATCTACGATCACCGTAGTGTCAGGCTCGGGACCACGGCCGGTGGCGTCAATCACCGTCACGCGTTTGATCACAAGCGATTGCGACCAGGAGCAGGAGACGAATAGAGTGAGCAGCAGAATCAGATGCAGGCCGCGAGCTGCGGCATATCGCGACAAAGGCCGTAAGGATTCGCGCAGAGACTGCGGAGTTAGAGAGCGAGTGATTTGACATTTCATTCGTGCTTGCGAGTATAGACAATTTCATGCTTCCGTACGTGCTGTCGAAACAATCGTCCGCTTGCGCGGGCATGCGGAGCGAGAAGTGGTCTTGCGCATAGCGATCCCCACTGGCGAGAGTACGGCCATGCGTTCGTCGAGGAACTATCGGTTCGTGTTCCGGTTGGATTGTCGGCAAGCCAGACGTTGGCATTTCGAAAGCGAACTAAGATTGTCACTACTGGCGCCCGACCGCGCGGTCTAGGTGAACAGATCAGGGCCGGGGCGCCAGGCACCGTCGGCGGTTCCATAGGGACTGGCGACCACTACGGTGTAGCCATCCGGGTCGCGGATCCAACACTCCCAATGGTTGGGGCCGCCTTCGCCCTCGGGAGGATTGCGATGGCGGGGCAGCACGATCTCGACGCGCATTTCCGCGGCGCGCTGCAGTACCGCGTCGATGTCATCCACCTCGAACCAGAGCAGCACGCCATTACCGTAGGGTCTGTCGTCGCGATCGCCGATGGGGCCGTGATGATGTTCAACTGCAAAGCTGTGCAATTGCAGGATAAGCGAGCCCTCCTTCACCAGTTGCTCATATTGTCCGCCGCCGTGAACCCCGCGGCAACTCAGCAGGCGCTGATACCACCGGCTGCTGGCTTCGACATCCGTGACACAGATGAGAGGCTGGGGGCGCATGGCTCCCACTCTAACAGAAGTCCTCTTTGGCGACCAAGTATGAACAATCTCATACAGACTAGGGCTGCGAACCACTTTGAAACCGCAACGCGGCAAGGTCTGCTTCATAGTCAAATCGAGCATTGGCCTCTGCGATCTGCGCCTGTGTCTGTTGTAACTGGGCCTGACTTAACTCAACAATCGAGCTAAGTCCCAAGCGATACCTTGTATCCGCCAGGTCCAGCGCCGTGTTGGCCTCTTGCAAGAGTTCCGCGGTCACACTCATTTTCTGTTGTGCAGTGTTCGCTCTCAGCCAGGCTGTGCGGATATCCCGTACGATTCGATTGATGAGCACCCGGCTCTGCTCGTCGGACGCTCTGGCGAGCAGGTCGGCTTCCGCAGCCTGGGCATGGAATTTGAAACCTTCGAAGATCGGTATGCCGATGTTCACGCCTGCCGCTCCATACCAATCAGGGGTGAAGTATGTGCTGGATCCGACGGGTGTGATGCCCACCGTGCCCAGCCCGGAGATCGTAGGGAGTAGTTGCTCGTGTTGCGCCCGGCTGAAGCGCACATCCGCGTCGTGATTGAGTTTGAGGGCAAGAAGATCGGGGCGCTGTTGCAAGGCGAGAGCAATCACTGCGTCCGCTGAGGGCGCGACCGGCTGCGGGGGCGACGGGTCGTCGACGAGTTGGTACTGTTGATCGCTGGTAGTTCCAAGCACCTCATTGAGATTCGCCATTGCGGCATCGAACTGATTTTGCGAATCGAGATCGAGCAATTTTGCCTGCGACAGATTGACTTGAGCGAAACTCTGGTCGAGCGTGGACTTGAGCTTGCTCGCAGTCAACGCATTGACTTGATCGCCGACTGCTTGCCGAGCCTTGACGGTGCTTTGCGCAACCTTCAGCGTGGCCTGCGCCTCCAGAGCATCGTAGAAGGCAATGTCCGCCGCCAGCACGATGTCCTCCCGCGTCGCCTGGGATTGTTGCTCGGAGGCTTTTGCCTCAAAGGATGAGGAAGCGACCAAATTGCGGGTGCGGCCAAAATCCGTGATCAACTGATTGAGGTCAATCCCCGCGCCCACGTGATTGAGAAGCCGGGAAGCATCAAGCGACCCAGCCGAGATGCGGCTTGCTTCCACCGCGTCGACCCCAGTTATATTGCCATTCAGCGTCGGAAGCAACGCCGAGCGAGTTTCGCGGACGATTTGCTTTTTTGCCAGGGCAAGCAGCGCCGCGACGCTGATTCGTGGATTGTTTTTCAGCGCCAACTGCTCTGCCTGTTGACGCGTAAGCATTTCTCCAGTTGAGGCCGGTGCGAGAGTGTCCGGAGAATTCGTCGTCGCAGCATTTAACGTTGGAGTTCGCCGCTGCGCCTGGGCCTGGAGCTGCGGCGCATCTGGAAGCTGCGCGACGATCTCCTGTGCGCCCAGGGAGAGGGGACACAGAAGGAGCCAGAGCGGCACAAATAGACTCGGATTACGCATGGGTCACCTCACCGGATCGGGGCTCGACTTCGTCGTCAGGATTTTTTCCCCGATGAATAAGCAGGTAAGCTGTCGGCACTAGAAAAACGGTTACTATGCCGGAAACCGTCAACCCCCCGAGAATTGCTCGCGCGAGCGGCGCGTACTGTTCGCTGCCCGGCTCCAGAGCGAGCGCCATTGGAATGAGGCCGAGGATGGTGGCTAGCGTGGTCATCAGAATGGGACGCAAACGCACTTTGCACGCTTCCGCGAGGGCTTGCTTGAGGGGACGACCATTGGCGCGGAGCGTGCCGACGAACTCGACAATAAGGATGCTGTCGGAAACGGCGATTCCAGTCATCATGACGACTCCCATCAGCGACATGACGTTGAGCGTCGTCCCCGTGACCATCAGGAATAGGATCACGCCCGAAAGCCCCGGAGGAATCGCCAGCAAGATGATGAAGGGATCGGAGAACGAAGAGAACTGCGCCATCAGGATGAGGTAAACCAGCACGATCGCGAGGATGAGACCGATGCCGAAACTTTGGAACGAACTGTGCATGTCAGAGATCGCTCCGCCCATCGACACCGTAATCTGGGAGGAGTGGTGCATGCCATCAAGGACGTGTTTGATCTGACTGCTCACGCGGCCGAGATCTTCCTTCTTCGGCATGACGTAGATGTCGAAACTGCGACGCAGCTGGTAATGATCGACCTCTGTGGGAGTATTGATCTGCTTGATCGATGCTAGCGACTCAAGGGGTGTCGTGTTTGCGGCCCCGGGGGCGCGCAACGGAATCTGCTTTAAGTCGGTCAGGGTTTTAATTTGATTGTCGGGGTATTGCACGCTGAGAAAGTAGTTATTGCCAGTCTTTGGATCGACCCAGAAACTTGGGGCAATCATCGTGTCCGAGGTAAGCGCAGTGATGACATTATCAAGCGCCGCCTCCGGCGATATGCCGAGCAGCGCCGCATGTTCGCGATCGATATTCAGCTCCAGCCCCGGATAGTC